>NZ_CP036261.1:3932105-4254260 GCF_007741475.1 Rosistilla ulvae | reverse complement strand
CGGTCGCACCAACGAGAACCTACGATAAACACGGAACCCCGTGGTGGCGCCGACCGTCGGGATTTCGGAGGGCTGGGCAGATCGCATAACAACGCAGTGTTGTGGGGCGGAGGCGTTGTGGAAAAACAACGGAGAAATTTCCCGCCTGGGACCACTGCGTAGCATAGAGTTTCTATGTGTTTCCGTTTTGCGAAGCCTCACTGCGATGAGCCGGTTTCGTGAACTGCCGATTCCGTAACAAAACTCAACAGCCTTTCGATGCAATACAAAACAGGTCCGATCGGCCGTCGAAGCCGAAAGCCGAAACGGGATCACCGGGCACGCGGTCCCATACGTTTGGGGGCGGCCGTTGCTGAACTCGCATTCTGTTTGCCGGTGTTCACTGTCGTAACATTCGGATTTATCGACGTCACCAACTACATCTACTTCAAACAAACACTGAAGGTCGCCGCGTATGAGGGCATCCGCGCTGCTGCCGACGTGGGTGCGGTCAGTGCGGACGTCAATGGCGCCATTGATCGAATGCTGACCGCTCGTGAGATCGAAGGTTGGACGCTGACGCCTCCCGCCAATCTAACAACGGCCAAGAGAGGCGATCTGTTGCAGCTTGAACTGACAGTTCCGATCTCCGAACTGGCCCATTTCTCGTCTTTCAATCTGCTTGCCGATCGAAATGTCACCGTGTCGGTAACTGCTGTCAAAGAGTAGTCGCCCTCGCAATTTTACCTCGATTTGGATCCTACAAATGCCTCTAAAACGCTCTCCTTCCCAAACACGAACCGGTGCAATTCTGGTGATGTTCTTGTTTATGTTGGCCGCTTTGATTGCGTTGGGCACGATGGCGCTCGATCTATCGTTGGTCGAAGCAGCGCGAACCGACATGCGCATCGTGTCGGATCTTTCGTCGAAAGCCGCTTCGGTGGAATACACACAGACCGGCTCGATTTCGCTAGCGAAACAACGTGCGAAGAATCTTGCCGAGCAAAACAGCGTGATCGGTGCAAAAGGCTTTAAATTGGCGAACGCCGATATTCTCGCGGGGAATTCGCAACGGCAAACCAACAACAAGTTTCAGTTCAGCGAAGATGCGACGCCGATCAATTCGTTCCGCGTTGTCGCTCGGCTGGGAGGTGGTTCGGTGAATCCCGGACTGCAATCGTTGTTCCCGGGAGTTCGCAACGGGGAAGCGACCGATCTGTCGCAGATGGCGACCGCCACAGAGATCAATCTTGACATCGTGCTGGTGCTCGATCGATCGGCATCGATGGCGTTTGACCTGTCCGGGGTCGATTGGGTTTATCCGAATCGCCAAAGTTTTAGCTATGCGTATTTTGAAGCTCCGCAACCGCGAAGTCGTTGGGACAGTCTCGAAAACGCGATCGATGTCTTCTTCGACGAGATGGGGCAAAAGGAAAAGAAGGAACACGTCGCGTTGGTTTCGTATTCGGCTCCCGAGTCGCAGTACAGTGCCGTCTACCGAAGAACGTTCACGGCGACTGAGGTGACAACGAACGCCAACTTCACCAACGACTATTCGGTGGTTCAAAACGCGGTGCGGGCGATCGGTAACCGCGAGATCATCGGCGGGACGGCGATCAGCAGCGGCATCGATCGAGCGCGGTCGTTGATCCGAAACTCTCCCAACGCCAGCTTTTCGGAGAAGGTGATCATCCTGATGACCGACGGGCAATGGAACGTCGGATACAACCCGGTCCAGGCAGCGGTGTATGCAAAGAATGAAAGGATCACCATCCATACGGTCAGCTTCGGTGCCGGGGCCAGTTTCTCGGTGATGCAAGATGTGGCCGATACAACTGGGGGAACGGCGTTCCAAGCGGCTAGCGATGAAGAGCTGCAGACGGCGTTCCGAGAGATTGCTCGTTCGATTGGGCTGTCGTTAACGGAGTAATATGCCATGAAGTTCCAACACCAACGACGCCTTCGATTCGAACGACGCGGTCGCCAGGGAGCGGTCACCGTCGAGATGGCGTTCTGCATCCCGATCCTGTTGTTTCTGTTCGTGGCCAGCGCCGATGTGATCCGTTACAACTTGCTGCGAAACATGGTTGCCCAAGCCGCTTATGAAGGCGCGCGAACCGCGTTGGTTCAAGGAGCGACGATTGCCGAGGTGCAGGGGGCGGTCGACGACACGATCACGGCGTTCAATCCAAGATTGAGCTATGACGTGACCATCGATCCCGCGACGCTACCGACTCTTGCCGCAACCATTCGCGTGACGGTCGATTGTGACCTAAGCAGCGATGGATGGATTGTGATGGGCAAATTCCTCGATTCGCAAATCTCGCATTCGATCGAGATCCAGAATCAATAGCGCGACCGCAAGAGTGTAGCGCGCATTAAGCGGAGGTGTACGCGTGTCCGATGGCACCTGATCTGGAGGCGTTGCTGCGCTCCGATCGATTCGTTCCGTCGATTGCCTTACCCACGGTTGTGATGCCGTCGCGAAGTTCCCACAATGAAGCCTTGACAGGCTACGAATTCGCCACTGGAATCACTCTTCAATGCAATGGGCTCAAACCTCGAACCGAGGTGAGGTCGACCGACCAACGGCGATCATCGGTATCGGTTGTGCCGCGTCGGAAAACGACGCGATCGGGCGTCTGTTGGACGGGCTCCCCCAAAGCACCGGGGCTGCGTTCATCATCGCGCGTACGTCCATCGTCGACCGTTTGCTCGATTCCCACGCTGACGCCGCAACGATGGCGATGAGCGAGCTTGGCGAGTCGCCGATTCTGCTGCGGCCCAACCATATCTATTGGGTTCCCCCAAACAACTGTCTTCGTTTTGGCGACGCTGGCGTTGCTGCGATTGCCAACGATGCTTCGGTTGAATCAACAAATCCGATCGACGAACTCTTCGCCGCGTTGGCGGAAATCAAACAGATCCCCGTTCTTGGTGTGCTGGTTTCAGGGCCGGGCGCCGATGGCCGAGCGGGGATCGAGACCTTGGCTGCTGCGGGCGGTCAGACAATCGTATCGGATCACGAGTCTGTCACGGGCTCTGGAACTGCACCCATCGGGACCCGAATCGCAAAGTGGCTGTTGCCAATACAAGCGGATGGAGGGCCAGATGTGGACGATGCGATTCTAGATACCCAGCGGCAGTCCGAGCCGTCCCGAACCGAGCTGAAGAGCGCGGTTGAAGATTTGGCTGGATCCAATGAACAACTGAAATCGACCAATGAAGAACTGCTTCGGTTGAATGAGGAACTGCGATCGGCCAACGAACAACTGGCGACTTCGAAGCAAGAGATTCAAGCTGGCATGGAAGCGCTGCTGCGGGCTCGCAGCGATTTGCGAAACCTGTTGGAGGGAACCCAGATCGCGACGATCTTCTTGGACGCCAGCGGCAGGATCAAAAGCTTTACGCCAACGGTTCGCGACATCTACAACGTTTGCGAATCGGACATCGGTCGACCGTTATCGGAAATTGCGCACAAATCGGACAAGATGCCAGCGATTCCGCAGGTCGATAAGCTGAGCGATGAGATCGCGTATGTCGAAGACGAATTTCAAACGACCGAAAGCCGTTGGTTTCTGCGCCGTGTGCTGCCCTATCGATACGATCATCAACCCGATGGAGTGATTCTAACATTCGTTGATATCTCCGATCGCAAACGAGACGAGATGCGGTTGGCGGCAACACACAGCTTGACACAATTGTTGGTCGATACCGAATCGTTCGACGATGCGGTTCCTCAGTTGTTGGAGAATCTGCGACAGATTCTGAATGTCGATGTATGCCTGTTGTGGCTGGTCGATTCGAAAACTCGCCTGCTGGAATGTGTCGAAGCGAGCGTGGCCGATGCGTCCGCGCCGTTGATTCAATTTGCTCAACGGAGCAAAGAATGGCGATTCCAGAATGGATCGGGTCTGCCCGGATACGTTTGGGAAAGAAGACAGCCCCATTGGATCGAAGATGTTACCGCGACCGATGGTGATTCGGAGGTCTTTTTTCAACGGAATGAATTAGCCCGCGAAGTGGGGATCGTCAGTGCGATGGCATCCCCCATTTCCAGCGGCAAACATTTCCGGGGGGCGATCGAATTTTTTTCGACGTCGAAACTCGATCGGGACGATTCGAGCCTGCGGATGTTGCGCGATGTCGGCCGTGAGATCGGCCAAGCGATTCGTCGCAAACGACTCGATGATCGCTACCGCGACGAAGAGGCCCGCAAAGCTGCAGTTCTCGATGCCGCCTTGGACTGCATCATCACGATGGATGTCGACGGCAAGATCGTCGATTTCAACGCCGCCGCCGAAACGACGTTTGGCATTTCAAAGGGAGAGGTGACGGGCAAGTCGCTGGCCGACACCTTGATCCCCGCAGAATTTCGCGAAGCGCATCGACAGGGACTCCAGCGCTACCTGGATTCGGGGCAGGTTCGTGTGATCGGCAAACGTGTCGAACTGCTCGCGCTTCGGGCCGATGGAACCCAGTTTCCGATCGAACTGGCAATCAATGTCTCGCTTAATCGCGATGGCTCGCCATTTTTTACCGCCTATCTTCGCGACATCAGCGAACGCAAAGCGGCGGAAGCGGTTTTGGAACAGCGGGCGAAACTGGCCGGGCTTCACGGATCGTTGGCGGTCGCGTTAGCCGGCGCGGCGCCGTTGCCCAAGATCTTGCAGACCTGTTGTCAGCAATTGGTCGATGTTCTCGACGGCGCTTTCGCCCGTATCTGGCTGTTGAACGAAGCGACTCAGGTCTTGGAACTATCCGCCAGCGCGGGTCTCTACACGCATCTCGACGGTCGACACAGCCGAATTCCGATGGGCGAATTGAAAGTGGGGCAGATCGCGTCGACGCAGCGACCTCTGCAGACAAACGACGTCTTGCATGACGGCAGCGTCGGCGATCCCCAATGGGCGGCAAGCGAAGGGCTTGTCGCATTTGCTGGGTATCCTTTGGTCGTCGAAGGACGCGTCGTTGGCGTCGTTGCGTTGTTTGCCCGCCATGCCCTGGTCCCCGAAGTTTTCCAACAGATGTTGCCGATCGCCGATGCGATCGCCCAGTGCATCGCCCGGAAGGAATCCGAGCAAGAACTGCTCGACCGCGAGCGGAAATTGCATCTGGCGATGGATGCCGGACAACTGGGAACTTGGCACTGGGATATCTTGGCCGACCGAGTCATTTGGTCGGATCAACTGTTCGAACTTTTTGGTTACACACGGAATCAATTCCTGCCGACGCGAGCTGGTTTTTTAGAGATCATTCACGTCGACGATCGCGATCGAGTTGCCCAACGGATCGACGCCCTTTTCACCGGTCGATGCGAATCGTTCGACATGGAATTTCGGATCCTTCGCGGTGACAACCAAGGTATCGTCTGGAGTTCCGGTCGCGGTGTAATTCGCCGCGATCGAGATCGACAGCCGTTGAGTATCGTGGCGGTGGCGAGCGATGTTACCGAGCGGAAGCGTTGGGAATTGGAACTGGCCGATCGCGAGGCACAGCTACGCCGTGTGATCGACAATACGCTGTTCTTTATCGGAGTGTTAGGAGTCGACGGAACGCTGTTGGAAGCGAATGCGACCGCGCTGAAGGCGGGGGCGATCGATCGAACCGAAGTGGTAGGCCGAAAATTTTGGGACTGTTATTGGTGGAACTTCGAACCCCAATCAATTGCCCGATTGCAGGAGGCTGTGGTTCGGGCTGTCGCGGGTGAAGTGGTGCGTTATGACGTCGCAGTGCGGATGGCCTGTGAGACGCGGATGACGATCGATTTCATGCTCGCCCCGGTCCGCAACGAAGGTGGCCAAATCACGCATCTGATCGCTTCGGGAGTCGATATTTCCGATCGCGTTCAGGTGGAACAGGCGCTGCGAGCCAGCGAGCATCAGGCGCAATTGGCCAATGCGTCGAAGAGCGAGTTTGTGGCGAACATGAGCCACGAGATCCGAACTCCGATGACCGCCGTGCTCGGCTATGCCGATCTGTTGTTGGCTCAAGAACAGGATCCCGAAAAGCTTGAACATCTTCGCACGATCCAACGCAACGGCAATTTTCTGTTGGCCATCATCAACGACATCCTCGATTTGTCGAAGATGGAAGCTGGCAAGATGGAGATCCACAATGAACGGTTTTCCGTCGCGGAGATCGTGGGGGATGTCCGTTCGATGATGGATGTTCGCGCCGCCGAACGCCAACTGGACTTTGAGGTCGAATTCGAGGGGACGGTTCCGGAACGAATCGATAGTGATCCCAAACGCTTGCGGCAGGTCCTGATCAATCTGACCGGCAATGCCGTGAAGTTCACCAAGTCGGGGAGCGTGCGATTGCAGGTCAGCGAATTCGAGCGGGCGGGAGAATCGATGATTCGGTTCCGTGTAATCGACACGGGAATCGGCGTTTCGTTGGAGCAACAGGAGCGTCTGTTTCAAGCGTTTTCACAAGCCGACGCCTCGGTCAGCCGTTCGTTTGGCGGAACGGGGTTGGGGTTGGCGATCAGCAAGCGTTTGGTCAATATGCTCGGCGGCGATATTTCGGTCGAGAGTGAGCCGGGCAAGGGGAGTTGTTTTACGTTTGCGATCGCGGCTGGCGACGTTCAGGATCAGCGACGTATCCGACCGAATCTCGACGATGTGATCGAGGGACCGGTCGATGCCCGTGACCGCCATGATGCCAGCGACACACAGCTCGATTGCCGCGTGTTGATCGTCGATGATCGGCGCGATGTTCGGTTTCTCAGCTCGCGCATCTTGTCCCAAGCGGGGGCGGAGGTCGACCAAGTCGAAGATGGGCTCGAAGCGATCGAGCGTTTGACAACCGATCCTGAACTCATGCGTTCGGTCGATTTGATCTTGCTCGATATGCAGATGCCGCGACTCGATGGCTACCAAACGGCAACGCGTCTGCGGGAACTGGGCTTCGATAAACCGATCGTCGCCCTCACCGCCGATGCGATGCAGGGGGATATGAACCGTTGCATCGAAGCCGGCTGCAACGACTTCCTCAGTAAACCGATCGATAGAAATCGATTGATCGATACCGTCATGCGTTTAACGCAGCGTTCCTAGACTTCCGTGACGCAATCGTTTGGCCCAACGGCGGTGATTGTGGCCGGACACCGGTGGCGAAAGCGATCGACGGCAAGACGTGAATCGTTTGACTTTGCCCTCTTCAACGGGCACAAATTCTATTGCGAACACGTTGTCCGTTGTCGCGGTACGTGCGTCGCGTGAATGCGGAATTGTGGGCGATGCCGCCAGCGATTCGTCTCGGCATCCGTGATCGATTAAACTGTCCCCGATGCGTTCAATCGCGCCCCACTCCAACCGATGCGGATTTCCTTTCGCATAGCCCCCAATTCAAGAGTCCCAGCCATGAAATCGTTTGCTCCCCTGTTGCTCGTATTGGCCGCGATGGAAGGAATCTCGCTGTCGCAGAACGCCCCTTATGACATGCCGCCAACTGTCGAACCACCTTATTATCGGGTTCGTTATGCAGCCTCTTCACAGCCGGCGGAACTATCCTATCCGGTGGCTTATACGGTATGGATGCCGCCAGGTGTCGAAAAGCTGCGTGGGGTGATCGTTCACCAACACGGTTGCGGCGAAGGGTCGTGCAAGTCGGGACAAACCGGGGCGTTCGATTTGCACTGGCAAGCGTTGGCGCAGAAGCATCGGTGCGCGCTGCTGTCGCCGGCGTACGAACAGCCAGCCGGAACCGATTGCCAGATGTGGTGCGATCCACGCAACGGATCGGATAACGCGTTTCAAACCGCACTGACCGACCTGGGAGAACTATCGGGGCATCCTGAACTGGCCGAAGTCCCCTGGGCGCTGTGGGGTCACAGCGGCGGTGGGCATTGGGCCGGCGGGATGTTGATGTTGCATCCAAATCGGATTGCGGCGGTTTGGCTGCGATCGGGCGTTCCCTTGTTCGAAGCGGTGGAAGGACGCAACATCAAACCGCACACATTGCCCGACGCGGCGCTGACCGTTCCGACGATGTGTAACTTCGGAACCAAAGAGGGTTACACCGACAAGGAGAGCCGTTTTAAGGGCGTTTGGCCCAGCAACGAAACCTTTTTCAAAGCGATGCGGTCCCGCGGTGCCTTGCTCGGTATCGCCATCGATCCGTTGACCAGTCACGAATGTGGCAACTCGCGCTACCTGGCGATCCCGTGGCTGGACACCTGTTTAAGCGAACGCTTGCCTGAAACGAATGGCCAACCGCTTCGGCCGATGCCACAATCGACGGCCATGCTGGCACCGCTCCCCGTCGACGAAGCCGCATTCACAGCTGCTGTTCCAGCCGCCGAATACAAGGGCGTTCTTGCGACGTCGATCTGGCTGCCCAACGAAGCGATCGCAACGGCGTGGAAACAATTTATCACCGATTCGAATGTGGCCGACGTCACGCCACCGCCGGCGCCAACGGACGTCCAAATCGTCGGCGACCAATTGACCTGGAACGCCGCGGCCGATCTGGAAAGCGGCATCGGGCACTTCATTATCGAGCGCGATGGCAAGACGCTGGCGACAGTTCCCGAAAAACCATTGAATCGATTTGGCCGGCCGCTGTTTCAAGGGCTGCAGTACAGCGATACGCCCACCGTTCCCTTGGCGACGATGCGTTGGACAATCGACAAATTGAAGCCGGGAGAAACAAACCCGTACCGCGTTCGCTCGGTAAACACCGCGGGTTTGATTTCTCCGTAGTCCCACGGTCATCCGGCCGACCAAACCATTTTCAAGAATGCTCCGCTGTTTTTGGCCAGCGAATTTCGCCGCGTTTGGTTGGTTCGGAGGGAAGTTGTTTGGGGTGAGGCCCCGATCAAATCAAACGTTCCAAGCCGTCGAGGATTGGATCGAGGCCGAACTCGAGATCGCGCAGGACGTTGTAATGCCCAGCGGCCACCTGCCGAACGGACTGGCTGCGTTTGCGAAGGGCATGTTTGTTGGGAGAGCGAATCTCGTTGGCAGTTCCGCAGGTCAAACCAGTGTTTCCATTTGAGGTATCATCCGGCACACGCTTGTGTCCGGTTATGCAAGGGAACCGGACGCTAACGGCTCGTCGGTTTAATCAGCCGATTGGGCGTTAGCCCCGGTTCCGCTGCCACTAAACCGGGGCTAACGCCCAAACGGCTAATGCAAGGAAGCTCGTTGTGACTAAACCGACAAGCCGCTAACGCGTGCCGGCTAATTTGCCTAAAGGTAAACAATGAATAGCTCTGGGCTGTTCCGTCGCCGGGAACAATGATGAGGTACATTTGCAGAGGACCTGGGAGCACGACTGAGGATCCGTCGTTCGCTCCGAATTGTCCTCGTTGAATTGGCTGCAGAAGCTCACCATTCTGCACTCGGTTCTTCCTCTCAATACTCTTTTTTGTCCCTGGTCATTTGGAGCCCACGTCTTGAAGACTTTTTGGAAACTCAGCGTCATCTTCGCAATCGCCGCGATCGCCATTCTTTCATCGACGCCAGCCCCCGCCTGCACGGGGATCACGCTCTCGCCAAAGGACGGTTCGGTGATCTTCGCCCGGACTTTGGAGTTTGCTAGCGATCTGAAGTCGAACGTGATCGTCGTTCCACGCGGCAAGGAATACGTCGGGACGGCGCCTGGGAATCAGCCCGGTCTGCGTTGGACCACGAAATATGGAACGATCGGTGCCAATGCGGTCGACCTGCCGTACATCATCGATGGAATCAATGAGAAGGGGCTGCACGTCGGGCTCTTCTATTTCCCAGGTTTTGCGAAGTACCAAACGGTCGAAAAACAGGACTTCGACAAATCGTTGGCCCCTTGGGAATTCGGTACCTATCTGCTGGGAACCTGTGCAAACGCGAACGAAGCCGTCGCGGCGGCCGGTAAAGTTCTCGTCGGCGACGCGGTACAAAAGGAGATGGGAATCGTACCTCCGGCGCACTTCATCGTCTCCGACGCCGCTGGCAACTGTTTTGTGCTGGAGCATGTCGATGGGGAACTGAAGGTTCACCAAAACCCGTTTGGCGTGATCACCAATTCGCCCGCGTTCGATTGGCACGTTACGAATCTCAGCAACTACATGACGCTTTCCCCTGAGAATAAACCGAATATCGATCTCGCTGGAAAACAGATTGCCAGCCTCGGTCAGGGGAGCGGCATGCTGGGGCTTCCCGGCGACTTTACGCCGCCATCGCGGTTCGTTCGCGCCGTCGCTTATTCGCAGACCGCTCTGCAATCCGCCGATGCCAAGTCGGGTGTATTGCAAGCCTTTCATATTTTGAACGCGTTCGATATTCCAGTCGGTGCTGCCGCGGGGATCGAAGGCGGGCATCGTGTCTTTGACCGCACGCTTTGGACCAGCGTCGCCGATCTGAAAAACGGACGGTTCTATTTCCGCACGTTGGAGAACAGTCAGATTCGAATGGTCGACATCACAAAAGTTGATCTCGACGCAGCAGAAGTACAATCGATCTCGATGGGTGGCGAAGAGCAGATCGAAGACCTCTCAGCCACTGCGAAGTAGGTCGGAGCAGATCGATTGCGAAGGTAAGGTCTGCTGGCGAGCCCGCGGGCTTTCGCGTATTTGCAGCGGAAAAGCGGAGCGGGATTCTTGTAGTCTGACCATTCCTATCCGGCTCTACATACCCGGCTCCTTTTGAATGGCGGTGCTGCGATGACAGTTGATGACGACCGAGACTTCTCCGAATGGCTCGAGACCGATGGGCTCGGCGGCTTCGCTTCCGGAACGGTCTGCGGTCAACGGACGCGTCGCTACCACGCGTTGCTGTTAGTCGCGGAAAAGCCGCCTGCCGAGCGCGTGGTGCTTGTCAACGGTATCGACGTCGTGGTGGAAACGCCCGACGGAGAGTATCCGATCTCGACGCAGTACTATCGCGGCGATGTCCGTTCGCCCGACGGTGGCAAACGGCTGGAATCGTTTTCGATCGATCCGTGGCCGACTTGGCGGTTTGAGATCAGCGAGGCGGTCACGATCATTCAAGAGCTGTTCGTTCCCGAGGGGCTGCCTGGCGTAGCCATGCGTTGGCGTGTGGAGGGGCCGCGACGTGGACTCGCACTACGCGTGCGTCCTTTCCTGTCGGGACGCGATTTCCACACGTTACATCACGCAAATTCCGATTTCGATTCAACGACGAATCGCGCGGCCGGTTCGCTCTCATGGCAACCCTATCCCGACATGCCATCGATCCACGCCCAAGCTAACGCTCGGCTTGTCGAAGCGCCCGATTGGTACTACGGCTTCCTTTATACTGCCGAACGGGAGCGTGGCCTCGACGACATGGAAGACCTTGCCACGCCGGGCGAGTTCCATTGGGACTTGAATCCGCAAGACGCTTACCTATTGCTGTCGGCCAACCAGCCGATGAGTAAGCTTTCGGGAAACGAGGGCCTTTCCGCGGAGAACTGTTACGCTGCGATCGCGCAGAAGGAACGTCACCGTCGCGAACAAGCGGGTCGCGAGACGGAGACCGTTCGTTCATATATCGTCAAGCGTGGCGCAGGGGCTTCGGTGATCGCCGGTTATCCCTGGTTCGGCGACTGGGGACGCGATACCTTCATCGCCCTCCGCGGTCTCTGTTTGACATCGCCCGATCGGCTCGCGATCGCCCATCGGATCTTGTTGTTGTGGTCCGAGACCGTTTCCCAAGGGATGCTCCCCAACCGTTTTCCCGATCGCGGCGACACGCCCGAATACAACGCGGTCGATGCTTCGCTGTGGTACATCGTGGCGGTTCAAGAGAGCTTCGACGCCCACCGTCGTGAAAAGCGAGGGCTTCCGCATGAAGAGACGACTCGTCTGTTGGCCGCCGTCAACGCGATCTTGGCTGGTTATACTGTAGGGACACGTTATGGCATCCGGATGGAGGACGATGGTTTGATCGCGGCTGGAGAGCCGGGTGTTCAGTTGACTTGGATGGATGCCAAAGTGGGCGACTGGGTCGTCACGCCGCGGATCGGCAAGCCGGTCGAAATCCAAGCCCTTTGGATCAACGCCCTCGCGTTTGCAAGCCGTTACGACCGCGATCGTCGTGTGCAGCTGGAACTCGCCCAAGCATCGTTTACTGAAAAGTTCTGGAACGAAGTCGACGGGTACCTTCACGATATCGTCGATCTCGACCACGTATCGGGAAGCGTCGACGCGGCGTTTCGTCCCAATCAGATCTTCGCCGCCGGCGGGCTGCCGATCGCGCTGTTGGACGAAGAAAAGTGCCGACGCGTGGTCGAAGCGGTCGAAGCTCAATTGCTCACTCCCATCGGCCTGAGATCGCTCGCCCCCGGTCATCCCGATTACAAGCCGCGCTATCAAGGCGACCTGCGAACTCGCGATGCCGCGTATCATCAAGGGACGGTCTGGCCGTGGTTGATGGGCCCGTTTGTCGAAGCGTGGTTGAAAGCCCATGGTGGTTCTGCAGCCGCCAAGTCGCAGGCGAAGCAACGGTTCTTGCAACCCTTGCAGGAACATTTGCAACAAGCGGGGTTGGGGCATATCAGCGAAGTCGCCGATGCCGAACCGCCTCACACCCCGCGCGGCTGCCCCTTCCAAGCCTGGTCGTACGGGGAATATCTGCGGATCAAAGCAATGGTTCAGTGATCGCGTTTCCGCGACACTGTGGTTCCAATCGTGTATGCTGGTGTGGTTGTGCCTGTCGACGCACTTCACCCTCCCACGGCATGCCGTGGGAGGGTCGATAAACGAGCCTTCAGCGAGTTTTTCGGGGAGGGCTTACCGGAACGCCCCGCGCGGGTTCGGACCTCCGGCGACTCGTTGGAATAGGAACTCTACAGTCAGCCCAACCTTCCAGTTTCCTACCACCTTTCAGCATTGATGTTCGCGCCGAATGCGATCTCTAAACGCTCGCCTCCCACCAGGTAAACCCGTGATCCGCCATTTCACGCTGCTTGTCGCATGTTGTTCGATCCTTTCGGTCGCTGACGCAGCGGAACAGCCTATCGATTTCGGACGCGCGATCCGTCCGATCCTGGCCGACAAATGTTTTGCCTGTCACGGTCCCGATCCCGAACATCGCGAAGCCGATCTGCGGTTGGACATCGCGCCGCCAGCGGATTCGTCGACGATCGTCCCCGGCAAACCGGAGGAGAGCGAATTGGTAGCGCGGATCCTTTCGGACGATCCCGATCTGCAGATGCCGCCGGCGGGGACCGGCAAACCGTTAACGGATCAGGAAGTCGAGTTGCTGCAAAATTGGATCGCTGAGGGAGCCCGATACGAACAGCACTGGGCATTTGTTCCGCCGACACGCCCCGCAGTACCTTTCGCCGTCGATTCGGCAAAGCCTTCCACGACCGAAGCGCCTGCCGACACGGAAGCCGTAGCTTGTGAAACGCTTCGCAATTGGATCCGCAATCCAATCGATGCGTTTGTATCGCAGCGATTGCTGCAAGAAGGAATGGTTCCGTCACCGGAAGCGGACCGCGTGACGTGGCTGCGACGGTTGAGTCTCGATTTGATCGGCTTGCCCCCCAGCATCGCGGAGGTCGATGCGTTTGTGGCCGATCGATCGCCCGACGCCTTTGAGGAGCAGATCCAGCGGCTGCTCAACTCGCCTCATTTTGGAGAACGCTGGGGAAGGATCTGGTTGGACGCGGCACGGTATGCCGATTCGAACGGCTACGAAAAAGATGCGCCGCGTCAGATGTGGTTCTATCGCGATTGGGTCGTCGACGCGTTGAATCGGAATATGCCGTACGACGATTTCATCGTTCAACAGATCGCGGGGGATCTGATTCCCGATGCAACACAAGCGAATCTTGTCGCCACCGGTTTCCTGCGGAACTCGATGGTCAACGAAGAGGGGGGCGCCGACCCGGAACAATTCCGAATGGAAGGAATGTTCGACCGGATGGATGCGATCGGCAAGAGCGTCCTGGGGCTGACGACTCAATGTGCCCAATGCCACACGCATAAATACGATCCGTTGACGCACGAAGGCTACTACCGCATGTTTGCCTTTTTGAACAACACCTACGACGCGATCATCCCCGTCTATACGCCTGACGAGCAGCAGCAGATCGATTCGATCGAGGCGGAGATCGCAGCGATCGAAACGGAGCTGAAGGCATCGATGCCCGATTGGCGGGAGCAAGTGCAAGCGTGGGCTGCCGAATCGCAAAAATCGGTGGGCGATTGGCAAGTCTTGAGGCCTAACGACATCCCGTACGAAGGACAGAAGTTTCGCGTGCTCGACGATTCGTCGATCGTCAGCGAGAGTTACGCTCCGGCAAATTCGGCACCTCAGTTTGGGATGACGACCACCGCGGAAAAGATCAGCGCGATCCGAGTCGAATTGCTGACGCATCCTCAATTGCCGCGACGCGGTCCGGGACGTTCGGTTCGCGGGACAGCGGCACTGACAGAAATGACAGTCTATGTCGCTCCGTTGGATCAGCCCGAGAAGCGGACCAAGGTGAAGATCGTTTCGGCGACCGCCGACGTCAATCCGGCGGAAGCACCGCAACCGGATTACCTGATCAATATCAGGGCCCAAGGTGGCGACAAACGTGTCACCGGGTCGATCGCGTATGCCATCGATGGGGATAAGAAAACGGCGTGGAGCACCGATGTCGACCCCGGTCGACGGAACCAACCGCGTAAGGCGGTCTTTGTCTTCGAGCAACCGGTTGGGTTTCCGCAAGGAACCGTGCTGACGATCCAGCCCGAGATGCGGCATGGCGGTTGGAACAGCGATGACAATCACAATTGCCTGATGGGACGCTATCGGTTTTCGTTGACGACCGATGCGGCGCCGGTTGCTGATCCCGTGCCCCATGCGGTTCGCGAGATCTTGGCGAACTCGCCAGACCTCGACACGCCCGAACCACTGTCGGCTGCGTTCAGCTACTGGCGAACGACAGTCGCCGACTGGGCCGATGCCAACGCAAAGATTGAAGCGTTGTGGAAGAGCTACCCCGAGGGGACGAACCAATTGGTGTTGGAGCAGCGGCTCACCAAGCGGAAGACATCGATCCTCGATCGAGGCGACTTTCTTAGCCCCAAGCAGGTTGTGGAACCGGGCGTGCCGGAGTTCTTGCATCCATTGGATCCATCGGCTCCCGCAACTCGAATGACGTTTGCCCGTTGGTTGGTCGACAAGCGATCCCCGACGACCGCCCGTTCGGTCGTGAATCGGATCTGGCAAGCTTACTTTGGAATCGGACTTGTCGAGACGAGCGACGACTTCGGCTTGCAGAACGCCCCGCCATCGCATCGCGAACTGTTGGATTGGCTGGCTGTTGAGTTGATGGAGAACGATTGGCAACTGAAGTCGATCCATCGGTTGATCGTCTCCTCGGCGACCTACCGCCAATCGTCGAACGTGAGCCCGGAGGGCGTGGTCGATTCCAAGTCGAGCTCTTATGAAGACGATCCGTACAACCGTCTGCTCGGTCGCGGGCCGCGGTTCCGCGTCGATGCAGAGATCGTCCGCGACATCGCGCTGTCGGCTAGCGGATTGCTAAACACTAAGCTCGGTGGGCCGTCGGTTTACCCGCCCGCTCCCGGTCTGTTGTTCGAGCCGCCCGCCAGCTATGGGCCCAAGACATGGAACGAAGCGACCGGCGAGGATCGCTATCGTCGTGGACTCTATACATTCCGCTTCCGTAGCGTCCCCTATCCGATGCTCGACGCGTTCGATGCCGATCCGGGGAACGTTTCGTGCGTTCGGCGGAATCGATCGAACACGCCGCTGCAAGCGTTGACGCTGCTGAACGAACCGCTGTCGATGGAGTGCGCGATCGGATTGGCGAAGCGAATCGTTCAATCGGATCAGGCCGATGATGCGAGCCGATTGCGGTTTGCTTTCCGGACCTGTGTGGCGCGTCAGCCGACTACCAACGAATTGCAAACGTTGCAAAACTTGTTGGACAAGCAGCGTCAACGGATTGCGAGCGACGAAGTCGATGCTGCCAAGATCGTTCAATCGCCCGAAGCGGCTTCGGACGACGTCGACCAGCTGGCTGCTTGGACTTTGGTTTCCCGCGTGCTGCTGAGTCTCGACGAAACGATGACCAAAGAGTGACGTTTTGCAGTGACTGTGATTCCCTGAACTCCGTTGACTGAAGCTCTCCTGAACGCCTCCCTTTTTGTGAATCCCAATCGATGACAACAAATCCCATCTCGCGACGCTGGTTCATGCAAGATTGTGGCGTCGGGCTTGGATCGATCGCCTTGGCGAGTCTGATCAACGAATCGGCGGCGTCTACGGCGGATGATCCGATGGCTGTGAAGAAGCCTCATTTTCCGGGCAAAGTGAAAAACGTCATCTTACTGTTTATGGCGGGGGCGCCGAGCCAGTTTGAGCTGTTCGACAACAAGCCCGAATTGGCGAAGTTCGATGGCCAGTTGCCGCCGGCGGAATTGTTGGAAGGTTATCGGGCGGCGTTCATCAATCCGAATTCGAAGCTGCTGGGGCCGAAGTTCAAGTTCGCAAAGCATGGCCAGTCGGGAGCGGAGATCTCGGAGCTGCTGCCGCACACGGCGAAGGTTGCTGACGATCTGACGATCATCAAATCGATGAAGACCGACGCGTTCAACCACGCTCCGGCACAGATCATGATGAACACCGGATCACAGTTGTTTGGGAAACCGAGTCTCGGCGCTTGGTCGCTGTATGGACTCGGCAGCGAATCGCGCGACCTGCCCGGCTTTGTCGTCTTCAGCTCCGGAACCAAAGGCCCCAGCGGCGGATCGAGCAACTGGGGCAGCGGCTATCTGCCGACGGTTTATCAAGGCGTCCAACTGCGCAGCGTCGGCGATCCGGTCCTCTACCTGTCGAATCCCGCCGGTATCGACTCCCGCGTGCAACGCGATTCGTTGGACGCGATCTCCGAACTGAATCGCCAGCGGCTGGCCGTGACCGGCGATCCCGAGATCGCCACGCGGATCAATTCATTTGAGATGGCGTATCGGATGCAGTCGAGTGCCCCCGAGCTGATGGACATCTCGACCGAAACGCAGAGCACGTTGGATCTGTACGGTGTGAAACCGGGGGACTCCTCGTTCGCAAAGAACTGTCTGTTGGCGCGGCGACTTGTCGAAGGGGGAACGCGGTTTGTGCAACTGTTCCACGAAGCGTGGGACCAGCACGGCAACCTCACCAAAGACATCAAGAAGAATTGCCTGGCGACCGACCAGGGCTGTGCCGCGTTGATTCAAGATCTCAAGCAGCGGGGAATGCTCGACGAAACGCTGGTCATCTGGGGCGGCGAGTTTGGTCGCACGCCGATGGTCCAAGGAGGCGGCAACGACGGCCGCGATCACCATCCCAACGCCTTCACCATGTGGATGGCGGGCGGCGGGATGAAACCGGGGATTACGTACGGCGGCACCGACGACCTCGGCTTCAACTCCGTCATCGATCCGATCCACGTCCGCGATCTACACGCCACGATCCTGCATCAATTGGGCTTCGACCACCAACGCTTGACCTTCAAATTTCAAGGACTCGAGCAACGGCTCACCGGTGTGGAAGAAGCCCACGTGATCGACAATATCTTGGCGTGAACGACTTCTCGCAACGAGCAGCGAGCGCATCAGCGGTGTCTACAACCGCCGTAGGACGCGGAAGCGAAGCCCCCCCGGTGGCTATGGTTTGGTCGCTAGGAAGAGCCTTTGCTTCCCATGACAACTGTCCGCCCATGACACGAGTTGCCGGGAACGGCGCCTTACGGTGTCGTTAGGGGCGGCGATTTGTTTGTTGACACCCTGTCCCCCTCTCCTGTAGCATGTCGTACATCTGATCGTCCTGTATATACTCGGGGCGTTTTTTCTGCATTTGTAAAGGCAAGTACGAATGAAACAGTGTAAGGCTCGCACCCGAAACGGTGGCTTCACGTTGGTCGAACTGTTGGTCGTGATCGCGATCATCGGAATTTTGGTCGGGCTGCTTCTGCCGGCTGTTCAAGCCGCCCGCGAAGCGGCACGTCGGATGCAATGTTCCAACCAATCCAAACAGTTGGCCCTCGCATTGCACAACTACCATGACACCCACCTCTCATTTCCTGCGGGGTTGATGAACACGATCTCGTATTGGCCTGGCGATTCGGCGTTGGGCGCTTCGGCCCGCGGTGGATGGTTCGGCCCGATACTCCCGTTCGTCGAACAATCAGCGATTTACGATGCGTGGATGGCAGAACAGCAGGCCGGGGTTAAGAACATCTTTTTCAGCCTCAGAAAAGAACCGATCGCAAGCTTTAACTGCCCGTCGGATCCTGGAGCGGGAAAAGTGACGACAGACGGCATTGCAGGCAACTATCTTCTCTGCGGTGGCGGGTATGCCTGGGGCAATGAAAACACCGTCACCGATTCCACGGGTAAACGTCCGACGGGAATGTTCTACACCCAATCCTGGATTCGAATGCGGGACGTCATCGACGGAACGTCCAATACGGTGCTGGGAAGCGAAATCATTCTTGTGGACGATCTCGAAGGGACCCCGCCGGCAGGCTGTGGATCTCGAGATATGCGGGGCCTGTATTGGAATCATGTCCACATGGGAAGCTTGATTCTCACCGCGCGTCCCCCAAATTCGACAGCTGGCGATATCATGAGCTGGGGCGGCCGAAGCACGCGGCATGCACCGCTGGCCAGTTGTTCCAACAACGGCGGGATCGTTACGCCTCGCAGCCATCATCCCGGGGGTGTCCAGGTGATGCTTGCCGACGGATCGGTTCGCTTTGTAGCAGAAACCATCGATACCAGCCTGTTTCAATATCTTGGTACCAAGGGGGACGGCGAGGTGATTGGGACGTACTAGCGTCGTTCGAGTCGGTTCATTTCTGTGCATCAAGCGATTCGCAAACCCTTCCCACGTCACGCATTTTGCATCACCGCTCCGTTGCGATCGCTTTCCGTTCTGCCACGAACGGGGCGCAGTCGCCGGGGCGCTGATTTGCCACCCCGTTGCGATCGGCCCCGGCACGATCACCAACGTTCGAAAAGGACGCACTCCCATCCTGAGTCAAATCTTCTTCGAACCCTTCGGCGTGCCCGTTCACGTCGCAAATTTCCACGCATCCTGCTTGAACCCACTTTCAAGCCTCCCCTCTCAATAGCCTCCTGATCCGCGAGCAGACTCGCGTTCGAATCGTAGAAAGGATCCACACATGATGTACTTGCCACGCCACGCGCTATGGTTATTAGCGGTCTCCGTTTTTGTCGGCTGTTCCAACTCTGGATCCGGCCTCGCGCTCTACGAAGTATCCGGCGAAGTGGTTGTCGATGGCCAACCGCTTGAAAACGGATCGATCACATTTGAACCCGTCGACGGGAAAGGAGGAGTCTATGGAGATCAAATTCAGAACGGGCGGTACACCGTCCAGGTTGCCAGTGGAGAAAAACGAGTCAGCATTCTTGCCAGTCGTCCTTCCAAAGCTTTGGGACCCGATGGGAATCCAATGTCGGAGCAGTACATCCCGGCAAGCTACAATACAAAAAGCCAGTTGACGGCCAACGTGGTTGCGGATGCACAAAATGAAGTCGACTTTACGCTTGATGTCGGCAAGTGATCGGCGCCCGGTCGTTTGTAAGTCGATCGATTTCACCTCGCCTATAGTTCCTGCCCCGCATCATGAGAATGTACCTTCCTAAGCCCTTTCAACGCCGCACGCAATGTACCGTCATCGTTCTGATGACTCTGGGAATGTTGTGCTGTAGGGCGAGCGTTGCGGCTCCTGTCGATTTCGTTACTCAGATCGCGCCGATTCTTCAGCAGCATTGCGTTCACTGTCACAACGAAACGCGGAAGAGTGGCGAGCTGTCGCTTGCGTTTGGCAAAGATCTTTTGAGTTTAGAGTTTGTCGTCCCGGGCGAGCCCGAAAACAGCCATCTGATCGACACGGTCACTGCCGATGCGGGCGAGAGGCCTTCGATGCCGGAGGAGGGTAGTCCGCTAAGCGAAGACCAGGTGACGACGATTCGTCAGTGGATCGCTGAGGGAGCGAAGTGGCCCGAAGGTTTTGAAGTCCAGCCGAAGCCGAAAGCGGACGGTTCGTGGTGGTCGCTTCAGCAGGTGGCCGACGTGCCGCTGCCGGATGTTTTGCCCGGAGGGTCGTCGCATCCCATCGATCGATTCATTCAACGTCGGCTGAAACAAGAACAGCTCTCGCCGTCGCCACAAGCCGATCGTCGGACCCTAATTCGCCGCCTCTATTACGATCTGATCGGATTGCCTCCCACGCCCGAAGCGGTCGCGGCGTTTGTGGCGGATCCCGATCCCAAGGCGTATGAAAACCTAGTCGACCAGTTGTTGGATTCGGATCACTTTGGCGAACGCTGGGCAAGACATTGGTTGGACATTGCGCACTACGCCGACACGCATGGGTTCGAGCGGGACAAGCTGCGTGACAATGCGTGGAGATACCGCGACTACGTCATTCGAGCGTTTAATGATGACAAGCCTTACGATCGGTTTCTGCGGGAACAAATCGCGGGCGATCTGATCGCTCCGGACGCTCCTGATTCGGTGATCGCGACCGGCTTCCTCGCGGCGGGACCTTGGGATTTTGTAGGCCAAGTCGAGGCGAGGAGTCCCATTTTGCGGCGGGCCGCCCGAGCACTCGATCTGGACGATATGGTCACTCAGGTGATGACATCGACGATGGCGATGACGGTGAATTGCGCGCGTTGTCACGATCATAAACTCGACCCGATCACGCAACGGGAGTATTACCAACTGACCGCTGTTTTCGCGGGACTCTCGCGAAAGGATCGCGTTGTCAGTCATGCCGCCCAATCCGACTATGAATCGAACAAGGCGCGCCTGGAGAAGTCGATCGCGGACCTGCAAACCGAGATCACACAACTGCAGGGGGAGGGCGTTGATCTGGCCGATATCGTTGGAGGTGGCAATGGATATGGAAGCGGTAAAAAGGGGCGAGGGATCGATCCGCGGACGGGCTTAGTACAAGAGTCGTCGGTCAGCAGTTTAGGCGACGTTCGGTCGGGGCACTTCTCCGCCAGCGACAACCCCTTTGTCGACGGCGTCTTCATTCCGGCGTCGTTAAAAACGCAAATCAGTTCGACAGGCGTGTTTGTGTCGGAGCTACCGAACAACAGCGGCAATGCGTGGGATGCGATTCGCCATGGCCCGGTGACCAGCCAGTTTTCAAGCACGTTGGGAAGCACCGACTACAACGCCGACGGGCATTCGATGATCGGGCTGCATGCGAACGCTGGGATCACGTTTGATTTAGATGCGATTCGCGATGCGTTGATTTTGGGCAAGCCTGAAGCGACGAAGACTGATGGCTTTGAGTTTTCAACCACCGTCGGTTACGGCGGGCGGACGGTCGAACCGAGTGCTGAGTTCCACATCCTGTTCGACGGCGAATTGATTCTCCGCAAGCGAATCGGCCGCAACGACGTCGTTCACGTTTCGCGAGCGATCCCATCGAGCACGCGTTTCCTGACGTTGGTCTCGACCGACGGCGGGAATGGATATGGGCACGATCAGGTGAGTTTTGGCGATCCACGCATCCGGTCGGTTGCGGCAACGGAGATTGCGGATCAAAAGCGAGAACAAATCGATCGGCTTCGTTCCCAAGTTAGTGAGTTGGAATTGGAACTCAAGTCGCTTGTTGCCCCGCCGGTCTTCTTTGGTGTCGCGCCGCAAAATCCGCCGGCCGTGCATGTCCTCTCACGCGGCGATCCCGAATCGCCGGGAGAAGCGGTTTCGCCGGGCGGTTTGAGTTGGTCGAAGGAACCGCTGGAGTTTGGCGATGCCACAACGAGCGATAAGGAACGACGCTTGGCCATCGCCGACTGGATCGTCGATCCCCAAAACCCGCTGACGTCACGCGTGATCGTCAATCGGTTGTGGCACTGGCACTTCGGATCGGGGATCGTCGATACGCCCAGCGACTTTGGCTTCGGTGGTTCGTTGCCGACGCATCCGGATCTACTGGACTGGTTGGCCAGCGAGTTGGTTCGGCAAAAGTGGTCGCTCAAGGCGATCCACCGGCTGATCGTGACGTCGCAAACCTATCAACAGGTGAGCCACCGACGCGCTGGAGCGATCCCGCCCGGTGAAAACGATCCCGCCGTAATCGATGTCGATAACAAATTATTGTGGCGCATGAATGGACGGCGGTTGGAAGCCGAAGCGGTGCGGGATTCGGTGTTGGCCATCAGCGGCAAATTGAATGCTGAGATGTACGGTCCCGGTTTTCGTGACTTCGATTACCAGGAAGCGTATGCGCCGATCTATACCTACAAAACAGCGGACTCTCCCGAATTGTGGCGTCGCAGCGTCTATCGCTTCACCGTGCGGACGACCCCTTCGTCGTTCATGACCGCGTTGGATTGTCCCGATCCGGCCAACTTCACTCCCAAACGCAATGTCACTACGACGGCGCTTCAATCTCTGGCGATGTTCAACAACGATTTTATGTTGCGGCAATCGCGTTACCTGGCCGATCGGATCGCGGCCGAATCGGACCAGGTCGACAACCAAATCGAACTTGCCTTTCAGTTGGTGCTCGTCCGTTCGCCGTCGACGAAAGAGCTGCAGGGAGCGCGTGAATTGGTTCAACAGTTTGGCTTGCTGCATCTCTGTCGTGCGTTGTTGAACGCGAACGAATTTGTCAATTTGGACTAACAGGATTCGAGAAACACTGTGGAAACATTCAATCGACGTCAGGTATTGCAAACCGCTGGCGGCGGACTCGGCTGGCTTGCGTTGCAGTCGATGTTCCACCAACAGGCTGCGGGCGCTTCGGGAACGAAGCGGCTGGACCACCCGGCCCGCGCCAAAGCGGTGATCCAGATCTTTTGCCCCGGCGGAATGAGTCAGGTCGATACGTTTGATTACAAGCCCGAGTTGGAAAAGCGTTCGGGGAAACCGTTTGATCCCGATGGAAAGCTGCAGTTTTTTGCTTCGAAGCCAGGCAACTGCCAATCGAGTTTTTGGGATTTCAAGCAGCATGGCGAGTCGGGACTGTGGGTCTCCGATCTGTTTCCCAAGCTAGCGAAACAGGTCGACGATCTGGCGTTCATCTATTCGATGCAGAGTAAGACGGCGTTGCACGGGCCCGCCTGTTTCATGATGAACACCGGATTCACGCTGCCTGGATTTCCCAGCATGGGATCGTGGGTGACGTACGGGTTGGGAAGTGAAAGCGAAGACCTGCCCGCGTTTGTTGTGCTGCCCGATCCGAAGGGATTGCCGCCCGGCGGGATCATCAACTGGGGGGCAGGCTTTCTGCCGGCGGTCCATCAAGCGACGACGTTGGATTCGCGTGCCGGACAGCAACCGATCAACGATCTGTTTCCGCCAAAGGATTTTGCCGAAGTCGATCGCGCGTCGGATCAAGCGGGGCTCGATTTTCTGCAGTCGCTCAACCGCGAACATCTAGCCCAGCGTCAGGGTGATACCGATCTCGAGGCACGCATGTCCGCCTACGAACTGGCGGCGCGGCTTCAATTGAGTGCCCCCGAGTTGTCTGATCTGTCGGGTGAATCCGCGGCGACGCAAGAAATGTACGGAATGAACGATGAGACGACCGGTGACTTCGGACGCCAGTGTCTGCTGGCTCGCCGATTGGTGGAACGTGGCGTGCGATTCGTTCAACTGTATTGTGGCGCGGAGAACACGACGGCCAAAAAGATTCGTCCCAACTGGGATTCGCACGAGGATGTCGTACGGGACCACGGGCATTGGGGGCGCGTTCTCGACACGGGAGCTTCGGCGTTGCTTGCCGATCTGAAACGAAGCGGTCTGTTGGATGAAACGCTTGTGATCTGCACGACGGAGTTTGGCCGGCAACCCGCGGCTCAAGGAGCCTCCGCCGCAGGACGGGATCACAATGCCGGTGCGTTCACGGCATGGCTAGCGGGAGGCGGAATTAGGGGCGGAGTCGGTTATGGCGCGACTGATGAACTCGGTTTCAAGGCGGTCGAAAAGCCGACTTACTGCTACGATCTTCACGCGACAGCACTCCATCTGCTCGGTATCGATCACACCAAGCTGTCGTTCTATCACAACGGCATCCAGCGGCGATTGACCGATGTGCATGGACACGTCATTCCCGCGATCTTGCGCAGCTGAACCGGTTGGTAACACAGTGACGCAATCGGTACGATCAGTGGCGGTTGGATTGCATTAGACGTCAGATTGTCGAACTGAAATATACCAGTTCAACTGCTTCGCGGCGGATGTTATACGAAGCAATGCCGCTGGCGCTTTACCAAACGCATCGAGCGACTAGATCGTCCGCCAGGCAGCATCGGAGTAGCCCTTAGCTCCTGGCTATATTTCCGCGGGAATCGGCCGCCAAGGTTCGGCCCGTCCGATTGTCGATCGGTATCGCATTGGGGCACAACAGCAGGTGGCACCGGCATTGACTCCGGATCCCTCTGATATGTTTGCCGTTCGCACATGGCACTTGTGCTGACTCCGGAGGAGTCCACGTCGGTAGCTCGGGGCGGAAACCCCGAGTTCGATTGGCAGGAATTCCCCTTCGCCCCGGATGGGGCCGTTGTGAATCATGACGTGTTAATCCGGGCCAACCAACGCCGGCCCCCCCGGGGCGCTGTCGCCTTATTTGGGGGTGGATGATTGGTTCTTTGGTCACGCATTCATCTCGGGGCTTCCGCCCCGAGCTAGTGCGCCTGCGAAGGCGGTTGAATTGTCGGGTGAAAGTCCCGATCGGGGATGTCGTTACCGCCCCATATCCGAAGGTAACTGCGTTTTCGACAGAAAAGGTGGAGAGCAACCGGAGGAGAATGAGCAGTCCGTAACAAAATGAACTCGTTTCGGCCAAGCCTGTCGGGGAGCGTCCTAGCAACTCGCGAACCTCTGATCTCACGCAACGGCCCGATGATGACCACGAGGTCAGTCGGTTTTCAAGCCGACGGTCGGTGAGACGGCTTGCACGGTGAACGAACCTGTAACGTGATAAACCGAGGCAAGCGAAATGGCAGTAAGGTGGTTGGAGATGGAATGCTCGGAAGTTCAATCGAGATAAGCAGGGAAGCCAGAGCAGCGTCGACAGACCTTTGAAACGCTCAGCTCTGGAACCAGAGCCTTCGTAGTAGTGCCAGAACGTCGGGAACCAAACCCGACGCGAGCGAAGGAAGGCAGGAAAGTAGATTCGAGAAGTCACACCACATGAGAAAGAGTCAAAGTCAACGTCGGAAACTTCGTGCTCGTCGCGAAGCGAAGAAGAAAGACACGGAGCTTCTGCCCGAGCGAGTGCCCTTTGCGGCTAAACCTCGGGAGGATCTGGACGCGCGCGATATCCGCTCGTGGACCAGCCGTGCGGTGTGGACTGATCGAATGTTGTCGACACTCGTCGAAAGACGATTGAAACACGGCAAATGGCATTCGCTGATCGACAAAGTCACTTCGGAGCTGAACCTGTTTCAAGCCGCCCGCAAGGTGACGGCTAAAGACGGTGCAGCGGGCGTCGACGGCCAGGACTGTGAAGCGTTCGAGGAGGGCTTGATCGTGGAAACACGCAAGCTCGGCGGACAAATCACAGGTGGTCACTACACGCCCTCGCCGGTGCGTCGGGTTCACATTCCCAAACCGGGAACGCCGAACCAGACACGGCCTTTGGGCATTCCGACGGTCCGTGACCGCGTCGTGCAAACGGCGTTGGTCCATGTGATCGAGCCAATCCTGGACAACGAATTTCACGAGCGAAGCTTCGGCTTTCGCCACGGACGTTCAGCTCACGATGCACTTCGCATCGTGGAGCAGAAGATCGAGGAAGGCTATGTGTATGTAGTCGATGCGGACCTGAAGGGTTACTTCGATTCGATCCCCCGGGACAAGCTGATGCGGTTGCTCAAGCAGCACATTGCCGATTCCAAAGTGATCGAATTGATCGAAGCGTTTCTCGGCAGCGGCATCATGGAAGACTTGCACTTACACAACCCGATCGCGGGCGTGCCTCAAGGTGCGGTTCTTTCACCGGTGTTGTCGAACTTGTACTTGAATGACCTGGATCACACGATCGCCGGTGAAGGTTTTGAAATGGTGCGCTATGCCGACGACTTCGTCGTGCTGTGTCGCAGCGAGTTCGAGGCGGAAGTGGCGCTCGAGGAGATCAAGAGGTGGGTCAAGAAAGCGGGTTTAACGCTGCACAGCGGGAAAACGAAGATCGTCGATAGTCGAGAGAAGAGCTTCGTCTTTCTGGGTTATTCATTTCGCGGGGACAAGATCTATCCTCGTGCGGAAAGCCTATCGAAGATGAAGTCACGGATAGTCGAACTGACGCAGCGTAAGCGGCCCGACTCGATCCAGCGGATCGCGTTGGAGTTGAGTCGCGTGCTTCGTGGATGGTTCGCCTACTTCCGCCACTGTCGGTGGACGATCTTCAAGGATTTGGACGCGAAGATTCGCGGGCGGCTTCGGCGTTTGTTATTGCAGCGTCACCGCAAGAACCCAGCTCGTCTGCCACGGACTCAGCGTTGGCCGAATGCATATTTTACGGCCGCGGGTCTCTATAGTCTGCGAGAGGCCCACAACCGTTTCGCGCAATCCCTTTCGGGGGCCTACTGACTGGAGAGCCGTGTGCGGGAGAACCGCACGCACGGTTCGGAGGGAGGGGAGTCCGGCTTAACCGGACTTCCCTACCCCTATCCGATGCCAGCCCCTCCGGGACGGATGAGTTGCTCTTTGTGACCCCGACGGGTTCATGTTGGACTTTCAAAAGCGGTTGAGACGGTAAGGATGGGGATCGATATGGGGTGTTTGGCCTGTGACCATTTCGGAGATCAGTTTGCCGGTCGCCGTCGCCATCGAGAGACCAAGCATGCCGTGCCCCGCCGCCAACCAGACGTTCCCGTAGCGAGGAACGCGGCCGACCATTGGAATTTCATCGCAGCTCATCGGACGCCAGCCGGTCCATCGTTCGACGAGAGGATCGCGAATGGGATCGTGCAGATAGAGCTTGGCCGCATCGGTCAGCAGTTGCAGACGGTCTTCACGCAGCGATGCATCGAAGCCAGCGAATTCCATCGTCGAACCGATTCGCAGCGCGGTTGCGGTCGGCGTGATTCCCACGCGATGATCCTCAAATAGCATCGGATACTTGGGGCAGATTACGGGGCGTTGCATCGTGATCGAATAACCTTTGCCTGGCTCCACGGGAATGCGTGCTTTCAGCTTTTGTTGGATCATCCGCGACCATGCTCCGGTGGCGAAGACCACCTGCTCGGCTTCGATGCGACCTTGGCTGGTTTGGATGGCATTCGTCTTGGAGCCGGTCGATTCGAGGTCGTAGAACTCGCAGTTCTCCCGAATCTCCACCTGCTTCGCTTCCAGCAGGCTTCGCCATGATTTCATCAATAGGTGGGGACGTAGATGGGCATCTCCGTCATACATCCAAGCGCCGCAGGCGAATTCTTTCAATGCGGGCTCGCGTCGCAGAAGTTCGGCTTGATCGAGTCGCTCGAAGCTCTCTCCAAACTCGTCGATCAGCAACTGGTTCGTCGCCTCAAATGACTCGAAGTGTTTGCGGTCGCTGTGAACAAACATCAAACCAATCGATTCCCACTCGCAATCACCGAGTCGCCCGTCGTCGATCATCGACTGATACAACTTCCGTGACGAGCTGAGCATCGCGTGCCGTGCATGGCCTGCTTGGATCATATTGGGCTGATTGCAACGCATGGCAAACTTGAGGAACCACCACCACATCTTCGTATCGATCCGAGCCCGAATCTTGAATGGCGAGTTCTTCGAGAACAGCGTCTTCAGCGACGAAACGACCGCGCCGGGGCTGCAGAGCGGAAGGATATGACTCGGGGAAACGTAGCCGCAATTGCCGTGCGAACAGGCGCTGCCAAAGACGCCTTGATCGATAACGATCACTCGGCTTCCCGCGTTTGCGAGATAGTAAGCGCAGGCAGCACCAACGACACCACCACCCACAACCACGATCGGCTTTTCCCCCGTGCCAACCGCTGAAAAATCTTGTGGGGCAGATAGGGGCGGTGCGTTTTTCGAATTCGACTCGGGAAGCATCGCTTAGTAGACCTTTGGGCAAAACGGAAGTGGATACGTGGATGATTTTGTTCGCTGCGTCGAGAAGTAACAATACGCTGGTGCGCAATTTGATGGGGCCGGTGCCCAACGCACCTTCAGCGACCATGGCTTGGTATCGCAACATCGCGCTATGCTCACCGCCACTCCAATGGGGTGGCATCCGCAACCGGCCAACGCCATCGCGAGGCGAGGTCCCCAGAGACCATCGTGCTGCCGGAGCGAAACGAACAATCGATTTGACCACGCCGCGTTCCCTGCGGTCGTACGTTCCAACGAAAACAGCGATCGATGGCGAGACATAGGCTACGGAGATCCCGTCACTGGAATTCGCATACTGCGGAGTGGAAGGAGGAACGTGCACGCTTGCATTGGTACGGTCACAGTCCCTAAGCCTAAGCGATTTATCGCCGCTGCCAATTATGTTGCGCAATGTGTCAGTTGTTTTGCGCAATAAGGCATTTTCGCATATCGGTTGACCAAACTAATTTGGTGCGGTGGCTTGGAGGGAAATGCAGTGCGGCGCCGTCGTGTACGATGGGACACGAGGTTGGAACGTATGCCGTACGGAGGCTCTGCCGGCCACTTATTGAAGTTAGGTGGTTTCAAGCTGCCGCCGCCTGCACTGCCTCAGCGGCCGTGATGCCTCAACCTTGCGACGCGTTCGGTGTGACCGATTTACTTCGATCAATCGATAGGAATTTTGGAAGACACATGCTACCTCCCTGTTTTGCCTCGCGAGCTGTGGTCGGAACGACAGCGTCCCTGTTCCTCTGCGTCGTGGCGGTCGTTGCGAGCGATCCGGTTGCTGACGCTCCGAAACAATCCCCCGATCCACTCGAAGGGCCACCATTCGTCACTTGCAAAGCGTGGATCATCGCCGATGCCGATACCGGCGAAATCTTGGCGGGCGACAGTCAGGACGACGAACGCAATCCCGCCAGCATTACGAAGATCATGACCGCCTTGGTTGTTTTGAAGCTCGCCGAGAAGTCGCCCGAGGTCTGGGAAGAAATGATTACCTTTTCCGAGAGAGCTGATGAGACGCCTGGTTCGTCCTGCTGGCTAAAAACGGGAGAGCGTTTGCCGGTCGAAGACTTGATCTACGGGCTGCTGCTCCCCTCGGGCAATGATGCATCGGTTGCGATTGCCGAACACTTTGGCCCCAGGTTGGCTCAGGGAAAGGAGACTGGTTACGACGCATTTATCCGAACCATGTGCGAGACGGCTCAGCAGCTTGGGATGGAGCGGACGAGCTATGGCAATCCCCATGGGCTCACCGAAGAGGGACATCTCACAACGGCCGCCGACATGGTCAAACTGACCCGCGAGGCGATGAAGTACGAGAAGTTCCGTGAAACCGTGGCGACGCGACGACATTCGACGACCGTACAGACGCCCGATGGGAACGATCGGAACGTCACCTGGAACAACACCAATCGCTTGCTGAAGCAAGAAGGTTATTTGGGCGTGAAGACAGGAACCACCAGCGCCGCGGGAGCGTGTTTGGTTTCGGCGGCTCAACGGAACGAGAGACGCCTCATCATGGTCGTGCTCGGTTCGTCCAGCAGCGATGCGCGCTATGCCGATGCACGCAACTTGTACCGCTGGATTTGGAAACGGCTCGCCGCGGATAGTGCGGATGACTGATGCCAGCGCCTGGCCTCTACAGGATTGGTTTGGTTTGCCTAGAAATGTTTGCGGTCGGCGATACCAGAAAGTGCCTCGGTCGATCCCTGTTGAGCCGGCCGAAACGGTTTGGGGCGTTGCCCCGGTCGATAGTGTTGTTGTTTCGTTATCGCTGTCGCGTTGGTGTGAAGGTTTCGGCTTGAAAGAGTGATGTTCTGTTCGTCTCAATTAGTTTATGACCCTCGGAGGCATTTCGTGAAATCCATCTACCGCATCATTTTGGGAATGGTGGTTCCCGCGATAGGGACCGTGGTTGTCGCCGCGGCCAACGCGGATGAGCCTAGGGAGACGCCGGGGATTCAGATCACAGAAAAGGCAAGGGAAATCCATGCCAAAAGTATCGTGATCGACGGTCACAACGATCTTCCCTGGAAGATACGGACCGACAGCGATCGTGGGTTTGAGATTCTCGACATCGCAAAGTCGCAGCCGCAATTGCACACCGATATCCCGCGTCTGAAGGCAGGCGGGGTGGGAGCGCAGTTTTGGTCGGTTTGGGTGCCGGTCCGACTCGGGTATGACGGGGTGGCATTTTTAACGACGGTCGAACAAATCGAATTGGTCAAAAAGATGGTGGCAACGTATCCCGACCATTTTGCTTCGGCGACAACGGTTGCGGACATCCGCCGGATCCATGGGGAAGGGAAGATCGCGTCGTTGATTGGTGTCGAAGGAGGGCATTGTATCGAGAACTCGATCAGTAATTTGAATCATTTTTTTGAACTCGGCGCCCGCTACATGACGCTGACCCATTCGGACAGCCTCGACTGGGCCGACTCTTCAACCGACAAGCCGAAGGCAAATGGTTTAAGTCCATTCGGCAATGAGGTCGTTCGGCGGATGAATCAGTTAGGAATGATGGTCGATATCTCGCATGTCTCGCCAGGAACGATGCACGCAGTACTCGACACAAGCCAAGCACCGGTGATCTTTTCTCATTCATCGGCCCGCGCCGTCGCCGATTCTCCACGCAACGTTCCGGACGATGTGTTGAAACGAATCCCTGAAAAGGATGGCGTCGTGATGGTCAACTACTTCTCAGCCTTTGTTGTCCCCGAAGCGGTTAAAGTCTATCACGCTGGGTTGGATTACCGTCGTGAGTTGGCGAAGGATCACAGTCCGGCCGAAGTTTCGGCATTGTATAAGGTTTGGAAAAGCAAGAACCCGATGCCGCCTGGTGATATCGATGACGTGTTGGATCACATCGACCACCTCGTCAAGGTCGCCGGTTGGCAACATGTTGGGATTGGCTCCGATTTTGATGGGATCAGTGCAGTACCCGTTGGTTTGGAAGACGTCAGCACCTACCCGGCCATTACGCAGGGACTGCTCAATCGTGGTTACACCGAGGAACAGATCCAGGGGATCCTGGGAGAGAATCTGCTTCGAGTGATGGAAAAAGTGGAAGCGACGGCGACAGAGCTGCGGCCGACATCGAAGTAGAAACGCAATCTCCTAAGTTTGATCCCGCAGGGATCCTAGAAGGTAGCCGGTGGTTTGAGCGGAGCGAACACCACCGGTTGCAATATCGTAATCAAACGCCGTCCCCGGCATGGGGCGCAGAACGGTCTGCAATCCATTCGAGATTTCCTGCGCGCTTCAAATATCTGGTACATTCGCCCAAATCAGCTCTCGGATTCTGGAATTGCGTGTTCTGGCAAACACATCGATACCAGATCTGAGGCTGCCCCTCAAATAAAGACAATCCTCCGTACGTAGGCCGTCGAGTCTTCGTTGCGGATGAGATTGTCACCCACCTGATCGACTCCTGGAGATATCATGACTAGGACCTACCTGCCTAGGCGAAGGATCGCCATCTCTCGTCCCGTTGCCACCGCTGTGTGGATGTTTGCGCTGGTTATGCCCGCGTTGGGGCAGAAGTTGGACATCGAGAAAGAGAGCGTTATACAGAGCGGACGCTCTGACGGGCGTCATTTGAGTACACGGGGATTTCAGCAGTATCTGTTACGGAACTCGCAACCGAAACTGGCATTTAATCCGGAGTTCTCGTCGGAGGAATTCGTGCAGTGGCAGACGCAGGTGCGGGGCAAATTGTTGGAGCTGATGAATTTCCCGGAATCGGTTCCTCAGCCCGAACCTCGCCGGCTTTGGATTCGAAAGCGGGAAGGGTATGTGCTGCAGAAATGGGAACTCTATCCCGAACCGGGCAGCGTCGTTCCCTTCCTCGTACTGGTCCCCAACAGCGCGACACCCGCAAATCCAGCACCGGCGATTATGTGCATCCCCGGTTCATCGGGCACGAAAGAGAATCTGGCCGGCGAGCCGCCGCTGGGGCCGGCATTCAAGCCGGATGACCGCAATCATGCTGGCTGGCTTCATGCGCAGCGTAATCAGCAGGCGGTGCAATATGCCCGAGCTGGTTTTGTCGCGGTGGCGGTCGATCATCCAGGAACCGGAGAACTGTCCGACCTGGCCCGTTATCGTGGCACCACGATGGACGATCGCAATACAATTTCCCGCTACCTGATCGACATGGGACGAAGCTTTATCGCCCTCTCTGTGTTCCAAAAGCTACAGATTCTGGAGTGGGTGCGCGAGCAACCGCACGTCGACGCCGAACGCATCGCCGTCAGTGGCCATTCGCTTGGAACGGAGGCTCTGTTGGCGCTAGCGGTGCTCGACCCGCAGATACAGGGCATCGTGTGGAATGATTATCTTGCCGCCACGATGAAACGGGCGAAAGCCAGCACCAAACCGAACCGCCGCGGGATCAGGCCTGGTGCGAACTGGTTAGGCCACTCGATTCCGGGCTTGTGGCAGTGGTTCGACTACCCCGACCTTGTCGCCTCCCTCGCTCCACGTCCGCTGATCGTGACCGAAGGAGGTCCGACCCATTCATTGAACCTCGTGCGCAAGGCCTATCAGATCGCCGGGGCTGCGGATGACGTTTCGATCCACTACTACCCGCAATACCATGATCCGGCGAATCGACGCGATGGCGAGCCAATCCCCGAGGGCCTGACCGCGACCGAATGGCTGGACTATGCCAACGTGCATGCCGCGCATCACTACTTCAAGGGATACCTCGCGATTCCATGGCTGAGCGGCCAGTTCCAACTGCCCGATCCCGGCGAAGTCTATCCGCCAGCAGCGCCAGAGGCCGTGAAAACGCTTCTCAAATGAGACAAGCGATCGACGCGGGGACGATGACGTCTCCTGCAACGTGAAGAGTGAATGGGCGGATCAGCAATCGACTGCGGAAGAAGTGTGACGCAACGAATCGTTGCTGTTTCAGCAGTCGCCGTTGCGCTGGACGGAACTAGCGCAAACACCTGCTGCGTATGATTTTCGGTCAGTTCAACCGTGCTGTCCCCAACGCGGTATCTTGCCTGTCGCGATGCCGTTCGTCATGCGCTGGTTGCTCGTCGCGTGTGTGCGGTTCGCGACGAAATCAGGACGCTTAAACGGAACACGCCCACTCGACCGCCGCGCTAGCCCTTCGCTTTGCCGGGCTTGGCGGCCGACGTGAGATCTTCTTGCAGACGTTGGTAGTCTTTTAGACACGCGTCGACAGCTTTGGCGATGTTATCGTATTCGGGGCCTTTGGTTCCCACGGCGGTTAACAGTGGGATCCATTGCTGCATCAATTGGAACTGCGTCTTGACGACATCCAACATCACGCGCGGCACTTTGTGCTGGACCATTACTTTTTGAGGCGGTGGGCCCGAGGAGTTTTGTTGTGCGAGGGTCGTCAGTTGGGTCGAGGTGCTGCCGAGCGTCTCGCTTAACTGTTGCCCAACGGCCAGCATCCCATTGCGGAACGAAGCCAGTTCGTCGTGCAGCCGATCGGTTTGCGAGTTGTCGTTGCCGGCAACGGCTTGAACCATCACGCGGCGAATCGATTCCAAACCGTCGCGCAATCCGCCCAGCTGTTTCATCAATTGGCCAACTTGATCGCCGCTGTCGAGTCCCTGGAATCGGACGCTCTCCGAAAACGCGTATTTGATCGCTTCCCAACGCTCCGCTTCTTCGGGAGTCAGGATTCCCATCAACTCTTTGAACTTCAGAACATTCGATTCGTTGTCGGTCGTCAGCGTTTGCGAATCCTGTTCGTAGTTGCCGACGATCAGCGATTGCAGTTCTTGGTCGTTCATCACCGCGACCACCTTTTCGGCGATCCGGTTCATGTTGCGGTAACTGCCCTGCAATTTGAATGGCGGTTCGGTGCGGTAGGCGTCCGCTTGAGCGGCCGACCGAATGTATTGGCGATTGACTCGCAGCACGACGTCGCGAACCTTGATCAGTTTCCGCAGAACGCTGTACATCTCGCGAACCTGATCCATCGACAGGTTGCTCTCCAGATCGATCCCTTCCATCGAACCAAGGGTTGCCGCGCGGATCAACGTTCGGGCGTCGCGAGGGCTCGCGCTGGCCAGCGGTTGCAGGGCGGTGTTGCTGGTCAGACAGTTCTCCAGATAACTCATCTCGAACGCTTCCGCCGAATCGCCGATGATCTCGCCGAGGTTGTAGACATCGGCGCGATTGCTGAGCATGTCTGGGATCTGGAAGCGATCGCCACTTTCGGTGTATGGGTTTCCGGCCATCACCACGGCGACGCGTCGGCCGCGGAAATCGTAGGTCCGCGTCTTGCCCTTCCAAACGCCTTCGATCTTTCGCGTCGCATCGCACAGCGAGATAAACTTCTGCAGCAGTTCGGGATGCGTGTGCTGGATATCGTCCAGATATAGCATCACGTTGTCTCCCATTTCGAGCGCCAGGTTCAGCCGCTCGATCTCTTCGCGAGCCGCGGCGTTGGGAGCTTCCGAGGGATCCAAGGAGGTCACGCCATGACCGATCGCGGGGCCGTTGATCTTCATAAAGATGATCCCCAGCCGATTGGCGATGTATTCCATCAGGGTCGTCTTGCCGTAACCGGGAGGACTTATCAGCAGCAGCAGGCCCATCCGATCGGTCCGCTTCCCTTCGCCTGCCACGCCGATCTGTTTCGCGAGGTTGTCGCCGATCATCGGCAGATAGACTTCGTCCAACAAGCGGTTGCGAACAAAGCTGGTTAGGACGCGAGGCCGGAACTCTTCCAGCTTCATCGCGTCGCGAGCCTCGTCGACCAGTCGCTGTTTCGTGTCGTGCAAACGTTGGAAACGCGGAACGGTCTCACGCGTGAAGTGTCCCAAGCGTTGGAAGATGTCGTGATAGCGGAGCGTCATCTGCCCCTTGTTGATGCGGCGATGGGCGCCAGCGAGGTTCGTCAGTTCGACCGCGACGTGAGCGTCGGAGATCTGAGCCGGATCGGGAGCACCGTCGATCAGCAGCCGCGCCAGTTCGTCGCGATAGAGATCGTTCGAATCGAGACCGTCGTGGTCGTAATGCATCGCCAAAAATGCGGCAGACCAGTTGCGAGCCAAGACCATCGATTCGGCTGGCTGTTTGGCGTTGTCTTTCAGGCCTGCGGCGACCAAGCTCTGCCGCTCTTCCCCGACGACGTGTTCGCAAAAGTCTTCGTACAACCGTGCCGCGCGACGGCTAACGACTGGGAGATCGCTTGGGTCGACCAATTGATCGAATAGGTAGGCTGCGGCTTCCTCGGGCCGGACATCGGCAAAGAGGTCGGCGAACGTCGGATCGTCAGCAATTTCCGCGGTCAAACGGGCGCGGAACTCGACGGCCGGCTGGGCTTGCGGGAACGCCTGGGCCAATTTTTGAAAGCCCCCGATCCAGCCGGTGTACATCTTCCGCGTGCCGCCGATCAACAGATGCGACCACCAATACCAAGCCGCCGCTCGGACGTCGGGGCGATGTTTGGCGAGACCGATCGTGCGGTCGATCTTCAGCAAGGCGGCTAACAGCTTCGCCGCGTCGTGGTCGTGAACACCCTTGGCGTAGCCTTCGGAGTAACGCCCCGACATCTGCTGCTGCACCCAACGGATCTGTTCGGCTTCGGGCAGTCTTTCGAAAGTCCGCTTGTCCATGTGCGGCGCGGTATCGTCGTCGCGGTTCGATTCGGCGGCTTCCTCTCCCGCGTCGTCGTCCTGCGATGTTTCGGAATCTTTCGCAACGTGCTTTCGCCGCGCCGGCTGCGACAGTTCATTGTAGAGTGCATAGGCCAAGTATTCGCCGCGGTAGACATCGCGGTTTTCGCTGACCACTTCCTGATTCATCAAGTCGTGGACGTCATCGAGGTCGGGATGCGACAGCGGTTCAAAAAACTGAGTCCCCGTCAGGTGGAGATTCAGTTGATCGTTCCGCATCACCGTCGTCAGATCCAACGTCTGGGTGTTGACGCCAAATTGATGCTTGCCCAATTTGATCCCGGTGCCGCCGTCGACGAACAGTTCCTGGCGATCCTTCAATTGCCGGATCGCATCTTCGCGGACGCTCTTCAGTCGGCTCTGGATGTCTTCGATGCGGACGGTATCGTCCAATTCCGTCAGCTGGTTGACGATGCCTCGCACCTTTTCGACCATCAGGTCGGCGGCGAAATAGGCATGGATCGTGTCGACAGTGTCGAACGATTTCATCCGCGATGCGATCCCTTTCAGGATCCGATCTGCGGCCGAACCGAGCGCTTCGGCACGGCGGTTTCGGGCTTCGACAAGTTGAACTTTCCGCGATTCAAACGCGTTGTATAGCTCTTCACGTTTCTCCGCCAACTGGCCAACAAACTCATCAAATTCGGCAAATCGCCCTTCGAGTTCCTCCAGTTGGACCATCACCTTGGTCAGATAGTTGTCGCACTTTTCAGGCGAGTCGCAGACGTCGAGGTAACCGTTGACGGTTTGATCCAGCAGTTTCAACTGCGATGCAAACTCGGCGCGTCCCTCGGTCCGGACCAGATCGCCCATGCGAGCCTTCAGAGCGCTACGCACTCGGTTCAGCGAAGCGAAGACGTCGCTGATCCCGTCGATGATCTCGGTCCGCTTCGTCGTATCTTCGATCTGCAGGTTGCTGACGGTTTCGGTCAGCAGTTCCAATTGGCTGCCGGCTTCGTCGATATCCTTTTCCAGCCGCTTTGCATCGGTCACCTTTTCGATGCTTTGGACGGACGCTGCCGCTTTTTCGACCCGCGCCTCGTACGGTTCCAACGCCCCGTCGGATAACATAAATTCGACACAGCGGCGGCTCAGCCGATCGGCCTGTTCGCCGATTTGCGATTCCAGTTTTTCGATACGTTCTTCGTCGACGTACCGCAATTCGCGGAGCCCGATCGCGTGGCCACGCTGCGTCCGCAGTTCGGCGAGTCGCGTGACAAAGGCATCGACGGCTTCGAAACGCGATCGGTCGATCGCCTTGAGCAACTCAGTGACCGCCTCTTCGACGACGACCGTCGCCGCTTCGGTTTCGCGGCGCAGGCGGACTACTTTTTCAAACTCTTCGACAGCACTCTTCGACGCCTCGCCGATGGCTCGCAGCGGTTGATCGGGATGGTGCGTTTCGGCTTTGTCTAACCAAAAGTAACTGTCGAGGATGTCGGAAGTCTTTTTGACGAGATCGACGTACAGACCCTCGTAGGAATCGTCCTTCTCGACCAGCTGCAGGATCTCATGGCATTCGGCCATCCCGCGGACAAGTTCTTTGTTGCCGATCTTGTAGAGCAGCGAATCGGTGTTGCTGTCGGGAACGAAGTCGGAACCGACAAAGGGCGTTTGCCAGATCTGCAGCGCGTGGTGCTTCTGCGGTTGGTCGTCTTGTCCTTTGAAGCAAACCATTTCGCCGGCGTGGAAAAACGCTTGGCCATGGCAAACCAATGGCGTTTCGACTTGTTGCCGGATCAGGTTGTAACGCAGTTGAACATAGGCACCGCTGGCGCGATTGTAGAACAGATAGATGAAGTCTTCGCCGTTGGGGGCGGCGATCGTCTTCTCATAGATCAAGTCGGTCAGGCCGTGGTCGAAGATCTTGTATTCGCCGGTTTGCAGGTAATAGCCGTCGGGGAAGATGATCCCGTGATCGTCGGGCAACAGCACGCAGGAGTGCTCGATCGCATCCAACCGCATCGCTTTTTGGATCTTTGCGTTGTACAGCAGATAGCGGTAGTTGCGCTCTTGATAGGGAAGGATCTTCAGCAGGATCAGATTGCCCAACAATGCGTAATAGGTTTCCGCATCGTCGAGTGTTTGGTCGGCGTTGTCGACAGGTTCGGCGTAAATTCCGCGGCCGCTTTGCGTACTGTTTTCGACTTTGATCGTTAGATCGCCGCCAACGGTTTCGACAAAGACTTGGTCTTCGATCGAGATATGAGGATGCACGCCGGCGACGTGTTGATCGCGCGTCGTCCGCTTCCAAAGGAATTCGTGCTGCGGCGGGTATCGGACCTCGTGATCGCTGCGGTTATCGATGTATTGCAGTTGGCCCGCTTGGATCCGCCATTTGAACGTCTTGATGTCGGACGGATTTTTGCCGACGCGAAAGACCATGTGGACGAACGGGCCGGTCTGAAAGAACTTCGCGAACGCCGCCCCTTTGTAGTAGCGATAGATCTCGTGGAAGTCGCGTTCGAAACGCTCCTCGCCGATCAATTCGAGCGACTCTTCGTGGAACTGGTGGTCTTCGAAACGATAGACGGCGAAGACGTCGTTCAGATGGGTTTCGGTCTTCAGACCAAATTGGACGTTGTATCCAAACAGGAAATGTTTGCCGACGGGCAACAGATCGCGCGGCACGCAGTTGTGTTCGGTGGTGATTCGCTCGGTCGCCAGCAGGACCGTGTCGATGTTGCCGAAGACTTCGGAGCGGTCGGCGTTGAGTTGGTCCAACCGCGAGCGGAGTTCACCGGCCGCATCACGCATCCGGTTGCGGAGGATCTCGTACGTTCCGGCAGCAAGTTTTGTTTCGCTCATAGGTGTTCGTTCATCCCCGTGCGGTGCGGCGTCCCGATGGGGCGGCGGTGTTCGATTGACTGAGAGCCGCGACGGCCAACGTTTGTTGGGCTGTCATCAAACGCGTTTGCCAGCGCGAGCGGAGGCGATGCTCCGTCGGCTGGGCAAAAAACGTCGATGCAACGGCGTGGAAGCATGGTGCAAAAAATGACGACCGCCCCCAGGGAATCCCTCGGGGCGATCGGGCTGTCAGCTGGTTAGCTCTTCGCCCCGTTCTGCAACGGCTTCGCTTCCAGTTTACCGACCTTGCGTTCGGTGATCCCGGCGGTGCTGGCCATCCCTAACAGGCTGCCCAGTTGGTTGCGGGTTTCATCGGTATTGGCCAGTCCCATCAGCTTGGCGATCAAGGCGGCGATCGAAAGATCCTTGATGTCGTCGGTGCTGAGGTTGAACTTGTTGACCAGGTCCATCAGGTTGTCCCGGAAGTAGTCGGGGTCGCCGTTGAAGAAGGTCTGTTTGACGTCGGTCGCTACGCGGCTGTTGTAGACAAAGCGATCGATCGCCTTGCCACCCTTGACCGCCGAAGTGATCTGGTCGAAGAACTCGCCATCGCCACCGACGATGTCGATGCGAGCGGCTTTGAGTGCTTCGCCAACCACACCGGCTTGCGATTCGGCGATGCCGCGTTGTGCGTCGATCGCCGCGATCTCGACCTGCTTGTCCTTGTCCAGTTTGAGCTTGAACTCTTCGTGTTCTTTGCCGACACCGTCCAACAGCTTCATCGCTTCGGCCTTCTCGGTGATGCCGGTCGCTTCGCTGCTGTACTTCTGTTGCATGACGTTGGCTTCGGCCAAGCCTTCCTTCTCGATCGCAGTAGCACGGGCTTCGATACCCTTCGCTTCGGCGACAGCTTTCTTTTCGATGATGACCGCTTCGGCGGTGCCTTCTTTTTCCATCGATGCGGCGCGAGCTTCTTGCACCTTGGCTTCAGCCAATCCGCTGGCCGCGGCTTTCGCTGCATCGGCTTCGGCCGTCATCTTGGCCGCTTGCATTTCTTTCTCCGACCGATCGCGAGACGCTTCGGCTTCGATGCGGATTTTGTCGGCCAACAGTTCGGCCGCCATCTTGGCCGCTTCGGCTGCCTTCGTTTCTTTGATCAACGATTCTTCGGCGGTCATCGACGCCGCGGTGATCTGAACCTTTTTCAGCCGGTCCGCCGCCGCGAACTCTTCGGTATCCTTGATCTTTTCCTGTTCTTCGACGACGGCTCGTTCAACCGCCACGCGTTCGCGGATGACCTCTTGTATGTTCCGCTTCTCGACTTCGATCGCTTTCTCTTTTTCGACTTGAGCGATGCCGACGACGCGTTCACGCTCGGTCGCTTCCAGTTCGCGATCCTTCAGGACGCGTTCCTGTTCGATCCCGTCGGTGCGTTCCTTGGCACGCAACGCGACCAAGACCTGGCGTTCCTTGTTTTCGTTGGCGACGCCCAGTTCCTCTTCGGTGGTGATCCGAGCTCGTTCGGACTCCAGCCGTTGTTCCTCTTGAACCTTCTTCGCCGCGGCGCGTTCGCGAGCGGAGATCTCGGTGACTTCGCGTTGTTGTTTTTCGTTGGCTTCGATGCGTTGCTTTTCCAGCTGCAGAATCGTCTCTTCCGCCTCGACGTCCTGTTGCTTCAGCGTCTTCTCTTTTTCACGCGTGAAGGCGTTCTCTTTGACCTTTTCTTTAGAGGTCAATTCGGTGATCTTCTTGATACCCTCGGCATCGAGAATGTTGTTCGGGTTCAGCAGTTCCAGCGGCGTCTGTTCCAAGAAGTCGATCGCCGCATCGTCCAGTCGGTAGCCGTTCAGATCGGTACCGATGACTTTCAGGATCTGATCCTTGAAGTTATCGCGTTTGTCGTACAGGTCGACGAAGTCAAACTGCTTGCCGACGGTTTTCAGTGCTTCACTGAACTTGGCGTCGAACAGTTCACGCAGTGTATCGATCTGGCTGCAGCGTTTGGCGCCGATCGATTGCGCGACCTCGCGGATCTCTTCTTCGCTCTTGTCGACACGGATGAAGAAGGCGACTTTGATGTCGGCGCGGATGTTGTCTTGGCAGATCAAACCCTCGGAACCTTCACGGGCGATTTCGAAGCTCTTCAGCGTCAGGTCCATCTTCTCGTATTGATGGATCACAGGAACGACGAAGATACCGTTGCCGGTGGCGACGCGAATCTTGCCCCAACCGCTTCGAACGATCGCCTCGTCGGGGCCGACCTTGCGGTAGAACTGGTTTGCCATCGCGGCGAAACTGGCCAGCAGAAAGAGCAATCCGATGATCGCGACCGCAAGGATCGCGATGCCGTTGATAAACCAATGGTCAGAGAACTGACCCAAAACCAAAACGCTACTCATCTGCTTGAACCTCGTCGTCGATAGCGGTTACCGTGTATATCCGGCGTTCTTGATCAAAGTCGATAATTGTGGCGAGGTCACCCTTTTTCAAAGTTACCCCGTCGGTGCGAACGTTTAACAACAACGGCGCCGCGTCCGTTTTAAATCGAGCCTGGCCAAAGTCGGTGTCGGCTTGGCCGGTGCAAATTTGGCAGACTTGACCAAGCAACATCTCCGCGTTGTATCGCGCGGTCACGAACCACTTCTTCATCGGTTCGGTCGTAAACTTGGTCAGCACCACGCCGATTACGGCCGAACGAGCTGACAGCAGTCCGGCGGTCCACCAATTCGCTTGGTAATCGGAAGCATCCCACGTCACCCACAACACGGCTGACGTGATCCACCAAAGTAGTGTAAAGAGCCCTCCCCAGATTACAATTGGAATCTGGGCTAGATTCAACCATCGAAACGTGAGCATTCCAAAACCGCCGGCCGAACCCAAATCGAAATCGGCGTCGAAATCGAAATCGGGGGCGTCCATGTCGAGATCGATCAACCCAAACAGGGAAACGATCGAGTAGACGACAAGGAAAGCCAACAAAATCGATGCGGGTAGCACCGGTTGGGCGGCGATAATCTCCGCTGCACGTTCAAAATAAATCCACAAGGCGAGCACTCCTTCAGCACAAATCTGGCAGGGGCACATGGAAACATAGATCGCAAAATCGATCGGAACAGGTGAAACTGCCGCCGGTTAACAGGCTTGAAGTTGTAACGGAGCGGGCGCGCGAATGGAAAAAATTTATTGGGCCAAGGTAAGCGGAGTGTACGCTTTGGCATCGACTTGCGTGGTGGAAAGCGACCGGCTGGCAAGTGGGAACGAGAGCCGTCGCCTGTTGAACGCCAATCACATAACGCGATTAAACCCCAGGATTCGCTAGCCTATTCAATGAAAAAGCCCCAGGACGCAGAACATCCTGGGGCATGATCGTGTTTCGAATTGGCCGGATGGAACTATCCCATCAGTTCGGGAATCGGAGCACCATGGTCGACGATCGGCGTTGGTCGACCATTAAAGTCTTCGATGAAGACGCTCTTGGAATCGATTCCCAGATGATGGTAGATCGTTGCCAAAAAGTCGCCGGGGCCACAACGCCGCTCGACAACATCTTCGCCACGTTTATCGGTCGCACCGATAAAACGACCTGTTTCGATTCCGCCGCCGGCCCAGATATTGGAGAACGCGCGCGGCCAGTGGTCGCGGCCGGGCTGCTTCGTTCCCGACGGAGCGCTTGCGTTTCCAGCACCGGTGCTCGGTTGATGCGAGATCTTGGGAGTCCGGCCGAATTCGCCGGTGACGACGACCATCACGCGCTCGTCCAGCCCACGCTCGTAGATGTCTTCGATCAGTGCCGTGACCGCTTGATCGTACGCGTCGGCGCGGAAACGCAGAGCATCAAAGATATGGTGATTGACCGCGTGGTCATCCCAGTTGTTGACGCGACCGCACAGAGGTCCGCGGAGACTGCTCGTCAAAACCTCCACGCCCGCTTCGACTAATCGGCGAGCGAGCAGCAGTTGTTGCCCCCAGGCGTTGCGGCCGTAGCGATCCCGCGTGCGATCGTCCTCTTGCGTAAGATCGAAAGCGTCTTTCGTTTTGGGATTGGTCAACAGCGTCATCGCCTGGGTTTCGAATTCGTCCAACGCTCCCATCTCGCCAAAATGATCGAACGATCGTTCCAGCGTATCCAGTTGCTGCCGCAACGTTGTTCGTCGTCCCAGCCGCGCGACTTGGTTGGCGTCGGTTAGGCCGATGTTAGGGACCACGAACTTGGGCGAGTTTGGATCGCCGGTGACCGAAAAAGGTGAGTAGGCATCGCCCAGGTATGCCGGTCCGTTGTATTGGAGTGGCGGATTAACGCCGACGTACGCGGGCAGCGGATTGGTCCGCGGGCCCTCTTTGGATCGCAGGTAATTGGCGACCGACATCCAATCGGGCAACCGCGGTTTCGGCTTGTCGCGTGTGTCCGAATCGCCCGACAGCAGTTGCATCGAACCGGCGGGATGGCCGCCAGCCCCTTGGTACATGCTGCGCAAGACGGTGAACTTGTCGGCGATCGCTGCTTGGCGAGGCAGCAGTTCGGTGAACCGCATCCCGGGAACTTTGGTCGGGATCGTGTTAAAAGGGCCGCGATATTCGCTGCCCGACAACGGCTTGGGATCGTAAGTGTCGATGTGCGAGTTGCCGCCTGGCTGCCAGACCATGATCACCGCGGTCCTTTTTCGCTCTTTGCCGTCAGCGGTTTGCGTGGGCAGCGGGCTGGCCGCTTGCAGTCGCATGATTCCGGGCAGGCTCATGCTGGCGAATCCCGCGAGTCCCAACCGCATGAAACTGCGGCGGCTGCCGGGGCCAAAGTTCCGTGGGCCACTGCAATGCATTTCGGAAGGCTTTGTTTTCGGGTTGCTCATTTGGATTCACCTTGGCTAACACGGATCGAGATCGGTTGAGAGATGACGATATCGGCGATATCTTTTGGCTGCGTCGACTTCTTTGCTTTCGCAAGCTCCGCCGCTGCGACTGCCAAGGCTGCGTCGGCAGCTTTCTTTTCCGCTGCCACCGCGTCGGCAAGCTTCTGCGAATCGGCCTTTTGGTCTGGCGAAGCGGTTGCGGTTTCATTCGCCAGTCGCGTCACCTCGGCCGTTAGGTCGGTAACGGTTTGTTGTGCCTGCGCGTGGGCGGCTTCAGCGGCGACTAATCGATCGGGATTGTCGCGGTGCTTGGCAACCGCGCTGCCGTAGAATGCGATCGTGTAATCGCCAGGCGGCGTCTTTAACTTCGCCAGATCGAGGATTGCTTCGGAGGCGTCTTCGTTTAGCTTGAGGTCGAATTTGGGGACGCCTTCAAATCCGGCGCCCATGGTTCGCAGGCCCAACAGCGTGCCGGAGAATTCACCACGGCGGACGTGTTGCAGTGGAATCTTCAGAGTCTCACCCGCCTTTGCTTCCCAAACCTTCTCTTCAGTAGGGGCGATTGTGATCGCAGCAAATTCCGATCCGCCGACCGATACGGGGATATCGGCTAACAATCGTGGAGCGGGAATTTCCGACCAGGCGTTAGTCACAGGCCACGCGACCGATGCGACGTGGCACGGATGCGTAACCGGTTTGTCGCCTATGGTTGCCGTCGCGGTGAACTTCGCCATCGTAAGGCCACGTGGCGCGTCTTGATGCGCGGTGACCAGCATCAGACCACGCGCCTTGCCAGCGGGAATCTTCAGGCCGGTGGTGGTGACACCATCGGGGAGATTTTCCAGAGTCAATTCGATCTCACCGTTGAAGCCATCGCGTCGTACGGCGACCACTTCCAACGCGACGGTCGATCCACCGCGGAGCGCTAGTGGTTTGGAGAGTGCGTTGCGGTCACCGTTTCGCAGGACCATGTGCAGCGGCCAAGCAACGACAGCAAAATCTGGCTCCGCCTGGCGGATGATCAATCGATAGACGTTGTTGGGGTCGATTCGCGTGCCGCCAAAAAGATCGGTGATCTGCAGACGATACTTTCCGTCCTCTCTGATCTCCATCTTGCCAAGGATGTCGGTCGAACCGGCGTTGTAGGGGGGGCCGTCGTAGGCGTAGGCGTTGCTCGATCGTTTGATCGGACTGGCGATATCGGACAGTTCGACCAGATCGACTAGCTTTTCATCGGCTCCTTCGCCGATCACCTGTTGAACGATGATCGAAGCATCGGTGGGGCGACCGAGTCGTTCCGAAGCGACTTCGACCCACCAGACCTCTCCCTTCTTGGCGGTGAATTCGAAGGCATCGACATCGGCGGCCGGGAAGAAACTGCCCGCGATGTCGCACGGCAGCGTGATCGCTTGAACCGTTTCGCGATCGTTGTTTGGTTCGGTCTCCGATGCTGACGCTTCGGCGGCCAGTCCAGTCGGTGGCCACGAAAAACTGCCGACGGCGCGGGTGCTCGGCAGGCGTGCAAGTGGTGCGTCGGCGGGGACTTCTTGAACTGCCAGTCGGTAGAAGCATTCCGCTCCTCCCTTAAACGTCAGATCATGGACTTTGACCGTGTAGTCGCCATCGGCTGGGACGGTGTAGTCCAGGGCACCGCCACGTCGTTCGACTAACATGTCGCGTCCCTGGGCGTCGGCCAAGATCAGAACGGGGTTCATTTTCGAATCGATCCCCGGGGCCGCGCAATCGACGACTAATCGTTGCCCCTTCTTCGCGGAGAACGAATAATGGTTCGCTGCGCGGACGGGAAGAGTTGCGTTGCAGATGCTGTTGATTTCGATCGGCATCGCTGTTTCGACCGATGCACTCGGTTTGGTCTGCGTGACTTCGGGGAGATCACTGACGGTGAAGACCCGAGCTGACGAGATTCCCAAACGGGACATCACCCTCGCTGTATGGATTCCCGGAGGGCAATCGGCGGCGATCGAAACGACAAACTGATTGGCGAGCGGTTTGCCCGACGCATCCAGCTTGGGCGTCGCGGTGATCTTCGGGCTGGAGAACAACAATTGTTCGGTGTTCTCGATCGTTTGGCCGGTGATCGCAACATCGAATTCGCTGCCAACTTGGCCCCCCATCGGCATCGTGGTCAACAGACGCGGCGCGGGCAGGCAGACCGATTGGGCCATCGAGGTCGAGGCGACGACGGCGATCAATGCCGAGGCGATCGCAAATTTCTTCAGCATTTTGTGCTTCCGTTTAGTGGTTGAACAAAAATTCTTTGGTGTTGATCAATGCCCAAACCAGATCTTGGTAATTGTTCCGGGCGGCGACCTTGGCGTCGATTGGCTTGCCGTCGGCGTCGACCGACGGTTGGGCTAGATAGTCCAGTGCGATTTGAAGCTCTTCCTCGCGGGGCGGGCGAGCGAAGGCAGCGAGATAGAGTTCGGTGATCTTTTCCGTATCGGAAGCGTCGGCTTTGGACAACCGATCGGCGCGGCCGTTGGCGGTCGCGAGCTTGCCTTTAATGTCGGCAGCGTTTAACAGATGCAGACTCTGCGCTAGCGAAGCTGATTGGACGCGTTCGCACTCGCAGACGCTGCTGCTCTCGGGACGACCGAAGACCTTTAGGAACGGAGAGGCCCGGTTGTAGCTGTTGTCAGGTAAAGCGATCGCGCGGGTCCCGGCGGGGAGATTGGCAAACGAAGTCGTCGCGCCGGTAAATTGGTCGATCGAATCGAGCATCACTTCGGCTTGCATCCGCCGCGGGTAGAAGCGGGAGTAGTTTTGGCGATCGGCGAGATTGTGTTCGTTCGGCGTCGCGGACAGTTGATACGCGTTGGATTGCGTGATCGTGCGAACCAGTTGTTTCAGGTCGAATCCGCTGCTGAGGAAATTCTCTTCCAGCGCGGCCAACAGCTCCGGATTGGTCGGCGGGTTCGTGTCGCGAATGTCGTCTTCAGGTTCAATCAAGCCGCGGGCGAAGAAGTGCTTCCAGTAGCGATTGACCAACGCTTTGGCGAAAAACGGATTCTCGGGGCGACTCATCCAATTCGCCAAGCGTAGCCGTGGGTCCTCGTCGGCGGGGATCTCGCCAACGTCGTCGCCCAAGGCGGCGGGGCGAACTGTCAATCCGGTTTTGATGTTTTTCGATCCGGCGATGCCTCGCTTATGGAAGATCAGATCCTCGCCGCGGGTGTCGGTCGGTTTGCGGCCGACTTGGCTGAAGAAAGCGGCCAAGCCGTAATAGTCGTCTTGGCTCCAGCGTTCAAACGGATGGTGATGGCACTGAGCGCATTGCATCCGAACGCCAAGGAATAACTGGGCGACGTCCTCGATCTGTTCCTGAGGTTGTTTGACGCGTTTGTACCAAGCGACCGGTGGGTTGGCGATGATCGTACCAGTTGCCGCCAGCAGTTCGCGAGCGAGTTGGTCGTAGGGCGTGTTGGCCAGCAGGCTGTCGCGAATCCAGGCGTGGAATGCGAAGTTCGAAGTGATATCGCTTGCACCGTCGCGGCGGTTCTTCAGCAGCGAGGTCCATTTGTTCGCGAAGTAGTCGGCGTAATCGGGACTCTGCAGCAGATCGTCGATTAGTTGATCGCGTTTGTCGGCAGCTTCGTTTGCCAGGAAGGCTCGCGATTCCTCGTCGGTTGGCAAGCGACCGGCGATATCCAACGAGACGCGGCGGATAAACGTGGCGTCGTCGCAAACCGGAGATGGCGGAATGCCGAGCGTCTTCAGATTGCCGAAGACGAAATCGTCGATGAAGTTACGCGATTCGGGCAGCTGCGGAACGGGAGCTCCAAGCGGGATCGAGCCGTTAAAGACAGCGACCTGTCCTTGGTAGCGAACCATCACGGCAACTTTGCCTGGTATCGATTCGGTCCGCACCAACCCGGTCTCGCTGACTTCGGCCATCGCGCGATCGTTGCATTCGTAGACGGCCAGTTCGGTCACGTCACGGCTGCTGCCGTCGGAGTAATGGGCTATCGATTTGAGTTGTTGCTGCGATCCGGCGGCGACCGTTTCGTGCCCCGGCAGTACTTCGATCGACGTGAGCGTCGGTTCGGCACCGGTGGAGTTGGGGGCGCCTTGAGCGATCCAGCGCCGCAGCGTGGCGTAGCCTTCGGATTTTGGGGCCAAGCGAACACCGCCGCCGTGGGGAACCTCTCCGACGGCTTTGACTAGCAACAGACTGCGTTCGGGATCGGTCGGGAACAGGCGACGACCGCGGCCTTCGAGCACCAGGTGGTCGTAATCTTCCTGCGGCTCAAAACCGAACAGCGACAACTGGAAACCGTTCTGCCCGCCGCCAGCTTTCGCGTGGCAGACACCAGTGTTGCAGCCCGACTTGGTCAACACGGGGACGACATCGTTGATGAAGCTGACAGTCGGTTCGGACTCAACAGCATGAACGTTCCCGAACAGAACCAGCGGAGCGAGCAGGGCGAAACAGCATCGTGTGACGTTTCGTCGCAAACGATCGAGGTCGCGGTGTGTCATATTTTGTCGCAGCTTGAGGTGGGAGTGGTGACGGAGAACCACAAAGGCTGGCAAGGTGGGCGCGCGCGCTGTGAACCCAATCTATCGCTTCCGTAACACACTGTCCACGAAGATCTTCGAAATTTGTAAGACAGCAGGGGGGGGCGTTTTCGCTTTCGATGGAGATGCAAATGACATGCCATCCGCCGGTTTTCTGACAACGTTTCCACAGGCTCGCAGAGGGCATCCCGGAAATGTTTCCAGAAGCATCGAAAAATGTCGCGTAATACGACGTCTGGTGGATGCACGCAATTTCGGTGCGGTTCCGATTGGCAGCACCAATGTGGTGCGATGTTTGCCTCGAAATCGGGCAACGTCAGCCTGCTGTGGTAGCAGTTTTCAGCGCCATCGGCTGGCGAAGGCTTCAGCTGCAGCGGGGCAGCTTGCGTTACATGTTGGTGGGGTACAAACGGATCAAGCCGGGCAGCCCGATCGGCTGCAACGGCTTCACGTAGGAAAGCGGTGGATCGCGAGAAGTGACCAAATAACATATAACGCGTTCACGCTACCCGGTCGGCGATAGCAACCGCGGCGAGTCTTTGCGGGGCGAGGGCTGCAAGCGAAGCATCTGACGCCAATACCATTTTCAATACACATTGCGTTAACGAGTTGGGATTTCCTCATGAGTGCGGCTGAAAAACTGAGTATTTGTTGCATCGGCGCTGGGTACGTCGGTGGTCCTACGATGGCGATGATCGCCAAACAATGCCCGGACATCCGCGTGACTGTTGTCGATATCAACCAGGCTCGGATCGATGCTTGGAACAGCGACAAGCTGCCGATCTACGAACCCGGTCTGCAAGAGGTGGTCGAAGAGGCGCGGGGCCGCAATCTGTTTTTCTCGACCAACGTCGCCGACAGCATCCGCGACGCCAAAATGATCTTTATCAGCGTCAACACGCCGACGAAGACCTACGGTATCGGGGCGGGACGGGCTGCGAATCTGGAGTTTGTCGAACGCTGTGCGCGAATGATCGCCGAGCATTCCGATAGCGGTCATAAGATCATCGTCGAAAAGTCGACGCTGCCAGTGCGAACCGCCGAGGCGGTCAAGCGAATTCTCGCTTCATCGGCGCGGCCGGGCGTTTCGTTTGATGTGCTCAGCAATCCCGAGTTCCTCGCCGAGGGAACGGCGGTCGAAGATCTGTTGGCTCCCGACCGCGTCTTGATCGGTGGCGAATCGCGCGACGCGGTTCAAACCCTTGTCGATGTCTACGGTCGCTGGGTTCCGCGGGAACAGATTCTGACGACGAATCTGTGGAGCAGCGAGCTGTCGAAACTGACAGCCAACGCCTTCCTGGCTCAGCGCGTCAGTAGCATCAACGCGATCAGCGCGCTGTGTGAAGCGACCGAAGCCGATGTCGACGAGGTCGCTTCGGCGATCGGCACCGATTCGCGGATCGGTCCAAAGTTCTTGAAAGCCTCCGTTGGCTTTGGCGGCTCCTGCTTCCAAAAGGACATCTTGAACTTGGTCTATCTGTGCGAACACTTTGGCTTGCCCGAAGTCGCTGCGTATTGGGAGCAGGTCGTGCAGATGAACGACTACCAAAAGCAGCGGTTCACGCGGCGGATCGTCAAGACGATGTTCAACACCGTCAGCAACAAGCGGATCGCGGTCTGGGGATTCGCCTTTAAGAAAGACACAAACGACACTCGCGAGAGCGCGGCGATCTACGTCTGTCGCGATCTGTTGGAGGAGCGAGCCAAGTTGACGATCTACGATCCCAAGGTGGGAATCGAGCAGATCAAGAGCGAGTTGGCTTATGTGATGCAGAACGACCCGGCTCGGTACGGTGGCGATGTCGAAAAGTTGATCGACGAAAATGTCACCGTCGCCGACAGCGCTTTGGCTGCGGCCGAAGGAGCTCACGGCGTGGCGCTGCTGACCGAATGGGACGAGTTCAAACAGCTCGACTTCCAAAAGGTCTATCAATCGATGCAGAAGCCGGCGTTTTTGTTCGACGGCCGCAATCTATTGCACCATCGCAATCTTACCGAAATCGGTTTCGAGGTTCACGCGATCGGCAAGTTGTGTTAACGCTGCCAGCGGATTCCGCAAATTGAAACCTTTCATCGCTCTGAGTTCTGGCCTCTTGGGGCAAGCCTGACGTTTCGAGGTATGGTATAATGCGGCACCGCAGGCTTCCCTGCGCAATGCTCGCTTTTTTGTGGAACTCCTATGACACTCCCCTCCGATCCATCGAGTCCTGAATTCGTCGCCGCCCGGCAGGCGGCGATGTTGTCGCAGGATGGATTTAAGGGAGTCGATGAGACCGATCCATCGGGGCCGTGTGGGCACGCGTATGGGATTCGCAAAAGCGCTTGGTTGACGACTGCGTTTCGAAACCAATACAGGCCCGAATCGATGAACGTTCTTCCTCAAGAAGTGATGGATTGTCTGAAGGATGCAGGTGTCAGCAACTGGGTTTTGATGGGGCTGCACGGCTACGTCGGCTACCTGTCGCAACCGCGCGCCACGCAAGATGTCGATGTGATGGTGCCGTACAGCCAAAAGAAGAAGGCGATGAAGGCGATCGGTCGACGCTGGCCGGCCCTGCAGGTCCGGGAACTTTCACAGGTTGTCCGGTTCCTCGATCCGGCCGAAACCGATGCTCATGACAAACCGATACCTGTGATCGACCTGATGTTGCCATGGGGACCGTTTCAAGTCGCGATCCTTGCAGACCATGTAGTGGTCGACCGGCAGACCGGCAATCGCCTGCCATCCATCGAAGCCGCAATCGTTTCAAAATATGCCGCGATGGTGTCGCCACACCGCATTGCAGAGAAGAAAGACATCGACTCGCACGATTTTCGAGCGATGGTCCGACGGCATCGCGACAGGTTAGACATCGCGAAACTTCAAGGTCTAGCTGCCGATGTGTGGGAGGGAGGCGATCAAGAGATCGTCGACTTTCTCGACCGTGCAATGGACGGAAGGCCACTGCGGCTTTGAACAAGATTTTAGATCCGCGTCAGAACATCTGCATTGTCGTTGGTACGCGGCCCGAAGCGATCAAGATGGCTCCGGTCTATTTTGCGCTGCAGAAATCGGCCTCTCTCCGTCCGGTCCTCCTATCGACCGGACAGCATCGCGAGATGCTCGACCAAGCGTTGGCGGCGTTTTCGCTCACACCGGATCATGATCTGAATTTGATGCAGCCGGGGCAGAGCCTTGCCGACATCACCAGTCGCGTGATCTCGAGCGTCTTTGACTACCTGGTCGAAACGCGTCCTGCGGCGGTTTTGGTCCAAGGGGACACGACCACCGTGTTCGCGACGGCGCTGGCGGCATTTTATGCAGGCATCCCGGTCGGACATGTCGAAGCGGGGCTTCGAACGCACGATCCACAAAACCCATGGCCCGAGGAGATGAATCGTCGGCTGGTCGCACCGATCGCTCGGTGGCACTTTTGTCCAACGGTTCAAAGCCGAGAACATCTGCTGTCCGAACGGATCGACGAAGCGAATTGTTTTGTGACCGGCAATACCGTCGTCGATGCGCTGTTATGGATTCGCGGAACGTTGGCTGCCGAAAAACGAACTGCTGGCCAGATCGCTCGCCGCGTCGGGATCGGCGAAGCATTTGCCGGCCGGTTTCTCGACAACCTCGCCAGTCGATGGATTCTTGTCACCGGGCATCGCCGCGAATCGCATGGTCCTGGTTTCGTAAAAATGTGTGAAGGTATTCTACGCCTTGTAACGGAGCATTCCGATCTTGGAATTTTGTTTCCTGTGCACCTGAACCCACGTGTTCGCGAGCCGGTGATGCAATTGTTGGGCGATCACGACCGCATCGAATTGATCGAACCGGCGGGCTACGAAGATTTTATCTGGTTGATGGATCGCTGCACGTTCCTGTTGAGCGACAGTGGCGGGGTTCAGGAAGAAGCGCCCAGTTTGGGCAAGCCCGTGCTGGTGACGCGTGAGACGACCGAACGCCCCGAAGGGATAGCGGCGGGGACTTGTCGATTGGTCGGAACCGATCCCGATCGGATTTTTGCCGAAGCGGAACTGTTGTTGTGCGATGCCGATGAATTTACGCGCCGCAGCGGATTGAAAAACCCGTATGGCGATGGCTCCGCAGCCGATCGGATTCGCCAGATTCTAGAGAAATCGATGGCCGCCAACGGAACGTAAATGTTAACGTTGGATTTTCCTCCGGTTATTCTGCTCGTATTTCGCTCGCCGCGGTTGACCTTCCCGGGGGAGCGAACGACCATATTTTAAGTAGGGGTGTGTGGCTTTGCGACAACTGTCGCAGTCGCATTGCGGGTGCGGAGATGTAATCGACTTCGTTCCTGGACCTCGACATCGCCTGGACACGTAACATCCTCCGGTTCGCATTACTCTACACAGCTATCATGAAAATCTTAGTCACTGGCGGTGCCGGTTTTATCGGTTCCAATCTAGTACGGCACCTATTGGCGGAAACCGATCACGAAGTTGTCAATTTGGACAAATTGACCTATGCGGGCAATCTCGCGTCACTAGCGGATATCGAACAGGATGCGCGCTACCGATTTGTGCAAGTCGATTTGTGCGACGCCGAAGCTGTCAAAGCTGTATTCGACAAACACGATCCCGATAGCGTGATGCACCTGGCGGCCGAGAGTCATGTCGACCGGTCGATCGATTCTCCCGGCGACTTCATCCAGACGAATGTTGTTGGGACCTACCATCTGTTGCATGCCAGCTTGAACCACTATCAACAAATGGAACCGCCGCGCCGTGAGGGCTTCCGTTTCTTGCATGTTTCAACCGATGAGGTCTTTGGTTCGTTGAGCATGGACGATCCGGGGTTTTGTGAAACGACCCCTTACAATCCCCACTCGCCCTATTCGGCCAGCAAGGCTTCGTCCGATCACCTGGCCCGCGCGTGGCACGATACCTACGGTCTGCCGGTCTTGGTAACCAATTGCTCGAATAATTACGGTCCCTATCAATTCCCCGAGAAACTGATTCCGGTGGTGATCTTAAAGTGTCTGCAAGGTGAGTTGATTCCGGTGTACGGGCGAGGCGAAAACATCCGCGATTGGCTGTACGTGGAAGATCATTGCCGGGCGCTGACGCGTGTCCTGCAGAAAGGTACCATCGGAGAGACCTACAACATTGGTGGCAACAACGAACGCACGAACCTCGATCTGGTCAAGATGCTGTGCGGTCTGTTGGATGAGCTGCAACCCGCCGCCGATGGCAAGCGATATGAAGAGAACATCCGGTTCGTGACCGATCGCCCCGGGCATGATCTGCGGTATGCGATCGACGCGACCAAGATCGATCGAGATCTCGACTGGCAACCGGCCGAAGATTTTGCCAGCGGGTTTCGCAAGACCGTCCGCTGGTATCTGGAGAATCAAACATGGTGGCAGAACATCCTGTCGGGCGATTATCGGTTGGAACGCTTGGGGCAGAAGGGCTAACGTGTGCCAGCGGATGCGGCGAATCGGGGACCCGCGTTGCCCGATGCATCAGCCGATTGCCGATTGATGGCACTGGGTTTTGTCGCTAGGCTGGCTCGCTTGGCGAACAACAGAAACGACGATGGATCGACGATCCCGAAGGGTAATATTGACGCATGCGGAAAGCACTGATCACCGGTATTTCGGGACAAGATGGCAGCTATCTCGCTGAATTGTTGCTGGCCAAAGGGTATGAGGTTCATGGGCTCGTTCGCCGGTCCAGCAACACGGTTCGGGCGCGATTGGACCATTTGTTTGGCGATCCGACGATCTACAACCAAAAATTGTTCTTGCACTATGCCGATATCGATGACACGACAACGATTCGTCGGCTGTTGATCCGGATTCAGCCGACGGAGGTCTACCATTTGGCGGGGCAGAGCCACGTGGGAGCCAGTTTTGAGATCCCCGAATCGACCTGTGAATTCACCGCGATGGGGACGCTGCGATTGTTGGAAGTGCTGCGCGATCTCCCCGAGCGACCGCGGATGATGCAGATCAGCAGTAGTGAGATTTTTGGACGCCCGAGCGACGCGCCGCAAGATGAATCGACACCGATGAACCCCGTTTCACCGTATGGCGTTGCCAAGGCCTTCGCGACGCAAATGGTCCGTGTCTACCGCGACTCCTTTGGCTTCTTCGCCTGTAATGCGATCTGCTTCAATCACGAATCGCCACGTCGCGGCGAGAGCTTCGTGACCCGCAAGATCTCGTTGGCGGCGGCTCGGATCAAACTCGGCTTGCAGAAAACGTTGACCCTGGGCAACCTCGACGCGCAGCGCGACTGGGGCTATGCGCCCGAATACGTCGAAGCGTTCTGGAAGATTTTGCAGCACGATACGCCCGACGACTATGTGATCGCGACGGGGAAGAGTCACACCTTGGGCGAGTTTCTGGAAGCCGCGTTCGGTTCCGTAGACCTGGAGTGGCGCGACCATGTGCAGACCGACCCCAAATACATGCGTCCGGCGGAATCCCACCGACTGGTCGGCAACCCCAAACATGCCATCGAAACACTCGACTGGCAGCCCCGTACCAAAGCACCCGAACTCGCTGCGCTGATGGTCGAACACGATCTACAAGCGATTCGGTCACACGGCTGAAATGACGACCTCGCAAACCTAATCACGCCTGGGGTGTTAGTAACAATGAAAAAACTACTGGTTACCGGATCCTCTGGCTTGATTGGCTCCGAAGTCTGCATGTACTTTGCCGCCGCAGGCTGGAAGATCCACGGGGTCGACAACAATCAACGCGCCGTATTTTTTGGTCCTCAAGGGGACACACGTTGGAACCAGCGACGGTTGGCAAGCCGAATTGATGGATTCGAGCATCATGAGGTCGACATCCGGGACCGCGAAGGCGTTCTATCGCTGGTAAGCGAAGTCCGTCCCGACGCAATCGTTCATACGGCAGCGCAGCCCAGCCACGACCGCGCTGCGACGATCCCGTTCGACGATTTCGACACCAACGCCGTGGGGACGTTGAACCTGTTGGAAGCGACACGACAGGCCTGTCCCGAAGCGCCGTTTGCTCACATGTCGACCAACAAAGTCTACGGCGATCGCCCCAACACGATCGCGTTGCAAGAACAGGAAACTCGCTGGGACTACGCCGATCCTGCCTACGCCTGCGGGATTCCCGAAAGCTTTTCAATCGACCAGTCCAAGCATTCGCTTTTCGGAGCCTCCAAAGTCGCCGCCGACGTGATGGTTCAAGAGTACGGCCGCTACTTCAACATGCCCACCTGCTGTCTTCGCGGCGGTTGCTTGACCGGTCCCAATCATACGGGAGTCGAACTCCACGGCTTCCTCAGCTATCTAGTGAAGTGCAATCTGGAAGGCAAACCGTACACCGTGTTTGGGTACAAAGGTAAACAGGTTCGCGACAACATCCACAGCGAAGACGTCGCTCGATTTATCGCTGCGTTTATCGAGACGCCTCGCGTGGCGGAGGTCTACAATATCGGTGGCGGCAAAGCGAACAGTTGCTCGATTCTCGAAGCGTTCCAGATCACCGAACGCTTCACGGGACGGCAACAACGATACAGCTATAGCGATGAAAACCGGATCGGCGATCATATTTGCTATTACAGCGACCTGACGAAGATGCGGGCCGATTATCCCAACTGGGACCTCACCGTGAGCTTGGAGGAGACGATCGAACAGATCGTCGCCGCGTGGCAGCAGCGGCCGAAAAGCGATAGCTGATCCAAGCCATGCCTGATCCAGGTTCAGATCGTCAGCGTGCGGCAGCAACGGGGCGGACCGGTCGTTCGGAGCTCCGCCCGTCGGGATTCGATCGGGGGCTCGTTTTTGTCCAGTTTCTGGTGCCGACTCTGCTGATCTTTTCGCTGCGCATCGATCGCGCAAACGCCGCGGCATTGCTGATCTGCATCGCCGGAACCCTCTTACACGTCGCAGCGTTGCGATCGCTGGGCAGACGGAATCTGCGCGTGCTACCGCAGCCAAAAACCGACGGAACGCTGACCGTATCGGGCCCGTACCGTATCGTCCGCCATCCGATGTACACGGCGCTGCTGCTGTTCTGCAGCGGACTCGCCGTCGCTCCGCTGGCCTTTTGGAAAGTGGCGGCAATGCTGGTCCTGTTGGGCGTGTTGATCGTCAAGGCGAAGCGTGAGGAAAAGTTCCTCAGTCGATGCTATCCAGAGTATGCTGCGTACGCGAAATCCAACTGGATGTTGTTGCCACCGATTCTTTGAGGTCGGGGCGGAGCTTGCGCCTCTCAGTAGCTGTGCGGGTCCAGCTTCACCTTGCCGCGGAAGATCCAGTAGATGATCACGGTGTAGCTGAGCACGCAGGGGATTCCGATCGCCGCGATGATCAACATCGTTCCGAGTGTGGCTTGGCTGCTGCGTGAATTTTCGAGCGTCACGCTATAGGCCGGATCGATTGTCGATAGCATCAGATTGGGAAAGATCGCGACACTGAATAGCGACGCAAACGCGAGGATCACCATCGCCGAGGAGAAAAAAGCGTAGCTGGGACGTTTCAGATGCATCGCTCGCGGGATGTTTAAAACCGCCAACGCGTTCAAGATCGGAACGATCCAAAGTATGGGGAAGTTCGCGATGTTTTCGGTAGCATGCGGAACGTGCCACCACGTCGCAAGCGTCGCGGAGACATAGAGTCCGGCGAAGGTGAGGAACAACGGGTGGATCGCCCGCTGGACGCGATCCTGCAGTTCGTCTTCGGTCTTCAGATACAGATAGATCGCTCCGTGCATCGCGAACAATGAAACTGTCAACGCTCCGATCAACAGCGGGTACCAATAGATCTGGCTCAACAGGTTTCCCTGATAGACGTAGCGAGGTCCCAGCTCCATCCCTGCCATCACGTTGCCGCCAGCGATTCCCAGCAGTGCCGCCGCGGTCAGCGAAGAGGCGAAGAAACCGAAGTCCCAGGTTTTTCTCCATCGCGGCGATTGCACTTTGGAGCGAAACTCGAGGCTGACGGCGCGGCCGATCAGACAGGTTAGCAGCAGGAAAAACGCTGTGTAAAAGCTGCTGAAGACCGTTGCATAGGCGACCGGGAAGGCGGCGAACAACGCCCCGCCGAAGGTCACCAACCAGACCTCGTTGCCGTCCCACAGCGGACCGATCGAATTCATCACCAACCGCCGCTGGCGATCGTCTTTGGCGATGAAGGGATGCAGGATTCCCACACCGAGATCAAAGCCATCGAGGATCGCGTAGCCACACAGGAGCGCGCTCAGCAGCACAAACCAAATGAACGTCAACAGTTCGTAATTCATTACGTTTCCTTATCCATTAACGATCCACCGTACGCTGTTCCGCCGTGCCCAATCGATTCGGACATCGATTCATCCTTGTGGCGACGCTTGTATTCGGTCAACTCCTCAGGCGAATCGGGGCCATGCTGGATCTTCTGATTCAAGACGAAGATCCACACCGCGAACAGCAGCGAATAGATGATTCCAAACAGGATGATCGAGCTGAGCACCTGCTCTGCCGTCACCGATTCGCTGAGCCCGTCGGCGGTCCGCATCCCCATCATCTCGACGCCGTTTTGCACCGACGGATAGACGATCCACGGCTGGCGTCCGACCTCGGCCGTGATCCAGCCGGCTTGATTGGCGGTCATCGCCGCCAGCGGCATCACAACAACGGCCCACAGCAGCCAGCGACGTTCGCCGTAGGTGCCTCGATACCACGACCAACAGGCCATGCCCGCGACAACGATCATCAAGGTCCCCATCCCAACCATCAAGTGGAAGGTTTGAAAGGGAAGCCAAATTGGCGGCCGGGCGTCTTCTGGAATTCGATCCATTCCCGGGACCGGACGCGTCGGGTCGTTGTAGACCATCAGACTCAACAGCCGCGGGATCTGGACGCCGAAATGAACCTTCTTGTTCGCCGCGTCGGGCCATCCGAACAGATAGAGCCCCGTCGGTTGGTCGGTCGTCTCAAAGTGGGCTTCGATCGCAGCCAACTTGGCAGGCTGCGTCTCGACAAGTTTTTGAGCCGAATCGTGGCCGGTCGCCCCTGCCAAAATCGTGAATAGCAGCGCCGTTGGAAGCGCGATCGAAAGGCATCTCCGAGCCACCGCGTCGTGCCGCCCGCGAAGCAGATAGAAGGAGCAGACCGACGCGACAAAAAACGCCCCCAACACCAAGGCGCCGATCAGAGTATGGGTCAGTCGGTCGACGGAGGAGGGATTGAAGACCATCGCCCAGAAATCGGTCACCTCCGCCCGCGGCATCTGCTCTCCTTGAACATCATGCCAAACGATGTGGTATCCGGCGGGCGTCTGTTGCCAGCTGTTGGCGACGACGATCCAGACGGCGCTAAACGCCGAACCGAGAAAGACCATCAGCGTGCTGAACAGATGCATCTTCGGGCCGACGCGATCCCAGCCGAACACTAAGACCGCTAAAAAGCCACTCTCTAAGAAGAAGGCAAAGATCCCTTCGGCAGCCAATGCCGATCCGAAGACGTCGCCGACGAAGCGGGAATAGGCGGCCCAGTTGGTGCCGAATTCGAACTCCATCACGATTCCCGTGGCCACCCCCATCGCAAAGTTGACGGCGAAGACGCGGGTCCAGAATCGAGCGGCCGCTTCCCAAGCGGGATTGCGGGTGCGATAGAACGCCAGCTCGCACAAGAACAACTGCAGCCCCAAGCCGATCGACAGCGGCGGGAACAGATAATGGAACATGATCGTGCCAGCGAACTGCAACCGGCTGAGGATTTCAACGTCCATGGGGCAATGTCACGCTCCGAAAGTCACGGGTCTGAGAATCGGCTGTCGATCCCTCTATTGTTGGCGCAGCCCCCCGCTTGCATAGATGTGGCAGAAAGTCACTGCCTGAACTTCTCTCGCAAACCCGCAGGTACGAGCGCCGAGAGTGATGTGGATGGGCATCATGGACAATGAGGCGTTGGCGTCGAGCCTTTCGGCGATTCGATCGCAAACGCCGCGGACGACGGCTCGCTCCGATACGGAATCGGTCACTCTTTGCGCAGCCTGGAGATTTCATGCGCGGAGAGGAGATTGTTGAGTGCGTTAAATCGAGATGAAAGAATCTCCGCCGGACGAATCGGAGCGATTCGTCCGCGGAGTCTTTCCGGTCCCATTCCTCCGTCGTATCGACCGGGAATGGCGGCTCTTCCGGCTGGCGGGCTATGGCGTCTTGATCTCGATCCGCTTGGGAAGGACCTCGGCTCGTTTGCAAAGCCGGACGTGCAGCAAGCCATTTTGATACGAGGCATCGATCGAATCGGGATCGACCGAGTTGGAGACCCGCATCGACCGCGACATATCCCCCCACGTCCGCTCATCGTGCAGATAGGTTCGGTCGGTCGTATCGGGTTGATGGCGTTTGGCCGAAATCTTCAGCAAGCCATCCTCGAAGCTGACGTCGATATCCTCCTGGTTGACCCCCGCGAGTTCCATCTCCAGATGGACATGCTCTCCCGATTCCCACACCGAAGCGGGGGGAGTCCACTTGGTGGCGGCAGGGTTGGTGCCGGGATAGAACAATCGATCGAACAGCTCCTCCATCTCGTGTCCCGCAATTCCAAATGCGCTCGGAACAAGCGCTCGGGTCATGTTGTAACTAGACATGGCTCATACCTCCGTCCATTTGAACTGAAACCACGATCAACCCCAACTGCCCGACACCACGCAGTGCAAAATTTGGCAGTTGGCGTCTCGCATCGGAAGTTCTTGCAAGATTTGTACCAGTCCCCGTCAGCTCGATGGTGAAAGTTTCATCCTCAAATAGCGATCGATGGGTGGGACGCAAAGACGCGGTCTTTCAGCACGTTGGAGGGACGCATGCTGCAGCTCAACACCGCCCGGGAGTATGTCGGTGCCGCCGCGTGCTGTGGAGGGCCGGATTGGCTGGCCGAATGCATTGTGAAGCGCCGAACCAGCGGGTCCGCTCCTTTAGGGGGGGCGTGCAGCAAGAGTGCCTTCCAGGGGGGCGAGGTGCAGTATTTTTGGGGCCTAATCATTGTGATTTTTGCGATATCAGTGTACGATCTGGAACCGAGAGAAAGCGGCCGATTGACTGGCTTGCCACTACCCCCAGAGCGGATGCGTTCGACGTGGTGTTGTGGTGATAGCTGTTGAATGAAGGACGCTTTCAAATGACGAAAACGGACACGACTTTTCCCGTGATGTGCCAAGGCATCATGACTCGTGGCCGCGATTTACGTTGCGACGACGAACACGTTCGGCCCCCCCCTCGAACGACGTGCTGCGGTTTACCGCAGCTCCTCCAATGACTTGATCGATCGGTTGTGCTGACTGCGCCATCTCCCGGGTATTCTAAAATTTGGAATGCCCCAATTTCGATGGACGCAACGCATTGTCCGATCCACTATTTAACATTCCATTGGCGAATTTGCGTGATCCAGGATGGGCCGCGCCACTTTTCACTCGCTACCAGTAGACCGCGCAAATGCGACGGAAACTGCTTCGTTAAACGAACACAATCATGCATGGATGCATACACCCCACAAACCGGACTGCAATCGAAGGTGCCTGTCACCCAAAGGAACGAAGTGCGCGCCGCCGACGCGGCGTCACGTAGGCAAGAGTTGAAGACTTGATATTGCTTCTCGGCGGAACGGGGTACGTTGGCAACGCTTTTTGCGAACTGTTGACGCGGCGTGGGATCGATTTCCGATCGATCTCACGGTCCGATTGCGACTACACGCAGCGTGACGCGCTGATCGGTCTGATTCGCGAAAGCAATGCGAGCTTCTTGATCAATGCAGCCGGTTACACAGGCAAGCCAAACGTCGACGCTTGCGAATTGCAGAAGTCGCAGTGCCTTGCCGGTAACGCTGTCTTGCCCGGGACGATTCGCGAAGCCTGTGCGATGGCTGGCGATTTGCCTTGGGGGCATGTGTCAAGCGGTTGCATCTACACCGGTGTACGCTTCGATGGCAGTGGGTTCCGCGAAGAGGACGAACCAAATTTTTCGTTCCGCACCAACAATTGCAGCTTCTATTCTGGTTGCAAAGCGTTGGGAGAGGAGTGTCTTGCGGGAGCCGAAAACGTTTACGTTTGGCGACTTCGCATCCCATTTAATCACCGCGATTCTCCTCGCAATTATTTGTCCAAGTTGATGAGATACCATCGCTTGTTGGAAGCGACGAATTCGATTTCCCATCTCGGCGATTTTGTTCGCGCCTCGCTTGAGTGTTGGCTGCGACGCGTCCCGACTGGGATTTATAACGTGACCAACACCGGCAGCGTGACAACGCGGCAAGTTGTAGGGATGATCGAACAGGAATTGAAGTTGGGTAGGACGTTCGAATTCTTCGATTCGGAAGACGAGTTTATGTCGCTGGCCGCAAAGACGCCTCGGTCTAATTGCGTGATGGACAACCGAAAGCTGCGTGCGACGGGAATTCCAATCGCCGATGTCGACGATGCGATTCGGGAGTCGCTACGAAGCTGGATCCCCGAGGGGGCATCGGTATGAAGGGGATGATACTAGCGGGGGGCAGTGGCTCGCGACTGCATCCGATCACCCTGGGGGTCAGCAAACAACTGATCCCGATCTACGACAAGCCGATGATCTATTATCCGCTGTCGACCTTAATGTTGGCTGGAATTCGCGAAGTTCTCGTAATCTCCACACCGCACGACCTTCCCGCTTTTGAACGTTTGTTAGGTGATGGATCGCAGTGGGGGATGTCGTTCTCCTATGCCCAGCAGCCCAAACCCGAAGGGATTGCGCAGGCGTTCATCATCGGCCGTGAATTTGTCGGCACCGACCGTGTCGCCCTCGTTTTGGGCGACAACATTTTTTATGGACAAGGTTTTCGCAAGACGCTAGCTAACGCCGCCTCGAACGAAACGGGAGCGACAATTTTTGGCTATCGAGTGACCGACCCGCAGCGATATGGAGTGGTCGAATTCGACTCCAACGGAAAAGCGATTTCGCTGGAAGAAAAGCCGTCCAAGCCCAAAAGCAACTTCGCCATCCCCGGCCTCTACTTCTACGACAACCACGTCCTCGAGATCGCAGCCAACTTAAAACCATCGCCCCGAGGCGAATTGGAGATCACCGACGTCAACCGCGCCTACCTCGAATCGGGCCGCTTGCACGTCGAGCAATTCAGCCGCGGCTTCGCCTGGTTGGACACCGGCACCAAAGACAGCCTCCTCGACGCCTGCAACTTCGTCGCCGCCGTGGAAAAACGCCAGGGACTCAAGATCGCCTGTCCCGAGGAGATCGCATACTCGCAAGGCTTCATCAATGGCGAGCAACTTGTTGCAATTTCGCACCATTTTAACAACGACTACGGTGCCTACTTGCAAGGGATCTCCAATTGAACGATCCGCGACCAGTGCTTCGTGAACGCGTGATCACGCCACATGGTGGTTTCGATGCTTTTACCGACGCGATCGCAGCGATGATAAGCGACATACCACAAAGTCAGGCACTCGCTTGGCGAATGTTCCTGCGCGATACCCGGGCGATGTATCGTCAAAGTTTGTTGGGATACTTTTGGATCCTGCTGCCGCCGCTGGCGACTGCCGCGATCTGGATATTCTTAAACAATGAACAACTCGTATCGATCGATACCGGCAATGCGCCGGTGCCAATATTTGTCTTGACCGGAACGGTATTATGGACGGCATTTAACATGTCGGTCGTCGGCATGCAGGCGATTATGGCGGAAGCGCGGAGCGTCCTGTCCAAAGTCAATTTCCCTCACGAAGCGTTGGTCCTATCCGGGATCGGCAAGGCGCTCTTAAACACGATGATTCCGGCGTTGGTTTTGATTCCCGCGCTGCCAGCCTACGGAATTGCGTTCTCGTGGAGCATGTTGTTGTTCCCGCTTGGTTTCCTAACACTTGTAGTATTTGGGTGTGCTTTGGGCCTGATTTTGGTTCCTTTGTCCGCGCTGTACATGGATATTGGCCGAGCTGTTCAATTGGGTTTGCGATTTGGTTTCTTTGCGACGCCCGTGATCTACGCGCTTCCAGCCTCGGGAAGCATGCACAATCTGTTGCTGTTGAACCCTATCACCGCGCCGTTGGTCTCCAGTCGCTATTGGTTGATTGGCAGTGAGTCGCCCTTTGGGGTGTTGACCGGGATCACGCTGATTCTGAGTTTCTTGGCGTTGGTTGCTGCGACCGTTGTATTTAAGGTCACCATGCCTCATATCATTGAGCGAATGAACGCTTAATCGCGAACTGCAATTCGTTATGTCCAACGATAGTGAAGTATTAATCCGCGCCGAACATGTTTCCAAAAAATTCTGTCGGTCGCTGCGCCGTTCGCTCTGGTACGGCGTCCAGGACATGGCGACGGCTTTAAATCCGTGGCACCAAGACTCCGGGCATGATGGTTCGACGCGAGAGTTGCGATACGATGAGTTCTGGGCGGTTCGCGATGTCTCCTTCGAGGTGAAAAGGGGCGAGTGTCTTGGGTTGATCGGACACAATGGCGCTGGGAAGAGCACGCTGTTGAAAATGTTGAACAGCCTGAATCGCCCCGACGAGGGGCGGATCACGATGCGAGGTCGTGTAGGCGCGTTGATCGAATTAGGGGCTGGTTTCAATCCCATCCTGACGGGCCGCGAGAATATCTACAACCAAGCCGCTTTGCTCGGATTTTCAAAGCGGGAGACCGATGCCAAGCTCGATGCAATCATCGACTTCTCGGAACTAGAAGAATTTCTCGACATGCCGATGAGGAACTACAGTTCGGGCATGAAAGTCAAGCTTGGTTTCGCGGTGTCCAGCCAAATGGAACCCGATATTTTGCTGATAGACGAAGTCCTGGCGGTTGGCGACGTTGGATTTCGCTACAAATGTTTGAATAAAATTGCGGACCTGTTGGATAATTGCGCCGTGATTTTTGTATCGCATTCAATGACACAGGTGATGCGGGTCTGCACGGAACTGCTTGTTCTGAATCGTGGAAAGCCGGAGTACCTAGGCCGTAGTCTCCCTGACGGACTTGAAACCTACTTCCGGCTGTTCTCTGCGGGTAGTACAAGTGTCGTTGGCAGTGGTGAAATTCAAATCACCAAAGTCAAAGCTAGCTGTGGGCAGAACACTTGTGAACTGGGCGGTGTTGTGTTGGCACGGCATGGTGACCGTCTTTGTGTGCAGCTAGATCTAAAATGCGATGACCATATTGACCGAGCAACAGCTCAAGTCCTCTTCTGGAACCAGGAACTGATCCCTGTGTTGGATGCTGTTGGTCAGGATGGGCACGGTCAACAGTTTTCACCGAAGGATGGCAATGCCAGCCTATCATTGGAACTCGACGCACTTCCACTGAATGCCGGAGCTCACCAGGTCAGTATTGTTTTGACGGCGTCTGACTTAAGCAGAACGTACTGCCATATGAGTAATTCGTTTGGGGTGAATGTTGTTGGCGGAAGCCCTGCATCTCGTGCCGGATGTGTCGCGACCGGAACCTGGGCTATTACCTGATTTTTCAACAAATCCTCTTCCCATAATTATGGTTGCATATCAATTGTGTTCTGGCCTCAACTGAAAGTTTGCCGGCCTGTATCCCAGGTAACGCAAGCACGTCTAAGCTCATCTGTTGTTACCGGAGAAACTCTTTCTGCCGAGGACGAATACTTGTTCTCTGAATTGCGTCGGGGGGATATTGCTATCGACCTTGGAGCAAACGTCGGAAAAATCACACAGTTAATGGCAAATACTGGCGCAAAAGTCCATGCGTTCGAGCCCGATCCGAACGCCTTTCGCGTGTTGGAAAAGAAGTTTCGCTGGAATTGGAACGTGCGTCTCCACAACGTCGCAGTTTCAAACAAGGTTGAGAGAATGAAGTTGTTCTTTCGTGAAGAACACTTGACCGATCCCGTCAAATATTCGGTAGGGTCAACGCTAAACCCTAACAAGACAAATAACAACAACGCCTTCTACGCTGAAGTTGATGTTATCAGGTTTTCTGATTTCCTGAGAAGATTTAGCCGCATACGTGTTTTAAAAATCGACATCGAGGGTGCGGAGGTTCATGTGTTGGAAGACCTGCTTAATAGAGATCTCCTGCGACGGGTCGACATCACACTTGTCGAGACGCATGAAGAGTGCATTCCGGACACTTCGCAAGGCATGGCCGTGATACGTCAACGTGTGAAGGATGCCGGTCTCTCTAACATTTACTTTAATTGGATATAGTTGCCAAGTTTCTATTTGTTATGTGCCAATGGTTCTAATGGAGACGGTGGCGATGAAATGTTGGCGGGATACGGGACCTATGGGAATTGGTTGAGGAAGGTCGATTACTACCGCTCTGCGAATGAAACCGGTTGGCGCGGTAAGATTCGTCCGTTGGCAAAGGCAGCCATGCCGTGGCGTTACTCGCAGGCTTATGATACATCATCCGACCCTCAGCATTGGACGGACTGTGTGAATCGGTATACCGACGCCGCGCGAGAGCGATTGTGGCGGCCTGAGCTGCGATTCTTGACCGATCAGCGCGATGAAGCGTTTGACCACGCATTTGAAATTGGTGGCGGTTTGCGCGGCGTCAATCGAGTGCAACGTTGCGACATGGAGACGTTTCTTCCGGAGGACATTCTTTGCAAGGTCGACATTGCGAGCATGCGTTTCGGTTTAGAAGTCCGACCGCCAATGCTGGATCGAAACTTCTTTGGATCGGTCAGCTCGATTGCCCCCGGCGCTTTATACGCACGGGATTCCGATGGACACAGCTACAGCGGTAAGATCCCACTGAAAACACTGGCCGCAAAGAAGCTTGGCGGTGCGTTTGCCAACCGACCAAAACAAGGCTTTGTTATGCCGTTGCAATCTTGGTTCGATCGCAACACCGGTCAGGCGGATGACGTTCGCCAACGACTGACAGACCCTGGAGCCAGTATCGCCCAGTGGTTTGAGCAAGAGCAAGTTCATGTAAACCTGGATGCGGGACGTGTTGTCAACGTTTGGTTGTTGTTGGTACTCGAAGAGTGGCTTTGTCAGATTGGCAGTCGTGAAACCAGTGCCGCATGAATAAAATCTCGCAAGCTTCGATCGATCGGTTTGCCGGTGGTCGATTTCTATTCGTGCTTGGACAATACGCGAAACTTGGTGGGGCGGAACGTCAGGCGATCATCCTGGCGGATCAACTAAGACGACGAGTTGGCTGCCATGTTGAGTTTTTGGCGTGGGGAGGTGAAGGCCGGGTTTCCAGTGAAATCAGGGAACTGGGCATCGAACCTCGCGTCTTTCCGCTCAACTGGAACAACGGAAGGATTTCGCAGCTCATCACCCTGCGTAGATTGCAGCGGTACCTGCGCTATGAATTGCGTCCTGACTACATTTTGCCGTATATCGGCTTTAACTGCAAAATTGTCGGAATGGTGTGGCGGCGGAGCAAGGCGAGTTTCACGTGGTGGAACCAACGCGACGAAGGGCGAGACATTTATGGCAGCAAGCTGGAACATAAAATAATTCATTCGGTGCCCAAAGTCGTATCGAATTCATATGAAGGGCGTGACTTTTTAGTCAGAAAGTTTGGGCTCCCTGAAAATAGAATCGAAGTACTCAACAATGGAATCGTAATACCTCAACGATCAGACAACTCCCATTGGCGGGAAACCTTAAGCATTCATTCAGATCAGCTATTGATCACGATGGTCGCAAACCTAACACAATTCAAGGATCACACGACGCTGCTAAAGGCGTTTGCGGAACTCCGCAAGACGGATGTTGGCAAACACTGTCATCTTGCCCTTGCAGGTCGATTGGCAGAATCGACCGATCTGTTAAAAGTACTTGCATTCGACCTTGGTTTATGTGGATCAGTGCATTTTCTTGGCGCTGTTGCTAAGCCTGCCAGTTTGTGGAGTGCGACAGATTTTGCCGTGCACAGTTCCGAAACAGAGGGCTGTCCAAACGCAGCGCTCGAAGCGATGTCGCACGGTTTGGCAGTTTGCGGCACCAATATCTCTGGCATGCGTCAGGCGGTTGGGGATACGGAGGCCGGCGACGTATTAGCCAGTCCTCGTGACGGGGACGGCTTGTTTCGCATTATGCATCGTCTGGCAAGTTCGTCTAATGAACGGTTGCAGCGTGGAGAGAGCAACCGGCGTCGAATTGTACAGCACTTTAGCCCCGAGGGACTTGCGGAGCGCGTTTTGCAACTGATCAATGAGCATCAGGTTATTTAATGGGACTTAAATCGAAGTATCGTCAGTGGAGAGTCGCCCGCGCGGATAACGATCGCGCAAAAAGTATGCAGGGCCGGCAATCGGTCGCCCTTGGGTTCGCTTGGCGTGCGGCAAACATCGGTGGTGTACGCCGTCATTTGGAATGCATTGAAAAATATTCACAGCATGCGGTCGCGTTGTACCCAAGTACTCCTTCGCACGACTTCTTAAAAACGCGTGATGAAAGATCCCAATACCATGCGGATTTGGGCGATCCGTTAATTGATCGGCACAGTCTATTTCACTCTCACGTCGATCCGGATTTCATTGCGATTGCTCAGCGTGCGCAACAAGCCGGCAAGGCTTGGGTGCACACGTATCACGCATTGTATTTTGCAGAGGACTATGGCGGCAAACTTAAAGCTTGGCAAGAAAAAACTAATCACGCATTGTTAAATCACGCGGCAAAAGCAGACGTTCGTATTTGCGTGAGCCCGTGGCTGGCAGGTTATTTGCTGGATCAGCATCGTATTGAAACAGTTGTCATTCCCAACGCCGTCGACGTCTCATTCTGTGATGGAATTAGGGCAAAGACGCAGGATGGTGCACGTATCAACACGGTGGTTTTTGTAGGGTCAAATGACGAAGTCAAGAATCCATCCGCGTTTATCGAAGTCGCCAGGCGTCTACCAGAGTTGCAGTTTTCAATGGTTGGTACTGGATTGACCAGAGGTAATTTCGAGGAGCGTTATTGCGTTGAAGTGCCCCTGAATGTCCAACCGTTGGGGCCGCTGTCTCATGAAGCCACGTTAGAATTGCTTTCACGCTGCTCAACGTTGGTGATGACTAGCCATCGTGAAGGTTTGCCAACGGTCTTGCTGGAAGCGATGGCAATGGAGAAACCTTGCGTGGCACCCAGGTCCTACGGTTGTGCTGACGTGATCGGGAGCGAGGAATTTGGTTTCCTCTACGAACCGAATAATCTTGAGGATTTGAAATGCAAAATCGGCCAATCGGTTAAGCTTGGACGTATGCCAAGGGCGAGGCGGCGCGTTGTCGATTCATTCAGTTGGCCAGTGGTTGCCAAGCAACTCGATGACATCTATTCGGGGCTGTTGAGCTCTTCCACACGCTTCTAAGCGTAAAGCGTTTGCTGATGCCCCCACGTTACCGCATTGCCGTTATCACGCGCACCTACCCGCCCAAGGGCGGAGGCATCGCGGCAGCACATTTTAACCTGGCCAGATGCCTGCGGAAACGACATGACGTCGGCATCTTTGCGTTCGACGATAATGACGCGGCGGTTGAGCCCAACGTGACACGTGCGAAGACTGCGGCCCCACTGGCCTGGATGCTACAGGCGGCAGCATCCGCTTGGATTAGGCGGTACGCAAAGGGGGAAGCAGCTACGAATTGTCAACGTATATTGCGGATCATTCCCGCGGTGCGGCGTTTGAACCGTTCGCTACGATCGTTCCGTCCCAATTTTGTCCTATGCCCCGATAATTTTGTTCCCGCCCTGGCGCTCAAGCTTCCCTCCGACAGCAAGTTGATCTGGGTCGCACACCACAATTATCGTCGATTTGAAGGCAATCCAATCGCAACGCAGTACTCGTGGATCGACCTGCAACTTGCGCACCGGTTGGAATTGCGGGCGTTCCGAAAGGCAGATGCCGTTGCTGCTGTCTCTCAGTACATCGCGGACGTGACACGCCAGACCTTTAACCCGGACTGTGATGTTCGGGTCATTCGGAATTTTGTCGATACGGAATTTTTGGATCAACTGGGGGACTCTTCTCCGAGAACGCGACTCGGTGTTTCTTCGCAAGCAACGTTGGTCTACATTCCATCGGGTGGTGCGGTGATAAAGGGTGAACGATACACGTGCGAAATCATTCGTCGCCTTTCTGTCATGGGTGACATCGCTTTTTTTGTCTCGGGAGCTATTTCTCAAACGCTTCGATTCGAATTAGACCAATTACCAAAACAAGTCGTAGTCTATGCGCCAGGTTCCCAGTCCTACATTCGCAATCTGGCGGACGTTGCGGCGTGTGACTGGGCGGTTTCCCCAACGCTGATAGAAAACTTCAGTAGTGCACTTGTCGAGGCACTTGCGTTGGGGCTACCGGTTGTCACCTGGGACGTGGGGGGCAATCGTGAACTGGTTGAATCCGGTGTCAATGGCTTCGTCGTTCCATTTATGGACATGGAATCTTTGATTCAACGTGCGATGGAATTGGCGAATTCGTCGGAACTGCGTGCTAGAATGCGAAAGAACGCGAAGGCTTCTGTCACGAATCTTGTTCGTCCCGAACGGGTTTTGGAGGAGTATGACAATCTGTTCCAAAGCGTTCTCGCTACGTCATGAAGCGTTCACCAAAATTCGCGGTATCGATCGTTACGCCGGTCTATAACGCTGCGGGTATGGTCCGATGTGCGGTAGAGTCGGCGGTGGCGTTGCCGGAGGTGGGTGAGGTCATTCTGGTCGAAGATGGATCGCCCGACGGGGCGATTGATGTTTGCCGCCAGTTGGAAAAAGAGTTTGAAAAAGTCAGGATGTTGCAGCATCCCGGAGGCGAGAACCGTGGGGCAGGCGCCAGTCGCAACCTGGGCATCCAGCACTCCCAGTTTCCGTTCATCGCATTTCTCGATGCAGACGATTGGTATCTGGAAAACCGCTTCGAAGCGGACAAACAGATCCTGTCCCAAGACTCAACGATCGATGGCGTCTACAACGCGCTAGGAAATCACTACGAGAGCGAGTCACTGCGGCAAATGTGGCTCGATCAAGGGCGCCCTGAATTGCTGACGCTGACCGGGGGCGTGCCGACGCCCGAAGAGTTGCCGCTGGTCTTGTTGCACGCGCATCCGACGATCAAAGGTGATTTCAGCACCGATACCATCACGGTCCGGCGCGAGTTCTTTGATCGGGTTGGCCTTTTTCATACCGAGCTTCGGCTGCAACAGGACACTCACATGTGGAAGCGGATGAGCGCTTTTGGGCGGTTAGCGGCTGGCAACCTGGCAACCCCCGTCGTCGTCCGGCGAGTACATGCCAACAATCGCATGACCCAGGTGGATGAACATCACAAGTACATGGAATTGTGGTGGCGAGACCTTGGGCAGTGCTTCCGAAACGGAAGGGTTCGTTCGGACATCATGCAGGCCTATCGCCGCGGATACGCAAAATTTCGCGCCGGGCGTGGTGAGCGATGGAAGGCAGCCAAGGCAATCGGCATCTGGTTGCTGCATGAACCAAGTCAATTTCGGGAACGTTATGGTTTTTTTGACCAAACGGTGCGTGAGGCGTTTCGATCTACTCCAGTCATCGACCGAGTTTTGTCGGTGAAAAATCGATTTATTAGTGCGGAATAGCCGTGCTCTGCGAGCACCTGTCATGAATAACACCCGATTCCTAATATAGCCATTCCTACATAATGCGAATTCTCGTTGGTAATATTCCGCTTCCCAGCAATCGCTTTCTTGTCGATCTGAACGCAGCGATTGCCCAAAATCACGAACTGACTCACGACCATCGGCGTTTTTGGAACAGAGAGGGGGACTTTGATGTCGTGCATTTGCACTTCCCCGAATATCTCACCAACGAGGTTCAGCAGGCCTATTTCGACGATGCGCTCGATGACCAAATGTTTTCGGATATTGAAGCACGTATGGCGTATTGGTCAGCACGCTCCAAGATCGTTTTTACGCGGCATGTGTTGTTGCCTCACTTGGCGACAACCAATCCGCGTTGGGAGCAATTGTATGAAATGGTTTATCGATATGCGCATGGCATCGTCCATTTTGCTCAACCAAGCATTGATGAATTCAACAGCCGATACTCCGATACGGCGTTTGTGCACGGTCCGCCGCAGCATGTAATCGTGCCACATCAAAATTATTGCAGCTTGCCAAATGTAATTTCACGCGTGGAAGCACGAAATCAGCTCGGGATTCCTAAGGAAGCACGCGTCATGCTCGTCTTTGGGGCGGTACGGAATGACGCAGAGCGAGCGTTGATTTTAAACACGTTTCAAAATATCGACGACAAAAATAAGTTTTTATTGATTTCCCGATGGCGAGAGAAGTTGTACCATGTCTCGTGGATTCGTTTAAAATATTGGTTGCGTGATTTGACTCGTCTGTACTACCGCTTACATCCCCGATTTCGCCTGAATTACAGCTTCGTTGAAGACAACCATACACAGCTCTATTTAAATGCTGCCGATGTACTGTTCATCCCTCGGCTCAAAGTACTAAATTCCGGCAATATCACCTTGGGAATGACTTTTGGGAAAGTTGTCGTTGGTCCCGACTGGCTTGATGTTGGTCATCTGCTGCGCGAAACCGGAAACGTTGTGTTTGATCCCGAGCGACCGGCGACCGCCGCCAAGGCGATGGAGCGTGGGTTCAACTTGGCTTCCGATAGCACGCTCGGGAAGCAGAACCAGGAGCTCGCGCTGTCGCAGTGGTCTGCGGGGCAATGTGCCGATTTATACGCAAACTTTTTCCGCGTTCTCACAACATCGAGTATCCGTTCATGAAGAAGATTCTAGTCACCGGCGGCGCCGGATTTGTTGGTCGCCGGTTTGTTAAGCGTTGCCTCGACAACGGGGATCAGGTGCACTGTGTCGATCCGATCGCACGTGATACCGGGGGGATCCATCCAGACGGTGGGTTTCCATTGTATGCTCCGTTCGACTATTCCAGTTTTCATTTTTATGAACAGGATTGTCGACAGTGGTTTCGCGAACATGACGACGATGATTTCGACTACGTCTTTCATTTGGCGGCGATGGTTGGCGGTCGGGCGATGATCGAAAATAGTCCGCTTGCCGTTGCGGACGACCTTTCCATTGACGCCGAATATTGGCAGTGGGCCAAGAAGGTCAAGCCTGCTAAAACGGTTTGCTTCAGTAGCAGCGCTGCCTATCCGATCGGTCGTCAGCGCGAACAGGGGTACCAGCTTCTATCCGAAGATATGATTGCCTTTGACGACGACATCGGAATGCCCGACATGTCATACGGTTGGGCGAAACTGACCTGCGAATATTTGGCACGGTTGGCGTACGAGAAGCACGGCTTGAAGTCGGTTTGTTACCGTCCGTTTAGCGGATATGGGGAGGATCAAGATGACAGCTATCCGTTCCCGAGCATTTGCAAGCGGGCGATGGCCCATGTCGGCGAGGAGAAGTTGACGGTGTGGGGGACTGGGGACCAAATGCGGGATTTCATCTACATCGAAGACTGTGTCGACGGCGTCTTCGCCACGATGGATAAGATCAATGATGGCGACGCACTGAATCTCTCGACGGGCATCTACACCAGTTTTAAGCAATTTGCCCGCATCGCGGCGGAGGAATGCGGTTACGAGCCCGAGGTGGTTGGATTGTCCGACAAACCTGCTGGGGTACATGCACGCGGTGGATGTACCAAAAAACAGGTGGAGTACGGGTTTTCGCACAAAGTGGACTTCCACGCTGGAGTTAAGAAGGCGTTAGAGCTTTATGCGTCGCAAACGCAGTAGGGCTCATGGATATTTGCAACGGTATGGTCGGCTGTTGAGACCCGAGTTTATAACGATACTTTTAGGCAAGACATTGAAACGCTCTCTAATCGCACGAGGTCTGAATAAGCTCCATCACGTCACGGAAAAGTTGCGGCCGACGCACGGATCTGCGAGTACAGTGCCCCCAAAGTACGTGAACACACTTCGAAGCATCGAGGCTTGTTGTGGTAGTTTGGATGGAAAGTCGGTTTTAGAGGTGGGCAGCGATCCCGCGGGCAAGTTTATGGCATATATAAGCCACGAACGTGAACTTGTTCGTGGTGTTGGGATTAACCCGTGCCTTCGTGAAGAAAAGTCGTTCGGTAATGTTCAGTTGAAACGGGTTGATGCGCGGCATATGCCGTTCGGCGACAACCAGTTTGATGTAATTACATCAGTGTCGGTCCTGGAACATGTTAGAGATCTAGAGTTGGCAGTCGCAGAAATGTTTCGTGTTGTTCGTCCTGGTGGTTATTTGTGGGCTGAGTTGGGGCCCGTCTGGTCAGGTAGTTGGGGGCACCACCTCTGGATCGATTCATTTCAAGGAAAGACTGTTAGTTGGCGAACACATGCCCTGCCCCCGTACAGTCACCTCTTAATGACTAAAGAGGAAATGCGTGGATGGTGCCAGAAACAGTATCAAAATGCAGAATTGAGTGAGGCCATAGTCGAATTCGTTTATCATTCGGATGAACAGAATCGATTGTTTTACAGCGACTACGAGAGAATTGTCCAAGAGTCTCCTTTTGAGACCGTTTTTTTTGTCGGGATTCCTGATGTCCCGCTGAGACCAGGTTACGAGTGCAGTGATAGTGCAACACTGTTTCGGGAGCTTGCGTTGCGGTATCCAGGGAAATCCGGCTTTGGGTACCATGTTATTTGTATGCTACTTTATAAGCCAGAAGTTGCTGTCTGAAGTACGGTGTAATTTGGTTCTTTGGTGAAGTGTTTATCCGGTTCAACTTGACTTGTGAATAAAACGTCGCGTCTGGTGACCGTCGAACTTGGTATTCCCGCGTGAAGTCTAGTTACAGGATGTTTGTGTTGAATTATTCCGAACCGTGGCGTTGCTCATGTGACAAGGGTTGATGGTTGCAGGTCTGCTTTATGAGGAGGAATTTGGTGCAAATTGAACGAGTTGGATGTTACAATTGTGGCAGCGTTAGGAACACGCCCTACGACACGGAAAACGGATTTCAGCTTGTCAAATGTAGTTCATGTGGGCTCGTCTATCTTTCGCCGCGTCCTTCGCAATCCGAAATCACTGCGGCGACGAAAACTGGTCAGCATCGTGGCGACGATTTAATCGACACAACGGGAATGTTCAGCGATGCCGCAATTCCACGCTATCTGGATATCCTCAAGGATTTTTTTCCGAAGCGGATGGAGCAAACAGCCTCTTGGCTGGATATAGGCTGTGGACATGGTGAGTTCATTACTTCAATCGAACGGTATTTCGGCGGCAAGGTGTCGGCAAAGGGGTGTGAGCCCAACAAGTCTAAGATCGCTAGTGCCAATCGTCACGGATTGGATGTGACGTACTTTGACCTATCGTCACATGATCGCGAATACGATATCGTGTCGGCGCTGAACGTCTTTTCTCATTTGCCAGACCCTATTGAGACACTCCGTGACTGGGGGCAACTGATTCGGCCAGGGGGGCTTCTGTTTTTGGAGACAGGTCACAGTTCCCATTTAAAACCGGTGGATCACCATAAGCCGTATTACGTCCCCGACCACCTCAGCTTTGCAAACCGTGGGATTGTCGAAAGCATTCTTGCTAAGATTGGATTCCGTGTTTGCAAGACGAAAATCTATAGACACTCCGTTTTCCTTCCGCTGAGCTGGAAGGCGACCCTGCGAGAAGGGGGGAAGCTAGTGTTGCGGCGGCCGAATCGCTTTCGCGAAATGTTTCCGAAGCAACCCAAACGAGACATGTTTATTCTTGCCCGTCGAGAGAATTTCTAGACGGCCACTTTGAGCGGTAGAGCACATGAATTCTTCCTCTCTTGCGCCAATAGTGCTGTTTGTTTATGGACGCCCTGAACATACGCGTGCCACACTCGAATCCCTTTCACGAAACGGACTTGCGAAGGAATCGTTACTCTACATTTTCGCCGATGGACCTCGCAATGATGCTTCCTTGAAGACCCTCGAGGCGATTAAGGAGGTGCGGAAAATTATTCGAGAACGCCCGTGGTGCGGTGAGGTGAAAATCGTCCAATCCGATATCAATCGCGGTTTAGCCAAGTCAATCGTCGAAGGAGTTGGCTCAGTTTGCGAGAAGCATGGGGACGTAATTGTGTTGGAAGACGATTTGGAAACGTCTCCAGGGTTCTTGCGGTATATGAATGATGGTTTGGCCGTTTATCGCAACGACAGCACCGTAATGCAGATTTCGGCTTTTAACATTCGCAATCGTTTTTTCGCTCCACAAACGGGCTTTTTGCGGACAAGCACCTCCTGGGGGTGGGCGACATGGCAGCGTGCATGGTCGCTATACCAGGAGGACGCAAACGCGTTGATGGTCGGCGTGCAGAAAAAAGACGCACGGGCTTTCGATCTCGGTGGGGTTTCGTTTCATCACGAGGAACTTCAGCGGAATATCGACGGCGATTTAAGCACGTGGGCGGTAAAATGGTACGCGACAATATTTTTGCATGATGGCTTGTGTCTGTACCCCCGTAAAACGATGGTGCGGAATTTGGGCTTTGATGGGACAGGAGAAAATTGTCATGAAGATGCGGAGGGCTTTCATCGCCAGTGGCGATTAGCGTCCCGAATCCGCGTCAGCCGCCAGCCGGTTGTCGAGAACAATATCTATCTTTCCGCGATGCAGAGACATTACAGAAAACTTCTGAAGCGATGGACCAAGACGCGGCTTCGGGACCGTCTTTTAAGAAAGCTCGATTTGTTTCGTTGAGCACCGCGGTCAGGAAATACGATTTTCAATGAAAAACTTTGTTAAGCGTGCCTTGAACGCCTCTCTGGCACCCATGGGATTGGAACTCACACGTATCCGGCGCGATGCCTCGCCGCCAGTCCCGAAACATGCCTTGCCGACTTGCAAGGAGCGGCTTGCACAAGCGAAGTCAATCGGATTTGTGGCCAGCGATATTATCGATGCCGGAGCCTTCACGGGTGGCTGGACGTCGGAGGTGAGTTCCATTTTCCCCGACGCGCGCTTTCTGGTCATCGAGCCTAACCCGCACACGCAGCAGAAGATCCGGGACAGCATTGCCGGGCTTTGCGGGCGCGCGACATTGATTCCAAAAGCTGTTGCGGACGAACCGGGTACGCTGGCATTTAATATTTGGGGGGATCCCAGCCAAGCAACCAGCGCATCGCTTCAGTCGCATGTCCGGGGCGATGCCGGGTGCCAAATTGATGTTGACGTTGTGACTATCGATTCGCTGATCGATAAACACGGTTTTGCTCCGCAATTAATAAAACTCGATTTGCAGGGTGCGGAAATCAGGGCGTTGCATGGTTGCAGCGAGGCGTTAAAGCGGACGGAGATGTTTGTCGTTGAATTCGGGTGCCTGCAAGCCTACATCGATCGCGCTACCCCAAGAGAACTTATGAACATCTTTTATGACAACAACTACTGTTTGTATGACATTGTCGACTGCCACTACCGCCCTTACGATAACGCACTAACTGGTGGTGACTTCTTTTTCGTCAAGAATTCAAGCCCTTTGAAAGAGCATCTTGACTACTCCTAAACGCGTCGTCGACGCGCGGCTATTCTCAATCGAGATACGACGATTGCTTGAAATGAGATTGTCATCTTCTCTGCAACAGCATTGACGGCTCTGAAGTTTTGTCTCGTCTTCTTCGCTTTTTATGATTCGCCTGTTCACCTCGTTCTATTTGGCGCCCGACGATGCACGTTTGGCGGAGATTGTTGAGTGTTTGCATCGTAACGTTGCTGCCAACGCTGTTGATGAAGTTTGCCTGCTTTTGGAAACCTGTTCGGGACCGTTTGAGCACCCAAAGATTAAGGCGCGTCCAATTTCAGGGCGTCCTCTGTATCGCGACTTGTTCGAATGGGCACGGGAGTCCTGCAAGTCAAATGACGATCTGTCGATCGTTTGTAACAGCGATATCTACTTTGACTCTTCGCTGCTCGCGCTTCAGCGGACCTTGCAAGCTAACCAGTGTGTGGCCCTGACGCGATGGGATGTACGCAATAATGGTTCCGCAATCCTGTTCAATCGCAACGATACTCAAGATGCCTGGATCTTTCGTGGGCCGCCTCGGGACATCGTTGACGATTTTCCCATTGGGGTACCCCGCTGTGACAACCGTATAATGTACGAACTGCGTCGGGCCGGCTATCTAGTAATCAATCCTGCCTTTTCCGTCCGCTCTTACCATTTACACGCTGGGCAGAGAGAGGAATATGACCAAACAAAGTTATCAGCCTTTGTGGATCCCCCCTACCAGTACCTTTGGCCGCACAATTTGTGCTCGCTGAACCGCACACTGTTGTACAACCTGTTGCATCCGTCGGAACGGATTGGTTGGCGTATGGATTGGCGTTGGCTTCGCGGTACGTTACCGGTGCGATGTCTGCAAAAATTTGCATCGGCGTTAACACGCACCAAGGGGGCAACCGATGTTGCGTAAGTTGGTTCGACGCTATCGCGCGACGCATCTGTCACACACCAACCGGCGTGCCTTGGGGCGGGTTGTCACCGGCGGCAAAGTCCGCGGCCGCGTGCCCATTTTCTTCATCTTTACGCCCGAATTGGTGCATTTTGCACCATTCTGTATGCACGAAGATTTGCCTGGTTTCGAATCGGTGATCGTGCTGAATGCGGTGTCGGCCGATGACGAGTATTGGTTGCGGAAGACGCTTCCCAATCGTCCACTTGTCCGTCTGTCCGCTTCGCTTCGACGCAACTCGCAAAGCATGCTTGCGCATGCCGACGTTCTGAAGGACCTTTGTTCTGTCTGTCCCGAAACGTTTTGCATCCAGGATCCCGATTGTTTCGTTACCGATCCCACCTTTTACGATTCGGTTTCAATGGACCCCGATGTGCATTTTGCAGCGGGACCGTTTACGAAATCCACAACGGATCACGGTCTCGATATCCCCGACACGTTTTTCTTGATGCTGCACGGCGCTGCAGTGCAACGGATTCGCGATAAATTTGGCGTTTCAGCAGATGTTACTGTCGAATTGCCGACAGTCGCGGCAAACGAGGTGCGGACGATCGGTTATAAGCCGGGAGAGTACCCTGAACAATTTAAGGGCTACTTCGATACGTTGCAGGCCTACTGGCTACTGTCGCTTGCCGAGGGGCGATCGTTCAACAAATTGCCTGGTGATGGAGCAAGTCTTTACCACATTGGTGGTACGAGTTATCTAAAAAACAGCGATTTGAATTTGTCGCATTGGGACTTCTGGCCGCTGAGCGTTCGCTACTTCAACATGCGTCTGTTGGAGTTCGATTGCCTCGCTCGGTTCCGCGAACGCTTCAGTTACTTGAATGACATCCACGGGGCCGCAGACCGATTAGTAATGGATTACCCGGAATTTTTGAAGTCGTCGAGATATTCGAACATCGATAAAATTCTGAACGCCGTGGGGCCGGTCACGAGGGCGTTTTGATGGCGGTCTTCTACAATTCCAGCCACAGGGTTTATGCCTTCGTCAGTTTCAAGGTTTTGTACTCAGCGTTTACGGCCGCATCCGCCTGGGACGAACTGGACGTTGTACCGCGGCCCCGGATGTTGATGCGCGAGATTTTAAATGGCGGCCTGCCACCCGCTTATCATTTGGTTCGATCTCCAGTTTCGCGTACCGTTTCGTGCTTCATGGACAAATACCGAAAGCAGCCAACGCGGATTGATTGCGAGGGATTTTGTTGGCAGCATTGCCACGAAATCCTGTATTCACATCTAGGCATCACAAGGGGAGCCTCGGATTCTGAGATAGCAGACGCATTCCTGCGTTTCCGCTTTGACGAATTTGTGAACTTGTTACCCGATCTCTACCATCGCGACGCCCACTTCAATCCACAGGTCTGGACAAACCGTCTGTTTTTCGCTGGTAAGCATCGAATGCGATGGCCGCAATGTAAGATTTTGCGGGTCGAGGAGTCCGAGTCATTGGTGGTCATTCCCGATATTGATTTTTCGACAAAGACGAATACGACGGGGCATATTGAACGCGACTTCGAAGTGACCGATGCACAACGATCGGTCATCCACCAATTGTATCGCGCCGACCTTGCCTTGGACGGATGCGTCAGTTGAAAGCTTTTCGCAGCTTGCAATGAACACACCTCTCGTCACCGTGGTCATCCCGCATTTTAATCGGGCGGATCTGTTGGTTGAAACGATTGCTTCGCTGAGGGCGCAGACGTTCCCGAATTGGGAGGCGGTTGTTGTAGATGACGGGTCCGATTCGGACCAGTGGGAAGCGATCCAGCAGATGCGCGACGATCGGATTCAGGTGGTCGCACGAGACAGTCAACCCAAGGGACCATCGGCGTGCCGGAACATGGGCGTTGGGATGAGTCGAGGAACGCACGTCGTATTTCTCGACTCAGATGACTTGATGGCACCGTGGTGCCTGACGAATCGAATGGACTCCGTTGCCCAGAACCCGGAGCAAGGTTTTTGGGTCTTTCCGGTTCTCTTGTTCCAGCATCAGATGGGAGACTCCGAAGTCGGCTGGAACGATTTTCAGTCAGGACCCGATCTGATGCGGTTTATACAGGCGGATCCACCGTGGCATACCTCGTCTCCGATTTGGACAAGGACCGCACTCGACGACCTTAATGGATTTAATGAGGCGGTGATGTATGGAGACGACACCGATTTACACATTCGCGCCTTGTTGCGGAAGATACCTTACGCCAAGATCGATTCCGCCCTTCCGGATCTGTTTGTTCGTCGCGACGCGTCACCCAGGATCACGAATTCGTTGTCGGAAAGCATGATCGAGTCGCGGCGGGTACGTCTACTCGAAGGTTCCAAAGCGTTATCGGATGCTGACCGCCGGAGTGTCGAGGCTTGGGCGGGGCAATATTTTGTCGAGTGTGAGTTTCTGCTGTTCAATACGTCGAAACCAACAGCCAACATGCAAGCGGTTGTGTCGGATTGGACGGCATCGCATCACCCAAGTTGGGGCCAACGATTTGTGGTGCAATCCTATCTGACATTTGCCATCGCAACACGCGACAGGGCGTACGTTCTGTTGAGAGTCGCACGCCGCATCGTAATGAATATGTTGCCCATGTCTTATTTCCCCGATGGTGGATCGTTTCAAAATACAACGCTCTCAAAAGAAATAATCGAACAGGTCCGATCTCAACTGTCTAAGACGGTCACAGTTTCCAGGTGATGTGGCCTTTAAGGAACTGCTAAGATCAGCGTGTTCAAGCCTAAACGCGATCGTCAAGCAGCCGGTAATGGCTGTTTTGACGGGTGGTCATGCGGCGAACCAGGAAACAAGCACTTAACAATTCCAGATTAGCCAATGTCTCAACAACTTCGTGAGCAAGTAAAAGAATCCAGCTACGTTGTCGGCTGATATTTACGCGTCCCATTGCGTCCATCATCGTCTCCAACGGAAGATTCGGTTCCAATTTGTTGTTGAATCTGCTTTCGTCTCACCCGCGGGTAAAACATTGTGGAGAACGCTTCACCGATAGCCGAATGAAACGCAAAGACTTCAGCGATCGACACTTGTTGAAGAAGTTCAAACAGGATTTGCAAAGGAAAGGATTCGAAAAAGCCGTCGGCGCAAAGTTCCTTTATTACCGCCTGAAAGGAGAATACGCCGATCGATTTAATGCGCCGGCGTTACGGGACGTGCAACAATACATCTTGCAAAACCGGCGACTGCGAATTGTGCATTTGACGCGGCGGAACGTCTTGCGGACGGTGATCTCCATGATTGCGGCACCAAGACCAGCGTCTACCGTGCTCATGATAAGACGCAACTGCCTAGCGATGCGACCGTCAAAGTCTCGCCAGAAGACTGCCTCGCACGACTTCAAGTGGTGCGCAACTTTGAAACAAAAGCTCGCCAACGGTTTTCTCACCATCCCATGCTGGAAATGGTATATGAAGACTTGGTTGCTAATCAAGATCAAGCAACAGACCGTTTGCTGCGTTTTTTTGAATGTCGACCGCATACCGGTGAGCGGTCGCATGGTGCGACAAAGCAAAAGTTTGCTCGATTCGGTATTAAATTACGATGAGTTGGCAGGAGCATTGGCGGGAACAGAGTGGGGATCGATGCTCACGGACGATGTCGTTTGAACAAACATAAATGAACAGAAGCGACTCGATGACTAAAAAAGTCAAGTTCGTGATCGGAGGCGCCCAGAAATGTGGAATGTCGGTATTATCGGTAAGTCTCAGGGCCCACCCCGAGATTTTTATCCCAGCGCAGAAGGAACTGCATTAATTTAATAGCCCAGGCCGCTTTCGGCTGGATTGCTTTAAGGTGACACGAAGATATTTGGCTTGGGCATACGAAAGAAAGTTCTCCCACGCCGCGGTCGGAACAACATGTGGAGAGGCAACACCTGACTACATGTATTGGGAGACTGCGGCCGGGCACATCTGGCGATACAACCCAGGTATGAAGTGGATCGTGATTTTGCGTCATCCCATTTATCGGGCGAGATCGGCTTGGGCGATGAATTGTTGTCGGACCGTTGAACAGTTATCACTCAACCAGGCACTCGCAACCGACGTCCGACGTTCGCAAGACACGCTTCCGTATCAGAACCTAATGTACTCATACGTGGACCGAAGTTATTATGCAAATCAAATTCGTCGATTGATACGAGTGTTCGGCCGCTCCCAACTCCACTTCTTGACGATGCGTGAATTTCGTGTTCGACACAATGAGTCTCTACGTCAGTGCTTTGAATTTTTGGGTGTTGACAGCAGTTTGACGTACGAAGCGAGAACCGTGCGCGAGGGGATTTACGAGAACGCACTCGATCGCATCATCTATGAGGAATGGTTAGACAGATTCCGCTGGGACATAGAAGAAACCGCCCAGTTGACTGGGAAAGACCTGTCAGCGTGGCTTGCTTTGGATTATTTGGAAGAATCCAGCGACGTCTGACATCATTACCGTGATAGAAACATCGTGGAAGACATTGTGGTTTGGGGCGACGCGGTTTGTGTGAACCGCAAAAATGTGCACCGCTCGATCGACCAGTCCTCTTGCGGAATTTCAGTAATGACAGTGCTTTCGGCCACAGAACGGTATTCGACGTTTGCAAGCGTGTGAGTGAATAGAGTTTTGCATTTGTCTGGCATGAAAACAACAGGACCAAAGTCGCCCCGGGCACAGCAATCTGAATTTGATCTGTCTCACATGGTCGATGGGGGTTCCGGAAAGAAAGCGTATTACGCCGCCATGGATGGATTGCGGACGGTCGCCATTACCATGGTGCTGGTTGAGCACTTCGGTGGTCCGCTGGGAAGTTACTGGGCCGCGGGCTATTACGGTGTTGACCTGTTTTTTGTGATCAGCGGGTTCCTGATCACAGCGATATTGATCAGAAACCCCGCTTCATCATTCCGTGAAAGTTATGTCAAGTTTATGGGTCGGCGTTCGTTACGGATTTTTCCCGTTTACTACTTCGCCTTGCTTTTGCTTTGGATTGGCAATTTTCCACAAACGCGGGAAAACATGCTGTACTTGGCAACGTATACATGGAATTATGCAACGGTGCATTTCAAGGGCGAGGGCAATAATTTGTTCTACCTTTGGTCGCTGGCGGTGGAAGAACAATTTTACTTGGTGTGGCCTCTGATTGCGTTGACGCTTAGACGTAATTTGGTTGCGTTGTTTGTTGTCACGATTTGTATCGTCGCGATCGGCTATTCACAGTTGGTACTGAATGTTTTCCCCTCGCTGCAACCCTACAATTACGTCGGCCTGATAAATCGCATGGGATCGCTGGGACTTGGTGCTGCGGGTGCGATCGCGGTATCACTGCGCTGGTTTCCACGGTTTTGGTATCAGAGTTTGACGTTCGAAATCGTCGTGTTTGCGGTCCTTGGCTGCGCACTCACCACGGATCAGGTGTTCCGGTTGCCATTGTTGGGATTTTGTTCGCTGGTGTTGGTGACGAAAAGTATGGAAGGCCGCTTTCGCGTGCCCGGCGTCGCTGCCGTTCTGCAGAGCCGAATCGCCGTCTACATCGGACAAATTTCGTACGGCATCTATGTCTACCATTGGCCGCTGGGCGTGTGGCTGACGTGGTACGTGTTTGATCCGATTTGGACGAACATCGATTTCTCGCTGCTGGGGCCGCTGTCGATTCTGCGTTGGCATGCGTGGATCGTCAAGCTTCCCTTGTTCTTTGCGGTTACCGTGTTTGTCGCCCATCTATCGCACAAGTATTTCGAACGACCAATTCTGCGGTTGAAAGATCGCTGGTTCCCGACCCGATCGGCGATGGACGACCGAACTCGATCGCTGACGCTGTCTCCGGTGCGTTCGGACGACTCGCCAGAAATGCTGCATTAACCCACGATGGCCGTTTCCAATTCTCCTGTCGTTTCCGTATTGGTTACCGTCTACAACCGAGAACAATACCTCCAAGCGACGCTCGTTAGTATTTTGCAATCGAGCTTTTCGAATTTCGAAGTGGTTGTCGTCGACGATGGGTCGACCGACGGTTCCCTGGATATCGCCCAGGACGTTGCCCAGTCGGATCCCCGCATCCGCGTCGAGTCGAATCCTTCGAATCTTGGAGACTACGGCAATCGCATGCAGGCAGCATCGCTTGCACGCGGGAAGTATATCAAATACGTCGATTCGGACGATCTGATCTATCCACACGGTTTACAAGTGATGGTTGATGCGATGCAGCGCTATCCCGATGCCGCGCTGGCGTTGGCGCATTCGATGCCCGAGGACATTTCACCCTATCCGTGGTATTTGAAATCGATCGAAGCGTATCGCAAACATTTCTTAGGACGCGGTTGCATGAGTTGCGGTCCGACCGGCGCGATCATCCGCCGCGACGCGTTTGATGCGGTAGGCGGATTTCGCAAGCAGTGGGGTGTCTTGTCCGATTCGGAACTGTGGTACCGGCTTGCGGCGGAATATCCTGTCGTCTTGCTGCCTCCCGGATTGGTTTGGTGGCGGCGGCACGACGCCCAGGAGTTCACAAAAGACGATGCCAGCGACGTCTACATGCGTCGCGGCTACGAACTTGACATTGCTGCAGTGGGATGTAACTGTCCGTTGTCGGAGGCCGAGAGAAATCAGGCAATCGATCTCAAGAAAAAACAATACGCCCGGCGAATCATCTCGCTAGCGTTACGAAAACGGAGGATTCGGAAAGCCTGGCGGCTTTATCGTGATTCGGATCTTTCCATTGCAGATATTGTAAACGCGTTCGTCTCCCGCCGATGGCCTCATGTATCGCGACCTAAGTATCCCAAAGTTTTATGAAAATTCCATTCACAAAATATGCGATTAAGGGCTACAACGCGAGGCTTGAGCAGCAATTCGATGAATGTCGGGTTGCCAGCGAAGCGATGCAACGTCGCAGCCACGCTCGGTTTCATATCATCAATGCGTTGCTGCAAAATACCCAGCAAAAGCGGTATCTGGAGATCGGTGTTCGCAATCTGGAAGACAATTTCAATCGCATCAACGCCGACTTCAAAGTTTGTGTCGACCCAGGATACGAGGCTGCAATCAACCACGCGACCTTTCCGATGACAAGCGACGAATTTTTTGACCAGCTTCACAACGACCAATTGGACATCGAACACAATCGTTTCGACGTGATTTTTCTCGATGGTTTACATCTTGCCGACCAATTGTATCGCGATATCCAAAATGCGCTGCAGGTCGTGGCCGACACTGGTTTCGTTGTCTTGCACGACTGTAATCCGCCGACGCTGCACCATGCTCGCGAGAATTTTCGAGAGCAAAGTCCAGCCGCGGGCTTTTGGAACGGCACTTGTTGGAAGGCGTATCAGCGAATCCGCACCGAAACGGACAAGCGATGTTTTGTTGTCGACGTCGACTGGGGTGTCGGTGTGATCGTCAATCACGATGAAGATCCCGCCTATCGGTTGCCGGCGACGGTGAATCCGTTTTACGAATTTCACGTGCTGGATGCCAACCGCCGCGAGATCTTGAATCTTGTCGAACCGATGGACGTTTCGGAGCTGCGGGAAAATTTGTAACAACCTTTTTGGTATGCTTGCCTAAGCAATGCTATTTCACTCGCCCGAGTTCTTCGCATTCTTTCCGATTGTGTTTGCCTTGTATTGGGCAACGCAACGTTGGTTGTGGGGGCAGAATCTGTTGGTCCTTGTCGCCAGCTATGTCTTCTACGGATGGTGGGACTGGCGTTTTTTGGGGCTTATCTTCGCGAGCAGCTGTTTCGACTTTGTCGCGGGGCGAGCGATCGATGTTAGCAAGTCCAACGCGCGACGACGATGGCTCGTGATCAGCAGCCTGGTCTTTAATCTCGGACTGCTTGGGTGCTTCAAATACTTCAACTTTTTTGCTGCGGAGCTGGCTGCGGGATTCGAATCGATTGGAATCACCCTGGACGCTGCAACGCTGAATATTGTGTTGCCCGTTGGGATCAGCTTTTACACCTTCCAGACGCTCAGCTACACGCTAGATATTCACGCCGGAAGGATGAAGTCGACGCGCGATCCATTGGCATTTTTTGCGTTTGTGGCATTCTTTCCCCAGTTGGTCGCGGGCCCGATCGAACGGGCGAGCCATCTGTTGCCACAGTTCTTCGTGCGGCGGCGGTTTCAATACGCAACGGCGGTCGCTGGCAGCCGGTTGATCCTGTGGGGATTTTTTAAGAAGGTGTTGGTTGCCGATTCGTGCGCGGTCTTGGTCAACGATATCTTTGCGGACTACCCGTCGCAGTCGGGATGGACGTTGTTGATGGGAGCGTTTTTTTTTGCGTTCCAGATCTACGGGGACTTCTCCGGATACAGCGATATCGCTCGCGGACTGGGGCGTCTGCTCGGGTTTGACCTGATGCAAAACTTTGCCTTTCCCTATTTTTCACGCAATGTGGCAGAGTTTTGGCGTCGTTGGCATATCTCGTTGAGCACTTGGTTTCGCGATTATTTGTTCATCCCCTTGGGAGGCTCGCGGGGCAGCAAGGCGATGGTCGCGCGGAATCTATTGATCGTTTTTGTTGTCAGCGGATTGTGGCACGGAGCCAATTGGACGTTTATTGCTTGGGGCGCCGTCAACGCATTGATGATCATGCCGATCTTGTTCATCCCGATGGGCGGTCGTGGCACGGAATCGGTTGCCGATGGGCGACTGCTGCCATCGCTGCGAGAAACGTTGCAGATGGTAATCACCTTTGCAGCGATTTGCGTCACCTGGATCATCTTTCGCAGTGAAACGTTGCCCGATGCCTATGCCTATCTATGTCGTATGGTGGATCAATGCATCGCCTATCCAGGTGGCGTTTTGGTTGCGTTTCGGCGCTATCGATACGAACCTGCAATGATATTGGTCGTGTCGCTCGTCGCGAGTGAGTGGATTTCGAGATGGAAGCAATTCAGCTTTGATCGACTTCCCTTAGGCGTTCGTTGGACGCTGTACCAACTGGTTTTTTCTGTCGTGGTTTGGATAGCGATGTACCGCGACACCAGCGAGTTTATTTACTTCCAATTTTAGTTCGACGACGCGAGATCGTGATTTTACCATGATTCTGGTGTTTTGTGCGTTGAGTATCGTTTGTTGATGGTTGGATGATTGCCGACGTCAAACCTTGGTCTACCAATGATTTCAAGCAATATTGCATTGGTAGCACCCGTTCTCCGAACATCACGTTTAGTTGGCACTCGCTGCATGGATAAATTCCTTGTCAAAGTGTCGGTTTTTCTTGTCGCATTTTTCGTAATCAACTCAGGGTTTGCGCTGTATGTCGCTGGCGGTCTGACTGAAAACCGCCGCAGCAAGTACCATTGGGCATGTAGCCTTGCCGGCAACCAATTCGATTTAGCCTTCATCGGATCATCGCGCGTCGAAATGACGGTTGATCCTCGGGTGATCGATGATATCGTCCATACAAACTCGATTAACATTGGAGCGAGCGGTGCTGGCGCAGGGGATCAATATCTGCTCGCGACCAAGCTTCTGCGCGGCAACAAAGTTGATACTGTTTACTACCAAATTGATTATTTGACGCTTGCCAATAAATTCAGCTATCCTTTTAAAGACTACATTTGGCTTTGTTACGACGACCAACGCGAGGTTCAAAGCACCGTCGTCGACCATTGTGGTGCGGCGCGATATTGGGCATGGAGCGGAATTCCGTTTTTGCGACTTATGGAATTTTCATCGCAATACGATCTATTTCCACATCGCAACGCAGGAACTTATTGGAATGATCGGAAGGGAGGGCAACAGCGAGACACGCCGGATGCCGCTTCCTTGGCGGACCAATTTGCGGTGTATATACCTGATAGTCTGTCCGTTAAGTACGTGTTGAAAACAATCGAACTGTGTAAACATAACGATGTCGAATTGGTGTTATTCCAAGCGCCTTTACGGGCCCAGCTAAGTTTGGTTTCTGATTTTCCAGCATGCACAACTTGGATTGACGAGTTGGTCGAAAGCCGCGGACTAGCATACTGGGATTTTTCTGATATCTACCGAACTCGCGGTGATCTGTTTTACGATAATCACCATTTGAATTCTGCAGGAGTTTTGGAGTTTTCGTCTGAACTTGCCAAACGTATCGCGGCAAAACGGGCCGCGTCAGATGCCGAAAGGCTCACGAACGAATGACAAAATACATCGGTCGCTTGGCCTTGTTTCTTATCATTAGTGTTTGCGTAGCTTATTCGCTGGATCAGATCGTTTCGGCAGGTTTGCGGGACTGTCGACACGCTGAGTTTGGATCCTGGCATGATATATACAACTCTCGCGTCGATTCTGATCTAATCATTCTAGGGTCCTCGCGTGCGATGGCCCATATTTCGCCGCAGATTTTAAGTGGACGGCTCGATATTAGCGCGTTCAACTTGGGGTTTAACGGCTACCATTTTCCGATGCAGCGGGTGCGTTACGAGGAATTTCTAGCGTTTAACCGACAGCCTTCGGTGATGGTGCTTGCCGTCGGGGTGACCAGTTTGCACGATAGAGTGACGGTCTTTCAGTACGAGCAGTTTCTGCCGTACTTCCATCGGGAAAAATTGATCGATGCAATCGCGCACTACGATGGATTTGATCCGTTTGATCGATGGCTGTCGATGTATCGCTATCGTGGCCGCAGCGATTTGTTAACGCTTGGCGTGCGGGTTGCTCTAGGTGGCACGGCGATCGAAAGTGAACGTCAACGTGGGTATCTTGGCCGCGACACTCGCTGGGATGGTACTTTCGACGTGTTTGCACACGAAAATGCCATTGGGTACCAATCTGAGATCGATCCGGCCGTAAGGGAGAGCTTGGATGAATTTGTCGGCCAGCAGAGTATGAATGGTACGCAAGTTATCATGGTTTTCACTCCTGAATACCAACCGGGACAGAAATTGTGCCGAAATCGGAAAGAGGTTGTGCGGATACTTAACACGATCGCAAACTCGCACGGTGCAGCGTTTCTTGACTACTCATCAAGTCCTGTTTGCGGCGATCGTGAGCTGTTTTACAATTCCCAACATCTTAATCGCGTCGGCGCGGAATGGTTTTCTAAGATGCTGGCCGATGACATCGCGTTAATTCTCGAAGTGAGATCTGGGGCGAAGTGAGTCGGCCAACGGTATCGATCGTGATTCCAGCGTACAATGTTGGACGTTATATCGATGACGTTTTGCGGGCCGCGCTGGGACAGTCCCTGCGCGATTTAGAGGTCGTTGTTGTCGACGACGGGTCGAGCGATGATACCGCAGACCGAATCAAGCGCGTGTGCGATCGGCGATTGAAATATGTGTTCCAAGAGAATGCAGGCCAATCGGCGGCGATCAACCGCGGCGTTGCGGAGTCAAGCGGCGATTTCATCAAACTTCTCGACGCGGATGACTGGATTCATCCAGAGCATGTCGCGGAGCAGTTGGCGGCACTTGCTGGACACCCAAATGCCATCGCATCATGTCGCTGGGGATACTTCACCCGCGATTTTCGACAGCCTGCTGTCCAGTCGGAACACACCAATTGTTCGTATCGCGATCCAATGCGTTGGCTTTTCGATTCATTGACGATCGATCAAGGCATGATGGGCGGTTGGATGTGGTTGATTCCGAGAGGCGTGTGGGAAAAATCGGGTGGGTACGATCGACGTTTATCTTTGAACAACGATTTCCATTTCAGCATCGCGTTGGCACTTGCTGCCGAATCGATCCAGTACGCCCCCTCGGCCATTTACAGTTATCGGACCGGCGTTGCGGGCGCTCTGAGCGGCAGCCAGGGACGCAGCGCGATGGAGTCGGCGCTGTTGACAACCCAGTTGGGGACCGATTTGTTGCTCGCACGCGAGGATTCCACAGAGATTCGCCAGTTGTGTGCGGATCGGTTCCAGCAGTGGCTGTACCAGTTCTATCCGGAACATCTCGATCTCGCCGAGATTGCCAACGAGCGAATCCAGCAGCTTGGCGGCAGTGAATTGCCCTTGCGCGGCGGTCGGGTGATGCAAGCCTTGTTGCCCGTTTTGGGATGGCGACGGGTGCGGCGCTTGCAACACTGGGTTTATGCCCATGGTTGGCAGCGCGTCTTGCGGGCCAAAGCGCGGCAGCGCGTATCGCGATTCCAATAGGTCCTTGCGTTCGCTTGGGACACTTCTGTTTCGTCTGTGGCGGTCGACGGAGCCATAACGCTCGGGGCTGTCTTACCTGCTCTTGCATCGCTTGAAAAATTACTATGTCTGAAATTGCCGATCTTTTCGACCGCCTGCTTCGCCGAAATCGTTGGTTGCCGCGGGCAGCTTGGCTCCGTGGTCGGTTGCGGGCTCCCTACCATCGCCTCTTGTCACGCGGCGATCGTGGCTTGCCCCTGAGAATCGGTGGCGCCCTCGACGTGCGATTGCCTGTCGATTTTTGCGCTCGCGAGCTGCAGCGCTATGAACCCGAGACGGCGGCGGCCATCCATGATTGGGTTGTCAAGCATCCGGGGGGAGCCTTTATCGATATTGGTTGTTCTTATGGGTACTTTTCATGTGGCGTGTTGTTTGCCGATCCGACGGCACGCGTCTTTGCGATCGACGCTGATCTCCCCAGCCTTGCTATCACGCGTCATGTTTGTAGTCTAGCAGCCGACGTTGGGGAGCGGCTTGGATTGTATAGGACGTTGATCGGCGAGGAGGGAACCGAGTGTGTAAGCGCGGAAGGCTTGAAGGCGCAGACGTTGACAACGCTCCCCGATCCGGCGCTGAAGCTGGATCCTCAGTCGACAAACTATGTGAATCTAGACACACAGATCGATGAACGCCAATTGCCAAGGATTGCGCTCGACCGTTTTCTGGCCGAAACGCTAGGAGACCAGCCAGTTGCGTGCCTTGTGAAGTGTGATGTCGAAGGGGCCGAACAAGTCGTCCTGGAAGCGGCGAGCGAGACTTTGCGCGACCGCAAGCCAACGATCCTGGTGAGCGTCCACCCTCCCTATTTGCCGAAATTTGGAGGCAGTGTCGAAGCAATTCGTGCATTGATTGAGTTGCAAGGATACACGATCGATGTTATCGGCATCGATCACGAAGAGCATTGGTTGTGCACTTGTTAATGGACAACCAACACCATATCGCAGCGATCGAACCTTCGGGCCGACTGTACGGAAGTGAATACTGCTTGTTGGATATTCTCGATGGGACCGATCCCAACCGGTTTCGCTGGACGGTGCTGCTGCCTCGCGGCAACGGGTTCGACGAACTGTTGCGGCAGCGCGACATCCGCTGCGAATTTATCATTCCCGCATCCCTCGGCAATTCGGGAAAGCTACGACGGGCCTCGGTATATGGGCGGATGCTGTGGCGGTTGTGGCGGATGCACCCCGATTTGTTGTATGTAAATCAGGCCGGTAGTCTGCGGGCCGCAAACGTGATGGCCAAGGTGCTGGGGCTGCCTGTGGTGTGCCAGGTCCAGACCCTTGAAGACGCCCGATGGTTAAGCGAGCGGCAGCATCTGCAGCGCTGCGTCCAGGCCTTTGTCTGCAACTCGGAATATATCGCCGATCAAACACGCGTTGCAGAAGAGAAGAAGTGTGTTTTGTATCAGGGGATCCCCGAGCATCGTTTGACGCGTGCGATAGAAAACGCGGGGCTCCCTAGGGCGAAGCAATCCCAGGAACCATTTGCGATCGGAATTCTCGGTCGAATTGCGGTTTCCAAGGGGCATTATTTGCTGTTGGAGGCGGCCAAGCATTTGCTCGCCGATGGGATGGATTGTCGCTTTGTCGTGATCGGTGAAGGCTTGACCTCGGCCGATACGAAGGCTTATCGCGACGAAGTCCAGCGTGCGGGACTGGCGTCTCGATTCGAGTTTCGAGGTTATCGAACCGATCTCCAGCACGAGCTTGGTAGGTTGGATGTCTTGGCAATCCCATCGATCGCTGAACCGTTGGGGCGCGTGTTGTTTGACGCCGCTGAGTTTGGGGTCCCCGTTGTGGTCGCCGATTCAGGCGGACTGGGCGAAGTTTCCACGCGTTTTTCGATAGGTGTTCGATTTCAGGCGGAGAACGACGAATCGCTCGCAGAAGCGTTGTTGCAAACCGCCAAGAATTACGAGCAAGTCGCAAGCTCATTCCAGACTACTGCGGTCGAAATGTTCCGCCGACTTGCAAACGATACGTATATGGAAACCATGCAACGCATTCTGCAATCCGCTGTTTCAAGCCAGAAAACGTCGGAAACGTGGCTGGGGGACAAATGATCGAACAGCTTTGGCGAAATTTGAAAAAACTATCGAGCGTCAGTCGGCCGTTTCATTGTGTCGCAGAAATCGGCAGCCCTGATTGTCCGCTTCGCGGTAAGGGGCGTGGACGCATGGGCACTGTTTTGCGTTTGGTGATTCCAGATCCGCGGCTCACGAGCAGTACTTGCACAACCAGCTGTAGGCTCGCCCGATCCCCTCTGGCGGACGGGTTGGTGTGGGCGTTAATCGTGCCGAACGTAAATATAATTTACGCAATTCAACGTAAAATCGTTGACGCAAAATGCGGGATGTATTAACATTAGCGAACTTACCACGTCACAACCGGATGCACTCAAAATGATGAACTTAAACAAAATTATCGGACTTGGCTTTTTGCCGTTGGTGCTTTGTTTCGCTGGCACAAACGAAGCCAAAGCGACTCTGATTAGTGAATTGTTTGAGTTTAATGCCAACAACAATTCCGTTGTTACTACGGTCACTCAAACAGTGACGGCTAACGTGTGGGGATCACAGGTTATCCAGTTCGACCTCAATCTGACTGTTACCGACGCCCTAGGCGGTTCGGTTTTTGATACGAGCACTGGCAACGGGTTGTCGCTCGCGTCGGGTGGCGGGTTGCAAGTTGGAGACAACTTGGGGTTTTCGGTCACGCTTACAGGTTTTGACGGTGACTTTGATGGTGACGGTGGCAACGTTACGCTCGGAGGGCTCAACATCAAATACCTAGGAACATGGCTCGCCACCGGAAATGCTTCCAGCGGCACTGTTGTTACGCCAGCGTTTACACCCGGCTCGTCTGACTGGACTGACGCGAATCTCGGCCCGCCTCAGTTTTTGGGGCATACGCCAGGTGGACGGAATTTTGTAACGGGGCAGTCGCCTGGGGGGAACTTTAATGTGTCCTCTGGTTTTGATATTCCTTACACCAACGCAGCGAATGGTGGTTCTTCAAACGCTTTGATCACCTCCCTTTCTCATGTTACGACAGGCTCGTTCGATCCAGGGTATACATTGAATCAGGTTGTTGTACAAGTTCGAGCGAACCCTGAGCCATCGAGCCTGTTGTTGGGGTTGCTTCCAGCTTCAGTTGCGATGATGCGGAGCGGTGGACGCCGTAAGATCAAAAGCTTCTTTTCGCGAAAGAAGTAGTGTTCAGCTGTCTGTGCACTTCAGGCAATTGCCCGTAATCTCTTTTTCGAGTTTGGTTGGGCTGTTTGGAGCCAGGCATGGTGATGCAGTTTAAAGTCTGCTTTTGCAGACAAAGTTGGCGAATGATTTCATCGCTCATCTATTTGCGTGGCTGGTTCCCAGCACCTCGCAGTGTCTGCGTTTCGGTCCCCTCTCTCATACACGCCTCGCGTTTGTTCAGAAAAGAGGTGGATTGGCCATTTGCCCCGCAGTGTAACGCTTTTATGCGTAGCGTTAGCGTTTACATGGCGATTTGATTTGAATCGGCGCGCAGTATGGTAAGGCTTTCGATCGCTCCTCACTGGATGCCTAGCAATGTTTTACGTTGACTCGGGCAGTCTAGTTCATAATCGAGCGAGACATTTTGCGGTTGAGCCCACCCGATGGATTTAGCATGATCGGTCGATCGGATTTCAATCAATGAATAGGAGGCGGGTTGCTGTTGTTCATTGGTTTCCGGTGGAATATTATCCGCCAGCGATGAATCTGTTGCGGACTCTTGCCGACGCCCCTGGGGTGGAGGTGCGGGCCTACACGTGCCACAACAACCGAGGACGCGGGGTCTTTGACAGTGAAGGCGTTCAGGTCGCACGGTGTCACTTTCCCGACCGCAACGTTTCTTGGTTCCGTCGCCTAGTGCGTTACGCTTTCTTTCCGTTGCTCACCTTGCTGCGGTTGCTTTTCTGGTGGCCCCAGGTGATTGTCTACATTGAGCCGCATTCTGCATTGCCTGCGTTCTTATACTGCGCTCTCAACCGACGCGCCCAGCTATTGATCCACAGCCACGAATACCACGAGCCGCGGGAATACATGCAGCGTGGAATGCGAATGGTGCGGATGAATCATTGGCTGGAACGACGCTACTTGTTCCAGCGAGCCGAATGGATCTCCCAGACAAATCGGGACCGAGTCAAATTGTTTCGCGCCGATCACCCGGCGGTCGATGCCAGCAAGGTCCACGAGTTGCCCAATCTGCCTCCGGCAAGTTGGTCACGAGTGCGAAACAGATCGTGGCAGGAGCGTCGCGACGGGGAGTCCTTGCGTCTGGTCTACGTGGGGTCGCTCTCGCTGCGAGACACGTTTCTACGTGAAATCGTTCAGTGGGTTGAGTCTCAGACCGACGTGGAACTGGATATCTACTGCTACAACAGCGATTCGGATACGGGACGCTATCTATCGGAACTGTCGTGCGACCGGATCGGTTATTTTTCCCATGGGGTCGACTACGATGAACTCCCGGAATTGTTAACTCGCTACCACGTTGGATTGATTCTGTATCGTGGCATGACGCAGAACTATGTTTTTAATGCTTCGAACAAATTGTTTGAGTACTTGGTCGTCGGATTAGATGTTTGGTATCCGCAGCAGATGTTAGGCGTGAAGCCGTATGCGACGTTCGCTGATCGTCCTCGCGTGATCGAACTCGACTTCGAGCAACTTGCGGACATCGATTTCGAACGGTACAGACAGCGGGATGAACAGCTACCCTGGCGCGATCAGACCACTTGTGAAGATGCGCTTTCGCCGTTGAAAGAGTTGATTCTTTCTGAAACATCTAGTCGTTGATTGACAAATGTCTCGAGGCTTGTATATCGGAATCCAGACGGCCGGCACGACTTCGCGGATGCGGTGCGAAACGCTGCAGCGGATCCTACCCACCATGGCCTGGGATGCGATCGATACCGACACCGCGTTTGCGAATGCCTCCAGGGTATGGCGTAGTGTCGGATTTCGTTGGAAATTTGGCCCGATGGTCGCTGCGGTAAATCAAAACGTTTGCGAGCAGATCGAGGGGCAGAGATTTGATTTGATTTGGGTCGATAAAGCGATCTATCTGTTCCCGTCCACGGTGCGACGCTTACGCGACACCTGCAAGACATTCGTCCACTTTACTCCGGATACTGCCTTTTTCGGCAACCGTTCGCGGCACTTCTTCCGGACCGCCGCCCTGTTCGACCTGCTGGTGACGACAAAGTCCTTCGAATTGGACCAATACGACGCATTGGTAGGCAGTGGGCGGGTGATGTTGGTGACACAGGCCTACGACACAGCACTACACCGAGTCTCCGATTGCAAGCCAGTTGAAAAACGCCGCGATGCGGTCTTCGTCGGGCTCTGCGAACCCGATCGGCAACGCTGCGTTGAAACGCTGTTAGATGCTGGCGTGCCTATCCGCTTGGGCGGGCGTGGGTGGGAAAAACTCCTCCGACGACGGGGCTCCGACGCTCGTTTGACATTTCTCGGCAGCCGAGTGTTTGGCCTGGACTATGTACGGGCGATTGCGGAAGGTTCGTTGGGCCTGGGGTTGCTTTCGAAGCGGTTTCCCGAATTGCATACAACCCGTACACTGGAGATTCCAGCTTGTGGGACTGTCGTTGCAACGGAACGTAATGTAGAAACGACGCAAATCTTTTCGCCGAACGAGGCGTTGTTCTTTGAGAACTACGACGACCTTGCCTGCCAGGTCGTCAATTTGCTGGGGGCGAGGGAGAAGCTTGGGAAGCTGGAACATGCCGGCTGGAAGCGAGTGACGACGGGGGGGTACAGCTATGACTGTGTGCTTACATCGGTTCTCGATCGGGCTGGATTCGGGCAATCGTTATAACCGTTGTCTGTGACGATGCGTCGCCGTTTGCGCATGTAACGATGCGAAACACGATTTCGTTTCTTCGTCAGCGATACAACAATAGGCTGCACGCATTTTATACGTTGAAGCATTGGCTGCGAGCGAGTGAAGGGTTAGAGGATTGAGCGCACACACCATTTCTGCCGATGCCGCGATGCACCGCGACGAAGCGGACCTTGGGCATCTGCCCTATTTGGTTCGTAAGTACAGGGTGTTGGAGCGCCGCGGGCTCTCGCCAACCGCGGCGATTCTGTTGGCCGTTGCAGGGATCGCTGGCTATCTGCAGGTCTGCCCGAACGAGTTTCTTGTAATGCTGGTGTTCGGCACCACCATGGTGGAGTTTGTTCGAAGGATGGATCAGGGGATTCCGCTGTTGCAGATCACAGCGCTGCTGGCAGTGCTTCAGTGGTTGGTTGGACCATCAATCACCTACTTTACCAACGTGGCACATGGACGCTACTTCATGTACGTCGTTGAATCTTATTATTTCCAGTTCGCACTTCCCGCCACAGCTGCCTATTGCATCGCACTTCTGATGTTAGGTTCTTCCCCCAGGCAGAAATTGCTAACTCAAGCGATGGATCGACAGCATTTCGTACGGATTGGATTCATTTTGGCCGCGATAGGAGTCGCTTGTTTCTATGCAGCAGGCAAGGCGCCCGGTGGGCTTCAGTTCGCTTTGTTCTTGGCCAGTCAACTGCGTTATGTCGGGGCCTTGTACTTTCTATTCTCCTACCATCGCTACCGTTATCTCTTTGCTATTGCGTGTTGCAGTCAGCTGTTTATTACGAGTAGCGAATCGGGAATGTTCCACGATCTAATCATTTGGTTAATGATGATCTTTACGTATTGGTTCGCGCAGTGGAAATGGAAGGTCGACCAAAAGCTTTTGTGTATCACGTTTGCGTTCCTATTTGTGTTTGTGATTCAGGCGATTAAGCAAGACTATCGCGAAAAACGGATGGCGGGGATGGAGGTTACGATCACTGGTGAGGTGGCGCGTCTGATGAGTAATTCCGAACCGGTTCTCGAAGGAGAGATTCTCCCGTTGGCAACGGCTCGCCTGAATCAGGGGTGGATCATTTCTGCTGTTTTGGCCAACGTCCCGTTTAAGGAGCCATATGCCAACGGTGAGACGGTCATCGAGGCGATTAAGAGTTCGGCATTGCCTCGCTTTCTGGCGCCGGACAAAAAAATGGCGGGAGGCCAGGAAAATTTTCGTCGCTTCACCGGATTGCCGATCGAAAATGGGACGTCGATGGGGATCAGTCCTTTGGGGGAAGCCTTTGCTAATTTTGGGATCCATGGTGGGATCTTGTTTATGGGACTCTTTGGGGCGTTTTTCGCGCTGTTCTACAACTTTGTCCTGCTGCATGTCGTGAAGCATCCCGACTTCCTGTTCTGGGTTCCGTTGATCTTCTACCAAGGTATTAAGGCGGAAACGGAATTGGTCGTCGTCTTGAATCAATTGGTCAAAGGAGCCGTCATCTGCTTTGGTGGGTACTGGGTCTTGCGGCATTTCGTGATTCCGTATCACCGTCCTTTTCTTGGAACCCAGGCAGCGGTCCTAGGCCGGCCAGCGGAATCCGATGCGACGGTCTAATTTGTCGATCTGGCTAGCAACCGTTGGTTTAGGGAGACAATTCGGTGGCGTTGCCGGAGTTGCAAGAGCCTGTGCCCAAGCGATCCAAGATAGTTCAGACTGGAGCCTACGGCGGACGATTTCTTTGCTCGACGAGAAACGTGCCGTTGGTCAGCCGCTCCGATCGACTATTGGTTACGCTGGGAATCGCAAGCGGTTCGCAGTGGCGATGTTGCGGCAGGCACTCGATCGCCCTCACGCAATCGTCTATGACCATGTCGATATTGCGCAATGTCAAACCATCCTGCCCAAGCGTTTACGGTCCCCGCATGCGTTATGGGTTCATGGCGTTGAGGCATGGAAACGTTTGCCACAGCGAAAACTTGCGGCGATGGAACAAGCGGAACTGCTGATCTTCAACTCGGAATTTACCAGGCAACGCTTTGAATCATTTCACTCGTTGAACGTCGAACAGATCGTTGTTCCATTGACGTTTGAGATGCCAAGTTGTGACATCGATCGATTGTCGCAACGTCGACCTTGGATCTTAACCGTTGGGCGCATGGAACCGGATCGACCGAAAGGGCATGCGGAGACGCTGGCGGTGTTGCCGCAGTTGATCGAGAAGATTCCCGATTTACAGTGGCATGTTGTCGGTGCTGGAAAGCACTTGGACAGCTTTCGGAAGCAGGTGCTTCAGTCGGGTTGCCAGGAACATGTTGTAATTCATGGTTTTCTGACAAACGAGAAGTTGCTTGAACTCTATCGCCAATCGCGAGTTTTCTGTATGCCCAGTCATGGCGAAGGGTTTGGGATCGTTTACCTAGAAGCGATGAGCCAAGGCTGTATTCCGATTGGTTCGACCGAGGATGCTGCTGCAGAGGTCATCGGCAATGGGGGGGCGTGTGTCGACCTCGCTCAGCCCGAGCAGCTGGCAGATCGGCTCGAAGAGTTGTTGACAATGGGCTCCGAGAGATTCGATTCGATATCACGGAGAGCGATCGTCCGTAGTGAGTCGTTTTCTCCCGACCGATTCGCAATGCGATTTACGAACGCATTGGCAAGGGTCTTCTAGATAGCGATGCATGTCGTTCACATCGTTCGCGATCTGGATTGTTCCAGCGGTGGGCCGAGCCGGTCGATTCCTGCGCTCGCACTGAGCATGGCGCACCTGGAGCCAGCGATCCGTGTTTCGGTGTTATTCCAAGACCGTGGCCAAGCGGTAACCGTCGATGTTGATGATGCTGGCGGCGTTCGCTTTGATGCAATCCCGTCCGCCAAGAGGTCTTCCGGCCTCGCGGATGCGCTGGTGAGGATTCATGCGGAGGAAGCGGTTTCGGTGGTGCATCTCCACGGTTTGTGGAGCCCGACGGTACACGGTGCGGCTCGGCGAGCAAGGGCGATTAGGGTGCCGTACGTTGTGTCGCCCAGAGGCATGTTGTCGGAAGCATGCCTGAACGTAAAGCCGCTTCGGAAGCGAGTCGCTTGGAACCTTTATCAGCAGCGGGATCTAAGATTTGCTGCCGTGATCCATGCGACCAGCGAGGCAGAACGCGACGATTGTATGCGTCGGGGGCTGACACAGGCGATCGAAATCGTTCCAAACGGGTGCGACTTGCCACCGGATAGTGCCTTGCCTTTGCCTCGGGCTTTTCCTGTCGGTCGAGGCAAGCCGTTTGCAATTGCTTTGGGGCGGATCGACCCGGTGAAAGGGCTTGATGTTTTGGTCGAAGCGTGGCACCAGGCTGCTCCGTTGGATTGGCCGCTTGTAATCGCTGGGGCCGGGGAATGGAAGTATGTTCAAGAAGTAAAGCACCTGATTGCCGTCGCTGGTTTAAGCGAGCGAGTTCATTTGATTGGTGAAGTCGACGAGCAGCAAAAGTGGTCAATGCTTGCTGCCGCCGGGTTTCTGGTAAATGCTTCGCGAAGCGAAAATTTTGGATTAGCGATCGCCGAGGCTTTGGCCAGTGGGACGCCCGTGGTGGCCACGCAGGGTACTCCCTGGCAGATCGTGCAGAGGGAACGATGTGGTTGGTGGGTCGAAGGCACGTGCGCCGGAATTGCTGATGCGATTCGGCAGGCGACAGCACTCGCCGATGATCAGCGCAATCAGATGGGGCAGCGTGGTAGGTTGCTCGTTTCCACACAGTTTGCCTGGTCGAGCGTTGCGGCAAAAATGTTGGCTTGTTATGAACAAGCGTTGCGTTAGTTTTTGGTTTTGGAAGAAAGTAAGCTTTGAATGACGATCTCGGTTTTAGGAATTAACGCATATCACGGCGATGCGTCGGCGGCAATCGTCGTCGACGGTCAACTGGTCGCCGCAGTGGAGGAAGAGCGTTTCAATCGGATCAAGCATTGGGCCGGTTTTCCCGCTCAGTCAATCCGCTATTGCTTGGATCAGGCAGGAATCACCTCCGAACAGCTCGACCACGTGGCGATCTCGTTTAATCCCAAGGCGAACCTGGCTAAACGGCTCGGCTACGTGATCAAGCATCGCCCCAATGGACGGGCGGTCCTGGATCGACTGCGCCGGCAAGGCAAGACCTTGGCATTGGAAGATCAATTTGCCAGGGCTGTTGGAGTCGACAAGCGTGCAATTCAAGCTCGTTTTCATCGCATCGAACATCATCAGACGCATGTCGCTGCGGGCTTTCTGATCTCACCCTTCGACGAAGCCGCTGTGTTGAGTGTCGATGGGATGGGGGATTTCACAAGCACCTTGACCGCCCTTGGCAAGGGGAACACTTGGTCGGAATTGGACCGCGTCTACTACCCGCACTCGTTGGGGTTTCTGTACAGTGCGATCACGATGTACCTTGGATTCCCGTATTATGGGGACGAATACAAGGTGATGGGCTTAGCTCCCTATGGCGAGCCCGAATATGTCGATGCGATCCGTCGAATGATCAAGCTTACCGGAAATACGTTCGAGCTAAATTTGGACTACTTCAACCATCATCGGTTGGGGATCCGGATGAATTGGAATGATGGGGCACCGGTCGTCGAACCGTTCCTGACCGATCGTTTAGTTCAAGAATTAGGACCGATTCGATCGTCCGATGCCCCGGTAACGAAGAAGCATGAGAATATCGCCAAGAGTTTGCAGGTGGTTACCGAAGAGGTCATCTTGCACATGCTGGAGCGACTTCACCATCAGACAGGGCAGACCAAGCTGTGCATGACGGGAGGAGTGGCGATGAATTCGGTCGCCAATGGAAAAATTACTGAGAAGACTCCTTTCGAGGAGGTTTATGTTCCTGCGGGGGCGGCGGACAATGGCACCTCGTTCGGCGCTGCTTTTTATGTTTGGAATCGGGTGTTGGAAAAAGGACGCTCCTTTGTTCAAGATCACGCGTATTGGGGGTGTCAGTTTGGCAACGACGAGTGCCTGCAGGCGATCGAAGAGCTTGATTTGCCATTTCAGCGCTACGACGACGACGCGCTGATGGAACAAACTGTCGACTTGATGATCGATGGGAAGGTTGTTGGTTGGTTCCAGGGACGCATGGAGTTTGGCGCACGGGCGCTTGGCAATCGATCGTTGATCGCCGATCCGCGACGCACCGACATGCGTGACATCATCAATCTGCGCATCAAGTTTCGCGAGAAGTTTCGTCCATTTGCACCGAGCATCCTCGAAGAACACGTAGGGGAGTGGTTTGCGATCGAGGAACATGCACCTTATATGGAGAAGGTTTTGCCAATTCGTTCCGACAAGCAGGCATTGGTTCCCGCGGTGACGCATGTCGACGGAAGCGGTCGTCTGCAAAGTGTTTCAACCCGCACAAACCCTAGATATCATTCGTTGATATCGGCGTTTTACAAGCGGACGGGGGTTCCAATTGTGCTTAACACATCGTTAAACGAGAATGAGCCAGTCGTGCGAACCCCAGCGGAGGCGTTGAGTTGCTTTTTGCGAACCGACATGGATGTGTTGGTCTTGGGGAATTTGATCGTTGATCGCAGTAACCCTGCCTTTCCATCCCAATATCGTAAACGCGTTGCATCCACGTAGGCGGCCGCGACGGTTAGGTCGCGGAAACCGGAGTGGCCGAATGCCTCCGTCGGTTTGAACAATTACATCCTTAGGGAAGAGTTATACCACGCATGTCTGATTTGGCGGCAGAATCGTTTGACGTTGATACAAATCATGAAGGCTCTGTGGCCTGGCAGGATCTGAAGCGGCGGGCAGCGTTTTATTTTGTTGTCTTGGCCAGTTTTGCGCCGTTGCTTGTATTGCATTTCAAGCAGCTCTGGGCCTTCGAGCACTATCAGTTTTTCCCGCTATTGTTGATCGCAATCCCGGTGCTGATTTCGCATTTGTGGGTATCTGCTCCGATCCCTCGAATAATCCGTCCGATTTGGCAGAAGTCGCTGTTGCTGGCCGGGCTGTTGCTGTTGGCAATTGCCTATGTTGCATGGTCGCCAAACCTTGCTGCGTTGGCTTTGGCGGTTACCGCAGGAGCGATCTTGTTGGAACTCTATCAGCAGGGCTGGCTTTCCCGCTTTCTGCCGTTGTGGTGCCTGTTCTTTTTGTTGATCAAGTTGCCGCTGAATCTCGACATCGATCTGATCTTTTGGCTGCAGGGTTTAACGTCGACGTTGGCGAGCCGGTTGCTCGATTTCACCGGAGTCAACCATGTTTTGGCGGGGCACATCATCCAGACTGCCAATGACAAATTTCTGGTAGAGGAAGCCTGCAGTGGGATTCAATCACTTTTTACGCTGGTTGCCGCCGCGGCCATTTTTTTGACGGTCTATCGCCGGCCATGGTATCACTGCGTTGCTCTGGTGGGCTGTGCCGCCTTCTGGGCCTGTACGATCAATATTGGCCGCGTCGCCGGTGTCGTGATCGCGATGCAGCACTTTGGGATCGATATTTCGACAGGAACGGCTCACCAAGTCTTTGGACTGGTCTTGTTCGCGTTGGCGTTTGCGTTGCTATTCAGTAGCGATCGCTTGCTGCTGTTCTTCCTGGAATCCGACGAAGTGGTCGATATCGATTTCGAGGACTATCCGACGACCGATCTCAGCGCGACCGCAACTGAAGAGGAATCGACGGAAGATCGGTCGCTTCGTCTTCACGTGCAAAACGGCTCGACCTGGATTTATGTCATCGGTGGTGGCTTCGTCCTGCTGCTGGTTTTGCAACTAGCGACACTCGCGTTGCAAGCGGAATCTGTTACCGTGATCGATCCTGATAATCCACAGATGATCACTGCATTGAATGAAAACTCGCTGCCCGAAACGATAGGGGAGTGGGAGCGTGTTGAGTTCGACGCCGAATCGAGAGCATTGACGAATTTTATGGGACGCAACACTGCCAGTTGGGTTTATCGGTCGCCGAGAGGAACCGCTACGGTTGCGATCGATTTCCCGTTTCTCGGTTGGCATGAGTTAACCGGTTGTTATGCCGCTCTGGGGTATGACGTTTCTGCTCGCGAAGTGCTTGCGACGGAAGATAACGATAAGATTCAGAGTGTTCAGGCAATCGTCGCAGCACCGGACGGTGAAGTTGGTCATCTTTGGTTCAGCGAGTTCCTCCAGTCTGGGCAGCCGCTCGTTCCGGCAGGCAATAGCTCGGGGACGCTACAGTACTGGCTCTCGCGATTTCAGTCGGCGTTTCTCAAGCAAACGGCTTCGTTGCGTCGTGACCCGTCCAGTTACCAAGTTCAATTGTTGTACCAATCTAAAGATCCACTTGACGAGCAGCAAGCAACCGCGATGAGGGACTTCCACCATCAGACTGCGATAACGCTTGTCGAGCTGATTCGCGAGGTGACCCAATGAGGCCGAGAAAAACACGTCGTAAAGGTTGGCTCTTGATCCTATTTGCTCGGCCAATCCATTGGCTGGAGACGCGTAAGACAAGCCATTTATGGCCCGCACTCCCCGCGGCAATCGTGATCGCCGCTGTTTTGCTGCCCGCTATGCTTAGCCCCTTGCTGCAAGGTCGGACTGCACAACGCTATAAAAAGGCTGTCAATGAAGCCGTCATCGATCATGACTATCAAACCGCGGCGTTGTTTTTGCAGAAGATTGATGGCAATTCCCCCGTCGATTCCAGTGTGCAATTTAACCGTGCTGTGGTCGACGAAGCATTGGGACGCAGCGACGCCGCATTAAAGTCCATGGACCTCTTAGCACCGGAGGACGAATTCGGCTATGGCCGAGCGCACCTGTGGAAGGCGCATCGTTTGGTCGCCAGTATTAAGGAATGGACGCCAGCCAACCTCTCACCGCTGATACACCACCTCGACGGAGCGGTGGCTGAGGAGCCTAATCTTGCCGACGCACACTTGCTTTATGGATTTGCCTACCACAAAGCGGGTATGAAGAGCGAGGCGATTGAGCATCTGGAAAAGATTGTTGATCAACGTCCCGAAATGCACCTTACTCTCGCTGATCTTTACGATCAGGTCTCGGAAAAGTCTCAAGCAAAGAAGCATTATAAGCTGGCGAAAGCTTATCTCGAGGAGCTCCTTGCAGAGGAGCCCAGCGATGCCACAGCTCGAACTCAGTTGGCGTTGATCCATTTTAGAAATAGCGAGTTCCCCGAGGCTGAAAAGCTGCTTGTCGAAGGAATGCAACTAGCCACCGAAGCCGGCTTACAACCGCAGTCGAAGACGTTGGCTTCGACACTGGCAAATCTATATGTCCAGCGCGTCGATTCTCTTGCGCTGGAGAGTGATTCACTGGAATCACAAGTGCAGATCATTCGGCTGCTTGGGCAAGTTTTGACGCTCGAACCAGGCAATCAAGCGGCGATTGCGCGACTTGCTGAGTTCTCGCGGTTCGAAGGGGATGCAGGAGAGCAAGCGCAACAACTGGTAAACAAGATGCTTGCGTCGGGGCATGCCACGGCGACCGCCCATTTCATTTTGGGCACTCACGCAACCCAAGGTGGAGATTCGGCCAAGGCGATGCAGCACTTCAGGCAAGCCTATCGCAAAAATCCACAGATGCCTGCGCTGTTAAACAACATTGCTTGGTTCATGTCCCATAAGGAACCGCCAGAATACGAAAAAGCACTTGGTTTCAGCAGTCGCGCTGTCGAACTTGTTGAAGCGAACAATCCAATGTACCCATACGTTATCGAAACTCGGGGGCAAATCCATGCGGCACTGCAGCAGTGGGAGCAGGCTCTCACAGACTTGGAGCAGGCGCTTCCCGTTCTGAAGGGGGCGGTTGAATTGCATCAAACCCTTGCAAAAGTCTATGAGGCTTTGGGGAACAAGGACTTGTCGGAAGAGCACGCACGGATTGTCAAATCGTTGACAAACTAGAAGCTAGGGGCCGTGGTTTAGGCAGTTTGCGAAGAGAAGGGGGAAAATAACCGAGATGCCAGTTGCAACGGAAATGCCTTGTGTTACGATTTACGAAAACTGAATACTCCCCACGAGAGGTACAACTCGATGAGACTTTCGATAATCATCGCAGCGCTGGTTTGCGTCTTGTCGCAACAGCAGGCGGAAGCCGTTTTAACCCTGCAATTTCAAGGTAATGGCCTCAACACGACCATTGTTGATGGAAGTGCCGACGACACTAACGTAAATGTTGGTGCAATCACAGTCGATCTCACTTCATTGGCTGGATGGCAAAGTGGCGCAAGCTTTGTTGTCAACGCAAACACCCTTGGTGCCGATGCCGGATCGGGACAATTGAATGTTCAGGCAGATTACGACTTCACCGGCGGCAACGTTCCAGCAACACCGATTCGAGTTTCGACATCCGAACTGTTCACCGTTGCGGGAGCCCCGATCGATTTCTTTCGGCATTCTATCTCCACAACGGGAGACGGGACTTTAACCGATAGTTCCGGCTATTTCTCGACGTCGTTCCCCGATCCAGGTCCACTGAATCCTTTCGATTTCAGTAGTGGCAGCACGTACAACCATTCTCTTGTGCTTGCTCCGCCATCGGTGTTGTCGCCATTTGCTGCTACACAAGAGACGGTTGGAGGACTTGGAGATTTTGGTACTCGGCTTCGCGTCGCCAACACCTTTACGGTTAGCTTGACGGCAGGTCAGATTGGTAGCGTGCAATCCAGCACAATCGTTAATCCCGAACCTGTCAGCTTGCTACTTTCCAGTTTTGGTGCATCCGCTTTTGGACTTGGATACCTTCGCCGACGAAAATCGAAAGCTGCACCAAAGGCTTAGCGTAGCCTGGTAAGTGACAGTCGATTTCAAAAGCATTTCCGAGTCATCTACGTGACAACAGAAACTCCACACGCACTCCCTTCTCGGGGAGTGCGTTCGTTTTATAGCTTCCTTCCCAATTGGCTCTCGATCGACCGTTTTGGTCTGGGGCTGCTGTTAGTTTTGGCTGCGGCTTATATTCCACTATCGCTTCGATTGGCGAGGTGGCTTTGGTATCGCGACCACTACAGCTTCTTTCCGCTGGGGATCGCGGCGGGCCTTGCTTTGATCGTTGCGGCATTTTCCGATCCAAGCTATAAGCCAACTTCTAAGTGGCTGCGTCGCTCTTTGATCGCGATTGCGTTCCTGAGCCTATTGGTTGCCACCCTGCTGGTTTCTCCCTGGCTTGCCGGGGTGTCGAGTATGTTTTTGCTGGCGGCACTGATCTATTCTCTTGGTGGGGGGCAGGTCGCGAAGAAGGCTTTGCCGGCCTGGTTATTGTTGTGGTTGGTGATCCCCATTCCGCTCAGCTACGACCGCGAGCTGATCGTTTTTCTGCAGGGAATTGCCACCCATCTGTCCAGTGGTATCTTGGATTTGTTCGGCTATCGACACATGGTGGATGGTGTTGTGCTCCGCTTGCCCTCCCAGTCGTATCAGGTCGAAGAGGCTTGCAGTGGGGTCCAATCGCTGTTTTCAGCATTGTTCTGTACAGGTCTGTATCTGATCTTGAACAAGGCTGGCGTCGTGAGGTCCCTGTTGGTTCTGGTCGCTGCTTTCTTCTGGGTCTTGGTCGCCAATATCTCGCGAATTGTTGCCGTTGTCGTCTTGAAGGAGGAGTTTGCACTGCCGGTGGATGTGGGCGTCTATCATCAGATGTTGGGAGTGATTTTCTTTGCATTGACTCTATTGGCAATTTTCAGCACCGAGCGTTTTTTATGCTTCCTGTGGCCGGCGTCGATTCCTCCTTACTGGCATAAGGAACATGAGGCAAAGGCTGGCGATACCAAGCCGAAGCGGAAGCGAAAACGACGTCCGATCTCCAGTTTCTTGGGAGCGCGCGAGCGGCGCGTCGTGCTTGGGTTGTTTGGAACGCTTGCACTCGTACAGTACACGTCGATTGCGTTAGGTGGATCGATGGCATCTGCGTCCCGTGCGGATATCGAACTCCTCGCGCAGCCCTGCGGAGATCTTGTTCCCCCGACGCTTGGCGGTTGGCGTAATGTCGAGTACCAGCATGTCGTGAGAGAAAGTGGAAATGTGAATGGCGAAGTCTCGCAGCTTTGGATTATGTCCAAGGGAGCGCTTCGAGCGCAGGCGTCCATCGATGGCCCTTATACCAATGGTTGGCATTACCTGACCGATTGCTATCGAGGCCAAGGGTGGGAAGACACCAACATCAAATTTTCAACGTATCGCGATGCGGGCTTCGACCGCGGTGGTGATTTCATGGCATTTGATGTCGCAAAGGAACCAGAGCAGTACGGGCTTGTCACAACCGGTCTGTTCGACAACGAATTCCGCGGGTTTCTTGCCCCTGAAGTGAAAAAAATGCAACGGCATGCGGGGCGATTGAATGACCTGCTTCGGCTCGTTAAATCTCTCTTTGGCGGCGGCGATGCAACCGTTGCAAAAAGCGATAGCCTTAGCTTTCAGATCCAAGTCTTCTGTCAGTCACCTGAGCCGCTGACCGATGTCGAACGCGGTGATCTGGCGGATTTGTTCCACCGGTTCCGGCAGCATGTGGCTCCTCTAGGTGATAGTGTAGGAACAGACTCGCAATGATGTACGACGGTGATTTTGAACGCGGTGAACGCTATTTTTCCGATCTTCTGATGGGGCTTCCGGCCGTGTTGGGATGTTTGGTGCTCACCCCCTTTTTATTGTACGTATGGTCGCGTGAAGCGAAGCTGGAGGATATCTATCGTCACGCCGCAACGCGCGCCTACGATGCACAGCAGCACGACTTGGCGGTCGTCTGTTTTGACCGATTGATTCGCATCAACCCTCGCCTTGAAGACCGCTTCCATCTCGGGCTGTCTCTCGTCGCAGCGGGCGATCAGGAGCGTGGTTTGCGGATCATGTCGGGGATTGCATCGCCGGAGAAACAAGGATTTGGCCCCGCGCATGTTTGGCAAGCCAAACAATTGATGGTCAATCCTGAGGCCGACCTCGAAACGATCACAACGGCAATCTCTCATCTTTCCAATGCGAAAAAGACCCTCTACAAGGACAGCGAGGTTAACTATCTGCTGGCAACTTGCTTTTGGGGAACCGGTTCGACCGAACGAGCATTGGAATCGTTAAGAGACGCTTCACTTCAAAACCCAGCGTACTACTATGATCTATTCAAAGCTTGCCAGAAGCACAAATTGCTGCCTGAAACGAACAAGGCAGCCGAACTGGCGAGCGATTTCCTGAAGCAGCAGGTTGCCAGTCATCCGTTGGATCGCGATGCACGCTATCGATACGTTGAGGTGCAAATTTGGCTCAATGTCTTCGACAATGCCGAACAAATACTTCTGCAAGGAGCCGATGTTGATCCGGATGGGGATTGGAACAAGACGCTTGCCAAAGCCTATCTTGCTCGATTTCGCCAACGAAAAAGCGAGCGAGTTAGTTTGGATGAACTGCTGTCCTATCTTCAGAAAGCACTTGCCGCAGATCCTGAGAGTACGGATGTGATCAAGGAGTTGGCGGATGTTGGTATCGTCGACCCCAGCGGAAGGATCGAAAAGATGCTGGAGCAATCGCTCACTAGTGGCCGCCACAATGCGATTGTCCATTTTGTACTGGGCTCGCGTCGGTGGCAGCTAAACTTAGTCGACGATGCCGTTTTCCATATGAAACGCGCCTACAAGCTTGATAAGAGCTTAAGCATCGCAGCCAACAACCTCGCCTATTACGAGTTACTCAAAGAAGATGGCGACCTTCAAAGAGGGTTGGAATTGATCGATGAATTGCTCCAGGAATTCCCCGATTCGCACGCCTTTCGTGAAACGCGCGGGCAGCTGCTGGCAGGGTTGGAACGTTGGGAGGAGGCGTTGGATGAATTGGAATACGCACTGCCAAAGTTCCCCCAGGAAAAACGGCTGCATGCCTCATTGGCGTTATGCTACGATGCCATTGGACAATCTAAATTGGCATCGCAGCACCGTGAAATCGCTGCTGCAGTGCAGCAGTCCAACTAATCACGTGGACGCTAGAACTTCGGCATTGGGACTTCTAGGCCGCGTTGCAGTCGGCCGAGGTAGAGGTCGGGTGCGCCGAGTTGTTTGACTAGCTTTTGGCTGATCTCTTCGACGCTTCCGTCGACTTCGGTCAGGGTCTTGCGAACCTGCGTCTGTTGCTGCGTCAGCCAGACCTGCAGTTCCCCAACTTGGTCGCGGTAGGCGTTGTCGGCCAATCCCATCAACTGGGTTTTCGTGGCGGCGGTCTGTGCTGCCAGACCGTTCTTTACCGCGTTGGAGAAGAGCCCCGAAAGGTTGCTGGCGACGTTGATCTTCATCGTGTCCCAACGACCACCAAAGCGGGCCTCTACGTTCACTTCCCGAACGTCTTGAAGCGAGTCGGACAGCGACGATACCAACGCTGCGTTGTATTTGTTCGACGGAATCTCCGCGGAAACGTGGGTGTTCCGCATCTGCGAGATTAGCTTGCCTTCGACATGATCTCCGTCGACCAGCATCTGAACCCACAGCTCCACGCCACCTGGCTGCAAACGAATCGAGGTTTCCTTCGAATCGCCAACCGCCAACGTGTTGATCGGCAATTGGGGCCAGTGCAACGTCACGTCATCCCACGAGCGTTGCTCTTCGGTGTGACGTTGGAAGTCGACACGAACGATCTGAGGTCCGTCCAGCTTCAATCGCCCAACCAGCGGTCCGTTGGCCAGCAGCGGCTGAGTTGTGATGTTTTCCATCACGCCTTGTAGATCGTATTTCACGCCGTCGACTTGGATCTCGCCAGATACTTCCGCCAGTTGGACCAGCCAAGATGGCGGCAGTTTACCGAGCACAAAGTTGAAGTCCTTGCCGCGGGTTCGCTCTGACTCGGGGCTGACGACTGTCCAGTCGGCGACCGAACGGCTGCCGTCGAGGAACGAGCGAACGCGATCCAGTTGTGTTGTAACAACCTGGCGAAACATCTCGGGGCTGAAATCAGCTTCTTGCCCATCGGCCAGCGGGATGTATTCGGCGACGCGGTCGACGTCGGCTTGACGCGCCTGTTCCATCCGCGCCAAATCGGCTTGCACGGCCAGCGGCAAGTCGTCGATCGCCTTGCGGACGACCAGCAGGTCCTGTCGGATGGCTTCAGCTTGTTGGAGTGCACGTTGCAGTTGTGGCAGGTCGCGCAATGGGTTGTCGATCCCTTGGATCCCGTCGCGCACTTCGCGGATCGCCCCTTCGAGCTGTTTCGCTCGCGCGGTCAGCGATTCGTATTCATTCTTCCAGCGAATGCGAATGTCTTCGGAAGTCTTCACGGTTTCCAGATCGCGAGCGAATGCGGTGGCGTGGTCCTTCGCGTAGTCTTGCAGCAGGCCTGCCAGCTTGCCGGAAAAGCTCTCGCCATTGGTTGCGGGAGTTTCACGAGTCGCCAGTCGCCCATCGGTGGTCCGCGCTTCGTTCACCTTCAACCCGGTGATTCTCGCCTTTTCGACAACCCATTGGCGTCGGACGAGCGCCGAAGGCTGCAACCGGAACTCGATCAGTTCGGCTTGAACCGCGTCTTCCATCTCTTTGGACGGATCGGCGATATGGACCTCTTCGAAATAGATCCGTGGTGGCCACAGATCGATATGCGTTTGTGCGATGTCGACGCGTCCGCCCGTCGCTTTCTGCAACGTTTGCTGCGCCGCGTAACGGACGGCTGGGCCGAGCGCTAGACGGATCAAGACGATCACGAGGACAACAATGAGAACTCGGGTTAATACAAATCGCCAGCGAATCATGCTGCCTTCTCCTGCTTCTTGACCTGGGGAGTTCCGCCACACGTTGCCTTGGGACCGCTGGAAGCGATCGGTTTGGCAGCTGTTTGGTGTTCACGATGAACTCGAATCACATCGACCTGCGGTTGCGGCGAACGCTGCGGCGCGGATGTCGCCGCGACCGGTTCGGGGGCCACGTTGGTTTCGACATCCGATACGGAAGTCGTCTGTCGCACGTCGGCATCTTCCGCTGTGCCTGGTTTTTCCTTGGCGATCGCGCGGAACAACGGCAGCGTCAAGCTGTAGGTTGGGAACAACGTCATCAATCCAAACAACAGGCTGCCCATCACGACGGTGTTGTTTAAATCAGTCCATGGGATCAGCGGTTGCTGCCAGCTCCAGGCGTAGAAGCCTTGCAACGCAGGCTGTTCCAAGACCCATTGCCCCAATTGGTGCGTGAACGGATCGAACAGGACAGCAGCAAAGCTGACGGCCACGGCGGTGACCGCTGCCATGGCGTGGTTGACCCGCAGGATCAGCACGACAAAGACGAGCATCAGCGCGGCAAGATTACCCTTAGGGACAACACCTAACAGCACGCCCAAGGCCATCGCCCAAGCGAGTTCCTCCGGTTTGTCACGTCCCGCAAGTGCTTTGCGAACACCTTGGATCTGACGATACAGCCAAATAATCACAGCGAAGGGCTCCCGCCAAAAGTAAAAAAGTCAGCCTGCAACAACGCGAACCTTACGCAATGACTATCGACCGCTGGTATCCCTACATGCAGCAAAACCGTTAAAGTTTTACTTTGGGAAAGGCGATCTGATAGCAAAAGCCCCGTTTCCGACCCGACTGGTGGCGGCGAGAAGCTCAGTCTATTTTTTCTACTTTGCGCAACCCTCACATCCCGAAGGATCGGGGCGAGGAAATCGTTCTCGCCCGATTCCGGGATTTGAGAAGCGAAGTTCGCCCGCATCGTGGGACGATAGACACTTTGCCCGACGGGTTGAGCGGAATGAATCCGCTGCGACGAGACCGGGGCAAATGAAACATCCTACCTATGCCGGCATCAATGGAGTGACAACGCGACGATGATTGCGAATCCCATAGCTCAGATCGACATTTCCCGTCTCCGAACGCTCGTCCAGAATACGCTCAGCGAACTCGGCCAACTGGAACCTGGGGCGTTCCCGATCACCCAGCGTGTGATTGCAAAAGGTGGCACGCCGTGTGGCCTCTACTTTTGCTTGCATGGTCCTCGTAGCGTCAAATTGACCGCCGTCTGCGACATGAAAACCAGGGCGATCTACTTCTACGGTACCGATGGGCAACGGACCAGCCAGCTGCCGATCAGCAGTCTCAACGATGCGGGACGCACACCCGTCACCGTGCAACGCAACTGCTAATGATCATGTGATCCCAAAACCGGGGATGCTTCGAATCCACAGTTCGCTAGCGGACTGTGTGGGCCTCTCGCCGATTGCTACGGCGATGGAGGCCAGTGGGACGGCGGAGTGTCTCAGCCCGATCTAAGGCTCTCTTGCCTGAATCTACCGACGGGGCAACGCATTGAAGGTGTACCGGTTCAAGTGCAGCTTCAGTTGGTCCTGGTTGCCGATCTCTTGGATGGTTCTTTGCCCGTCGCGGCGGTTGGATGCCGATTGAAGCTCCAGTCGAAAGCCGCTTGCCAACTGGCTCTGCTGCAGCACCGCCAAGGCGACGCCGGCCTGGAATCTCGACTGCGGATAGATCGGGACCGACAGGCAATCGATCGACCAGCGATCCAGATTCACCTGACGCGTCGAGGAACCGGCGGCGATCGGCACGGCATGCCGCTGCAACGAAGCGGGCAAGCGTTCGATCGACCGCTCGTCGATCAGCAACCGCACGCGGCTATTGTGCGGCGCATACAAGCCCCAAGCCAACCAGTGATCGTAGAAACCAAACGGCTCCAACAGCGGCGCCGCGCTAACCGCCGCCAGCATCACAACCGCCAACGGCTGCAAGTGAGGCCGCGACAAATGGCTTTGCGATTCCGCCCGCGGCACCTCTGATTCCTTATCCGCTTGCGTCGCATCAACGCCCGCACCACCGCTAACCTTCCAAAACAGCAACCCGACCATCGTCGCCGAGACGAGGTTCCAGATCAGCACGCCCGGTTGATGGTTTAGTCCCAGCGGTCCCAATAGCACAAACAGGATCAGATGCATTGCGATCGCCGCCAAAACAGCCGCCCCGCGGGTGCGAGCGAAGACGAGCGCAACCGCGATCGCGATCTCGCCGATCGGAAAACTCAAGGTCGCTGCGACCAACAGCGTCTCTGGCCAGCCCTCGATCGATTGCCCCGTCATGCCGACCAAGCCGCCCAGGAAATCTCGCCCAATCGTATAGACAAATTGATAGTCGAGCTTGCTGATCCCGGAAAACAGGTAGATGCTCACCACCAGGATCCGAATCATTCGCAGCGCAACCGCGGCGCGGCAGCAAGCGATCGCAATCAACATCCAAAAGATCTGGTAGGCCCAGGGCTGCAAGCGATGTTGGTCGCCGACAAACAGCAGCACCAGCGAAAACGCGGCTGTCGACAGAGCAATCGTTTGCAAGCGAATCGATCGCACGGCTGCCGCCGCTGCTGCGGCGATTAACATCACCGCCGCAGCGATCGGATCGATCGTGGGTGGCAGATCGACAGCAAGCCGCAACAAGGGGATCTGTGGAAACGGTTCGGGAGAAAACCACAGCCGCCACGTCGCGGCAACCAACAGCACCAGGCTGACACAAACGGCGCGACGGACCCAATCGATTCGATGACTCACAAAAACCTAACGTCTTAAAACTTGGCCCACTAGAAAATTGGCTCGAACCAAACAGCGATTCGCTTACCGTACCAACAGGAATTCGGGCAACATGCAGATCGCCCACAAAGCGTCTTGAAGGCTCGCTTCGTTTGGTTGTTGGCCGATCGCTTCAGCGAACAACCTCGCCTCGACCTCGGTCGGCTGACGCGACAGCGCGGCCAGGAACAGCGACCGGACCAACGCGTCGGTCGGCTGTGGCGGCTGCTGCAATATGCGACGCGCTCCGGCGGCAAAGCTGTTCGCCAACGCGGCGTCGTTGGCCAGATCGATCGCTTCGAGCGTCGTTAATCGATCCGGACGCATCGATACGATCTGTTCTCGCATCGGCCGTCCTAGCGATTTCATCAGCGCTGTGTTTTTCATCAGCGAAGCCCGAACCGGCGGCAGATTGCCATCTCCCAAAGCGACGCGGGCCAACAGCGTGCGGCCCTCCGCCTGGATCAGGCTTTTCCAAGCGGCCACGGCGGGAACGACCTCCGCCGGCTGCCATTCGGTTGGCAGATCGGTAAGTTGCCCCTTGGTTTCTTTGGGCAACGTGTTGCTGAATTGCCAAGAGTCGTCCGATTTCAGCCGCTTCACCGCGCCATCGTCGAGCGTTATTTGGGCCTGGAAATAGAGCCCGGCCGGGTTAGGAGACGAACCTGCATTTTTTGCGATCACCAACAGCGTGTTCTCACCCTTGGTCAGATGCTTCACCAACGGAACCGTCTGCGGACGCGTCCAGTTGTCTCCGGCGGCGACGCGGCGTCCGTTGATGAACAGCCGGAATGCGTTGTCGCAGGTGATCATCGCGCCGCCAGAGGCGACATCGTCGGCCAGAGTGATCGTTTTTCGCAGCGCCACCTCGGCCCCTGCCGCGGGAGGCTGGACCTCCGACGCGCCCCAGATCCAATCCCCGTCCATGGCGATCGATTCCAACGCTTCGTCGCTGAGATTGCTCCGCACCACTGGCGCGTCGAACTTTTCCGGTCCGCTGCCGGTCAGTTGCCAGATTGCATCGAGGAACTGCTCCGCCGTCATCCGCCGGGCTCGCGGGCCACGATAGACGTAGGTCTCCGACGATTCGGGCTGGGCAACCGTTTCGGTTTGCGATTGATAGGCCTCGCTGGTGGCGATCCGCTTCAGCGTCTGTTTCAGATCAAAACCGTTGGCGATGAAATCACTGGCCAGATAGTCTAACAAGTCGATGTTCCAGGGCTCGTTCTGCATCGCGTCCAACGGATGCACGATTCCTCGCCCCATCATTCGGTACCACAAGCGGTTGACGATCGTGCGGGCGAAGCGGCCGTTTTCGCGATCGGTCATCAGGTCGGCAAGTTGCTTCAGTCGATCGTCTCGCGGCGCGGCGGGATCGATCGGGCCGAGCTCTGGAAACATCCAGGCGGCTTCGGCCATCTGCCCCGTCGGCTTGTCGCAGCGATGCAGTTCCAGCGGCCGCGAAGCGTAGATCGCCGCCAGCCCGTACGCATCGCGCAACGTCCATCGATCGATGAAGCTGTCGTGGCACGAAGCGCACTTCATGTTGATCCCAAGAAACGATTGCGACAGGCTCTGGGCGAATTGGATTTCCAGCGTCTGCCCGGCGCTCACTTCGCCTCGCCACTTGATGCCGTCGATGAACCCGCGGCTCTCCGCCGTCGGCGGCGCTATCAATTCTCGCGCCATCTGGTCGAACGGTTTGTTCGCTAGCAGCGAATCGTACAGCCAACCGCTCACCTGTTTGCGACCGCCGGTGATGAAGCCCGTGCCGCTGTAGTCGTTGCGCAGCAGGTCGTTAAAAAAGGTAAGCCAATGTTCGGCGTAAGCGAACCGATCGGCCAGCAGTTCATCGATCAAACGCTCTCGTTTGTCGGGATCTTGGTCGGCTAGGAATTCCTGCAACCGCTGCGGCGTCGGCAGCAGACCTGTCAGATCCAGATGCACTCGGCGAGCGAAAGTTGCATCGTCGATCGCCATCGGACGCGGCAAATCGTTATCGACAAGATAAGCGTCCAGGATCCGATCGATCGGGTGATTTCGGCCATCGATAGCCGCGGGGAGCGGCGGCGTGCGAGGTTTCAACGGCGGCTGGTAGCTGTTGATCGCAAACGTCAGCTCCGCATCCCACGGTAATCCTTGGGCGATCCAACGCCGCAGAATCTCCACTTCGGCGGCCGACAACCGAGCCCGATCCGACGGCGGCATCTGCGCGTCGGGATCGTCGGAGGTTATCAATTCGAGAAGGTGTGAAGCGTCGGGAGCATCGAGATCGATGATCTGCGATTCGATCAGGTCGCCGCGGGTGTTGATCGAAAAATCGCCTTCCCGTTCCCGACCGCCGTGACAGGTGACACAATGCCGCTTCAAAATTGGAGCGACATCGTGGGGAAAGTCGATCTTTGCATCGTCAGCTTGACCGCCGCTGGCCAGTGCCAGGGCCAGCAGCACGCAGAGGGAAAACCGTTGGGGAATAAAACGGCGACAAAACGTCAAGCGATTCATTTCCAAGGCAGTCCCGTATGCGGCGTTTCATCGGCAAACAACAATTCGGCTTCAATTGTAGCCGAGCGAGCTTAGCTCTGCTGTTGCTTGATCTTGTCCAGCAAGCGGCCGGGGCTGCCCATCGCGTGGTATCCACCATCGATGTGCAAGATCTCGCCGGTGATGCCTTGGCTGGCGGGGCTCAGCAAAAACGCTCCCGTCTTGCCGACTTCGCCGTGCGTGATGTTGCGTCCCAATGGCGCCATGTGTTCGTACAACGCCAGCATATCGTCGACGCCAGCCGCTTTGCCAGCCAAAGTTCGGACCGGGCCAGCGCTCAGCGCGTTGATGCGGACGCCTTGTTGTCCCAGATCGTAAGCCAGGTATCGCATGCTCGCTTCGAGAGCGGCTTTGCAGATTCCCATCACGTTGTAACCGGGGACGCACTTTTCGCCGCCGAAGTAGGTCATCGTGGCGACCGATGCACCGTCGGCGAGGATCGATCGAGCTGCGTTGCAGACAGCGATCAAGCTGTAGACGCTGATGTCCATCGCCAGCTTGAACCCATCGCGGCTGGTTTCGATCGTTTCGCGGCCTAGATCGGCGCGATCGGCAAACGCGATCGAGTGCAGCAGGAAATCGATAGTTCCGAATTCCTCTTTCGCCTTGGCCATGATGCCAGCGATCTGTTCGTCGTTGGAAACGTCCAACGGTTCCAGGAACTTGGCGTTAGGATATTTGTCGGTCAGCTTGCTGACGCGGGTGCGGTTCTTGCGTCGCTCGTCATCGGGACGATCGGGCAGGTGGGTAAAGCCGACTTCGGCGCCCCCCTCGAGCAATTCTTGAGCGATAGCCCAAGCGATCGAATGGTCGTTTGCAACGCCCAATACCAAGCCCTTCTTTCCAGTAAAATCCATCGCGACGTACTGTCCTTTCTTTAAGCAATGCGAAATGCAATTCCAATCCAGGGCGGGGCATTGGTCCCGACATCGCTGGATGCTACCTCGATAAAATCAATCGTTAAGATAACAATCGAGTGCCTAAAACGTCTATCAGGCCAGTCGCGTTAATGACTCTGTCGTCGCCCAAGCTGGCTGGGCGGTTCGTCTCACGCAATCAAGTCCTCGCGAAATGCCAAGTAAAACCGACTATTTTTCGTCACATTGGCCCTCCGTTGTTCGCGAGCTCAGCTGTGAATTACTCCGCCAAGTTGCCGCCGGCGAACCGCTGGGGACGACATTTTACCCAGCGATCAGCGGCGTCTTGGCCGATTTTCGGCCCGGCGCGATCGCGATCGTTCGCCAACGCGGCATGGACTGGGGGCTGGAACCCGCCTTTGCCGCCGCCTCCGATTTCCGCATCGACGCGGTCCCCGAAGTCGTGATCTCAACGGCGCTCGAAGCCCAATTCATAGGTCACGACAGCGGTTGGGTCGCCGCTGCGATCGTGTCGAAGGATCGGGCCCCCAGCGTGCTTGTCGTCCAGTTGCCCCGTTCGGCGGTCGATCAAGTCGACGCGCTGCGACCGATGATGATCGGGTTGGCGGAACTGTCGGCGATGCTGCTGCAAATCGCCAGCGACCAAGCGGCTCGCGGTGCGGAGATCCAACGCCTGACGACGATGTTGGAGATTGCCGCTACGTGGCAACAGCAACGCGATTGGACGGAACTGCTCGAATCGATGGCCGAAGCCGCGACGCAGTTGTTGGACGCTCAACGAGCCAGCATCTTCTTGTGGGACCGCCGTCGGTCGCTGTTGGTCGGCCGCCCGGCGATGGGCGTCGAAGGAGGCCAATTGGAAGTCGACGATTCGGCCGGAATCGTCGGCGCGGTGCTCGGTTCGGGCGTCGCCAAACGCTGGGATGCGTCGGACAGCGAATCGGAAGTCAATCGCAAGCCGGACGCTCAGTTGCAGTTCCAGACGACGTCGCTGGTTGCGGTACCGTTGAACAACCGCAACGGCAAACGGATGGGAGTCTTCGAAGTCATCAACAAACGCGACGGGCGTTTCACCGAACACGACGAACGCGTGCTCAACGAGTTGGCGGTGCATGCGGCCGCGGCGATCGAAAACTCTCAAGAGCGGGAGCATCTGGCTCAGAACTGCGACAAGTTGGCTCTTGCGGTCGCCGAAAACGTTCAAGTGATCGGGGAGAGTCCGTCGATCGTGACACTGCGAAAGACGAGCGATCGCGTGGCAAAAACCGATCTGTCGGTCTTGATCCTCGGGGAAAACGGAACCGGCAAAGAGGTCCTCGCGCGTTCGATTCATCTGTCGGGAGCCCGACGCCACGAGCCGTTTATCGCTGTCAACTGCGCGGCGATCGTCGAAACGCTGTTGGAAAGCGAATTGTTTGGACACGAGAAGGGAGCGTTCACCGACGCGCACGAAGCCCGCGCCGGGAAGTTTGAGATCGCCAATGGCGGCACGTTGTTCTTGGACGAAATCGGCGACATGAGCCTCGGCGGACAGGCGAAACTGCTGCGGGCGCTCGAGGAAAAGGTGATTGTTCGCGTCGGGGGCTTTACGCCGATCACGACCGATGTCCGCGTCTTGGCTGCGACCAACCAACCGCTGGCCGAACTTGTCCGTCAAAAACGGTTTCGCGAAGACCTCTTCTTCCGCTTGAACGTTGTCACCTTAAAACTGCCGCCGCTGCGCGAACGCGGCGACGACATCCTGCTGCTGGCTCAACATTTTTTGGAAGACTTTGCTCATAAACAGGGGCATCGCGTTCCGACGCTTTCCCCCGCCGCCGCCCGCGCTCTGCGATCCCATCTCTGGCCGGGCAACATCCGCGAGCTGCGGAATCTTATCGAACGCGTCAGTTATCTTTGCACATCCGACGTAATCCAGCCGTCGGACCTCAGCTTCTCGCAGAGTCCTAACGAACAATCCGACGCCCAGCGGTTGGCCAACAAGTCGCTGAACGAGGCGACTCGGCAGTTCCAGATCCAGCACATCCAATCGGCGATCCAACGCGCCGGGCGAAACATGACCGAAGCCGCTGCGATGCTGGGCCTACATCGCAGCAACCTGTACCGCAAAATGAAGCAATTGGACCTCGAAACGTTCGACGAATGAATGCGTTGGCCGAGTGGCGTTTGCTTCGGGGGACAGGTTGCCGGGCCCGCCGACACCCTTTAAGCTGACGCCTAAACCAACTTGTAATCCACACTGGCAGAAACTCCTCTGCCCGTTCAACTCCCAGCCGGAGCGTTTCGTTGAAAACTGCAACATTTGAAACAACTAAAGGTACCATTCGTATCGAACTGTTCCCCGAACAGACACCAAAGACCGTCGAGAACTTCGAGACTTTGGTGGGCAAAGGCTTTTATGATGGTCTTAGTTTCCACCGCGTGATCCCCGACTTCATGATCCAAGGTGGTTGCCCTCAAGGGACCGGAACCGGCGGACCTGGTTACAACTTCGAAGACGAATTTGTTCCCGAACTTCGTCACGATGGTCCCGGCGTTCTGTCGATGGCCAACGCTGGACCTAACACCAACGGTTCGCAGTTCTTCATCACCCACGTCGCCTGCCCTCACTTGGACGGCAAGCACAGCGTGTTCGGTAAAGTGATCGAAGGCCAAGACGTTGTCGATTCGATCGCTCAAGGCGACAAGATGGACAAAGTTACGGTTTCGGACGAATAAGAAGTCGAACCATGACGCGTCGATATCGAACCTCGGCGAAGGGGAATTCCAAAAGCGGCGCCGTCTCCAAGCCGCTGATGGCGGCGCTAGCGATCTTTATCGTCGCCGCCGTTGGGATCTGGTTCTTCACGCGACCAAAGGTCGATGTCCAGCAGACGTTGACCCAGTTGCGGACCGCTGTCGGGCAGATCGAAAACCTCGAGGTCGATCAGGCGCAAGCAACGCTGCTGGCGATCCAGCCGCTTTTCCCCGACGATCCCAGTCTGCAGCAGAACCTTGCCGTCAATGCGGTCTCCCGCTTGCGGCAACTGGCCGCGACGATCGACAACGTAAGTGTCGATCCCGAGGTTGTCGAATCGGCACGTCAGCAGTTTCCTGCCGCGGTCGCCGCGGCGCAGCAGAATATCGACAGCTTCGCCGCTCTGGCTGGCGAAAACGCCGCCGCCGCTTGGCTCAAGTCACGCCTGATGCAAGTCGAGGCCTCTCGAGTTGCTCCGTCACAGGCGACGCAACTGGCTGCGGAAAACGTTCGGTTTTTGACCGAAACACTCGCCGAGCATCCCGATTGGTTGGCGCTCGTTGGCCCGCTAACGACCGCGTTGGACGAATCGACCGACGACGAACTTTCGCAAAGCGTTCTGCCGACGCTGATCGAGGCGAGCGAAGCGAATCCCCGCAATCTGTTTGCCGTGATGCAGGCGATTAACGTCGCGGTCAAGCAACGCGATCCCGCGGCAACGCGATTGTTGCAGCGATCGAAGGAACTCGCCGAACCGCTGGTGCCGGAGACCTCCACGATCGCCGCCTCGCTGGGAATGGAGCCGTTGGCCGTTGCCGATCGTGTGATCCAGGCGATCGCCGATGACGATTGGCAGCAGGCCGGACTGTACACAAACTATTGGATCAACCTGCACAAAGGGACGGCTGCCTATCGCACCGACCTGCGACTGGCGACGCCTCACGAACTCGATTTCCTTTCGTTTGATCTGTCGCGACGATTGGGAGATCAGTGGGCTGCGTCGCATCGAGAAACAACGCCGCCGATTCCAATCAGCTTCGACATTCAAAGCGTCGCCGAAACCACAGGGTCCGCGGCGAAACAGGTCGCTTGGGTCGACTTCGATCTCGACGGAACTTCGGAATTGGCGGTCCTCGACGAAGACGGTTTGAGCATCCTGCAAAGGGAGGACGATCGTTGGCAAAGGATCGCCACCGCGACGGTTCCTGCGGACAGCCAACGTTTTGTCGTCGCCGATTTGTTTCTCGTCGATTCGAGCGATCGCAACCGGTTGCGAAAGTCGCGCGTTCAGACGACGGATATCAGCGACGCCAGGCGCGCCAATCAACACGATACGTTTCGCAGCTTTGTCGTCTCCGGGCCTGCGGGAGTGACGGTGCTGCAAGCGAACCCCGAGGCGAGCGATCCGCAGCAGCGATTGCGGACTCCGGAAAAACCGACAAATTTGGAATCGATCACCGGCGTAACCGCTTCGATCGCCTGCGATATCGATGCCGATGGCGATATCGATCTCGTTCTGGGGACCGAGACCGAGGGCGTGCAGATCTGGATCAATCGCGGGAACATGACTTTTTTTCCCGTCTCCGCGCACAGCCAATTGCCGCCGTCGGACAATCCGGCGATCGATTTTGCGTTTGTCGATTTCGACCGCGATCTCGATCTCGATCTGCTAACCGTTTTGCGCGACGGAACGGTCGGAGTGCTCGAGAATTTGCTGCATTTGCAATTCCGCTGGCAACCGAAAGATTGGCACACCGGCGACGGCGGCGTGGCGACAAAGATCGGCGTCGGCGACATCGACGGCAATGTCTCGTGGGATCCGATCATCGCACAGGGGGACGGGCTGCAGGTCGTCTTCAGCGAAACGAGCGATATCGGGGTTTGGAAAAAGGTCGGTCAGGCGAATTCGCCGTTGGCTGGGCCGCAATTTGTCACCAGCGAGTTTAACAACGACGCTTGGTTGGATCTCGTCTCGTGGAACGAAGCGGGCTTGGCGATCGATAGCCTCGGCTTCGATGGCGCCGCCAGTTCGCTGGGCGAATTTGCGATCGAAGCCGACGCGGCGATTCGCGACGTCAGCCCAGGCGACTGGGATGGCGATGGACGAATCGATCTGGCGATCGCCAGCGACGATGGTGTTTGGATCGCGAGCAACACGACGCAGGGAACGGGCAATTATCTGCGAGCCAGTTTTAAGGGGATCGATGACAACGCCAGCGGCCGCGTGAATCATTACGCGATCGGATCGGTTCTGGAGCTCCGCTACGGCCCCTACTACCGCGCTCAAGTCATCACCGATCCGATCACTCATTTCGGGATGGGGACCGAATCCGAAGCGATCACGCTGCGAGCGATCCTTCCCAACGGCGTCACTCAAAGCGTCGTCCAGCCCGCGGCGAATCAGATCCTTTACGAACAGCAAACGCTCAAGGGATCATGTCCCTATCTTTACAGCTGGGATGGAGAGAAGTTCGCCTTCGTCACCGATTGCCTTTGGGCGGCGCCGCTGGGGCTGCAGGTTGCGCCCGGAAAAGTTGTCCCCGATCGTCCTTGGGAATACTTGAAAGTCGATGGTCGCTTCGTTCAGCCGAAAGATGGATTTTATGAGCTGCGGATCACCGAGGAGCTTTGGGAACTTGCCTACTTCGATCATCTGCAGCTGACAGCGATCGATCATCCCGCCGACGTCGAGATCTTTACAAACGAGAAGGTTGGCCCGCCGAGCATCGCCGAGCACAAGATCCACGCGTTGGATAAGGCTTGCATCCAACCGGTTCGATCGGCCGTCGATTCATCCGGCGACGATGTCACGCAACAATTGCGGCACGCCGACGAGGATTACGTCCAAGGATTCCGGGAACAGTACGTCCAAGGATTGTGCGTTCCGCACTGGATCGAATTGGATCTGGCCGACATCGACCCAGCCGCCAAGCGATTGTCTTTGGTGCTGACGGGATGGATCTTCCCGACCGATACGACACTCAATATTCAGATTGCCCAGAATCCCGATTTGGCGAGCGTCATCTATCCCGTTTTGGAAGTCCCCGACGGCGAAGGTGGCTGGCAGAAAGCGATCCCTTACATCGGATTCCCGGGCGGGAAGACGAAGACGATCGTCGTCGACATCACCGGCAAATTGAATCCCGAGGATCGTCGGGTTCGGATTCGCACCTCGGCTCAAATCTATTGGGACCAAGCGGTGGTTGCCGTCGATCCGCCCGACGTTGAGACCCGGCAATACGCATTGGAACTGCAATCGGCATCGCTCGGCTTCCATGGCTATTCGGCTCAGCTGCCGCGGCAATCGACTCAACCGCATCGCTACGATTATGAAAACGCGTCGACCGCGCCGAAGTGGCCTCCGCTGAGCGGGAATCTTACGCAGTATGGCGACGTTTTGGCGAAGCTGGCCGCCTGGGATGACGACATGGTCGTGATGGCGGCAGGCGACGAGATGCAGCTCCGTTTTCCCGTCCCCGCCGAACCGATCCCGGTGGGCTGGAAGCGGGACTTTGTTCTGCACTGCGTCGGGTGGGATAAAGATGCCGACCTGCACACGCTGGCTGGTCAGACGACGGGTCCGCTGCCGTTTCGGGCGATGAGTGCCTATCCGCCGCCGATCACTCAGGCGGGCGAAGCCGAAGCGGCCCGCAAGCGGAACGCCGCGACGCAGACTCGCAGTCAGCAGTACCGCGAGTTTTGGCAGCGCTCGGCGGTCCCAGGTCTATAGAGAAGCTGACGCCGCGCCGTCGCTGCGGAAATGATTCTGCAAGCGACGGCGATCGAGAGGAGCTCTCGATAAGAAACACGCGACAGGAAAGCGGCCGTTGAATGGCCGCGATTCTTTTATGGCCGCGCGATTACTTGACGTTTTCCGCGATCCAGTTCGGTTCGATCAGCCACACCAACAGCGCCTTTTGAGCGTGCATGCGGTTGCCGGCTTGCTGAACGATCGCACTCTGCGGGCTTTCGATCACGCCTTCGGTGATCTCTTCGCCGCGAACCGCTGGCAGGCAGTGGAGGATTTGGCACTCCTTGGGAGCGGCCGCCTGCAGGGCTTCGTTGACTTGATAGTCTTGGAAGATCTTGACGCGTTCGGCACGTTCGTCCTCCTGTCCCATGCTGGTCCAGACGTCGGTGTAGATCGCGTCGGCATCGGCTACCGCCGGCATCGGGTCGCGAACCTGCTCGATTTGCGCGTCGGGATATTCGCTGCGAATCCGCTCGATCCACGGGGCATCGATCTCATATCCGGCGGGGCAGGCCAAGGTGAAGCGAGCGTCCAGCATCGCGCAGATCAGGGCCAAGCTGCGGGCGACGTTGTTGCCGTCGCCGACAAAGACTATGTGTTTGCCCGAACATGTGCCAAACGTCTCGAGGATCGTCAGCATGTCGGCCAAGGCTTGGCAGGGATGCGACAGGTCGGTCAGGCCGTTGACGACCGGCAACGCGTTGAACTGCGCCAGTTCTTCGACGCGGTCGTGGCCTTTAGCTCGGCAGACGACGACGTCCAGATACTGACCGATCACGCGGGTGAAATCGCTTGCCGATTCCCGGGTCTTCCATCCGACATCCGAACCGAGAAACAGACTCGATCCGCCCAGCTGCGCCATTCCGGCTTCAAAGCTGACGCGAGTCCGCAGGCTCGGTTTTTCGAAAAGCAGACCAAGCACTCGGCCTGGCAAGATCGGCGTTCGGTCGCCTTCGGCCAGTCGCGTTTTCAGTGTCAGCGCGGTCGCCAGGATTTGTTTGACTTCGGCGGGCGAGAGATCAAATAGCGTGCGTAGGTGACGCATCTTCGGATCCTTAAAATCAGATAATCGGACGGATAATTAGGCTTCGATCGATTCGCGACCAACCGCTTGCAATGCTTCGGCGATGATGTCCAGACCACGCTCCGCATCGGAGAGTTCTAGATTCATTGCGGGCAGCAAACGCAAGATGTTACCTTGGGTGCAATTGATCAACAGACCTTGTTTCATGCATTGAGCGACGATCGGTGCGCCTTCGATATCCAGTTCGATACCGATCATCAACCCGGCGACACGCACTTGGCGTACGAATTCAAACTGATCGACCAACGCGTTGGCCTTGTCTTCGATCAATTGACTCAATTGCTTTGCATGATCCAACAGCCCCTCGGCTTCGATCGTTTCGATCGCTGCAATTCCCGCGGCTGCCGCGATCGGATTGCCGCCAAAAGTCGACGCATGCGTGCCTGGTTTCAGGCTGGCAGCGATCTCGGGACGGGCCATCATCGCTCCGCCGGCAATGCCGCCACAGAGCGATTTGGCGAGCGTCATGATATCGGGTTCGACACCAAAATACTTATATCCAAACCACTCGCCGGTCCGGCCGCATCCGGTTTGAACTTCATCAAAAATTAGTACCAGGCCGTGCTCGTCGGCCAGTTCTCGCAGTCCTTGCAGGAAACCGTCGGGCGGAATTTGAACGCCCCCTTCGCCTTGAATCGGTTCGAGCATGATCGCACAGGTTTGATCGCTGACCGCTTCGCGAACCGCTGCCAGATCGCCAAAGGGACAATAGGTGAACCCGGCGACCAACGGGCCCAAGCCCTCGTGATACTTTGGTTGCGCGGTAGCGGTCAGGGCGCCAAGGGTTCGGCCGTGGAAACCGCCGGTGAAGGTGATGATCTTGTAGCGTTCGGCGGGCGTGTGCAGCCGCGCCAGCTTGATCGCCGCTTCATTCGCTTCGGCACCGCTGTTGCAGAAAAACGCTTGGCCGCCAAAGCTCCGCTCGCTCAACAGTTGAGCCCACTGGCCCTGCTGTTGCATGTACCAGGTGTTGGGGACGTGGATCAATTCGGCGACCTGCTTTTGGACCGCTTCGACGATCCGCGGCGGGCAGTGTCCCAAAAGATTGCAGCCCCAGCCCGGGAACAGGTCCAAATACTCTTTGCCTTCGCTGTCCCAGACCTTCGAACCCTCGCCGCGGACCAAATTCACCGGGTAGCGAACGTAGTTGGGGATCACAAATTGATCGAACAATTCCACGGTGTCGGACGACGAAAGGTAATCACTCAAAGGACGATGCTCCACGCTCGGAAATAGGGGAAAGCGATAAAGAGGACAAGGGGACGCGGCGGGTTCGCCAAATTGTCTTGCGACGTTCTAAATCTCGCAACGTTATTGAATCGGCAGCCGTTGCTTGACGATCTCAGTCCCGATGCCGCTGGTCGTATAGATTTCCAGCAACAGGGAGTGTCGCAGTTTGCCATCGACGATGTGAACCTTGCCCACGCCGCGGTCCAACGTCTCCAGACAGGCTTCGACTTTCGGGATCATTCCCGCGTCGATCACGCCCGACGCGATCAGTTCTTTTGCTTCCTCGCTTGTCAGCGAGCGGATCGTCGTGCTGGGATCGTCTTTGTCCATTCGGACGCCGTTGACGTCGCTCAAGAAGATCAACTTCTCGGCTCCCAACGCCTGGGCGACAGCCATCGCGGCGGTGTCGGCGTTGACGTTCAGCGGATTGCCGTCGGGGCCCTCGCACATCGAAGGGATCACGGGGACCTGGTTAGTATAAGAGAGGCTCTCGATCACGTGGCGGTCGACATCGGTGACGTAACCGACGGCGCCGAGGTCGGCTTCGCCTTCGAGTTCGAGTTTTTTGCCTCGCAAAACGCAGGTCGTATCGAAGCTCAGGTTCATCGCCCGACCTCCCATCCGCTCGACTTCCTGCGTGATCATCGTGTTGGTTTCGCCAGCGAGCACCTTGCGGACGATCTGCAGCGTGCCGGGATCGGTCACGCGGCGTCCTTTAATAAAGACCGGCTCGATTCCCTCGGCAGCCAGCGCGCGATTGATCGCCTTGCCGCCGCCGTGCACGATCACGGGGCGCATCCCGACGGTTTCCATAAAGATCACGTCCAGCAGGATGTGATGGAGCGCTTCGGTATCGTCCAGCAAGCTGCCGCCGAGCTTGATGACGGTCGTCTTACCTCGGAATTGACGGATCCAGCCCATCGCTTCGATTAAGGTGTCCGCTTTGGCAATTGCCTGATCCACACTGGCTCCTTCGCGCCGGAACGTTGACGACGCCGACGGGTGGCCATCGTCGCATTCAATTTGGTCGAGGAAAAACGTGTTAATGTACGCCTCCAATGGTTTCTCTGTCAATCCAGAGCACCCTGCGGCCAGTGCTGTGAAGTGTTTATGATCAGGCAAATTAGCCGGCACGCGTTAGCGCGGCGTTGTCCCAGCGAACCGGATGCTAACGCATGCTGGCGGATGCCTCAACTTGCAACCGCTGAATTGCCCCGGACCTCGCGGCGGGGCGACCGCCTGCCGCGGAAACGTTTCGCACTCGATGAGCCCCCGCTGAGCCCGATCGCTGTTGGCGATCGTCGGTATTCGGGATCTTAACAGTCGTTATATTGAAGACGTTATCAACAATGGAAGCTCGCCAGCGGATTCGCTGGGGTTGTGTAAATTCGTACATCGGGAACAGGGATTCGACAGGATGAGTGTTTTGAAGGATAAGGTCGCCGTCGTCGTCGGTGGCGGGACGGGGATCGGCGCGGGGATCGCTCGCGGGTTTGCCGAAGCGGGCTGCCGCGTGGTGATCGCCGGACGTCGGATCGAAACGTTGCAAACATTTGCTGATTCGGTCGCTTCGCCCCACCCGATCGCTGTCCGGTCGGCTGATGTCGCCGATCGCGAGAGCGTCGACTCGCTGTTCGCTTGGGTTGCCGAAACGATCGGCCCTGTCGATATCGTCTGCAACGCGGCGGGAATCAACATCGCGACCCGTTCGATGGCGCAGATGCAGCCAGAGCAATGGGACCAAGTATTGGCGATCAATGCGACCGGCGGGTACAACGTGATGAATGCTGTTCTGCCCGCGATGCGAGCTCGCCGCGATGGCCTGATCATCAACATCTCCAGCATCGCCGGCAAACGCGCGATCCAGCTTGGCGGCATCGCTTATTGTGCCAGCAAGTTCGCCATGACTGCGATGGGAACCGCGGCGTCGAACGAAGTCCGCGACGAAGGTGTGCGGATCACCAACGTCTATCCGGGCGAAGTCAATACGCCGCTGTTGGACAAACGCCCCAATCCGGTCAGCCAAGAGCATCGCGATTCGATCCTGCAGCCAGAGGACTTTGGTGCGCTGATGGTCTCGATCGCCTCGCTGCCGCCGCGAGCTCATGTGCCGGAAATCGTGCTGAAGCCGACAACCCAAGAATGGTTTTAATCCTTTCAACTTTTGAGCTTCTAAGTCGGCACGCCAGCGTGCAAAGTCTGCGCGGCGCGATGTCGCCGCCGACGATCTTCGTTTCAATCTAGCCCCGCGTAAAGTGTGATCAACCATGGATGACGACAACACTGCCGACGAGGAACAAGAAGGTAAAGCCAAGGTCGACGACGAACTCGTCGATGAGCTAGGCGAGTCCGAGGAAGACGAAGCAGAGGTTGAAGCAGAAGACGAAGCAGAAGACGAAGCAGAAGACGAAGCAGAAGACGAAGCAGAAGACGAAGCAGAAGACGAAGCAGAAGACGAAGCAGAAGACGAAGCAGAAGACGAAGCAGAAGACGAAGCAGAAGACGAAGCAGAAGACGAAGCAGAAGACGAAGCAGAAGACGAAGCAGAAGACGATTTTTCGTTGGACGATCTCGGCGCAGCTTATGCCGAGGCGATGGTTGAAGCTGGGCTGATGCCCGAACCGCCGCCTGCGGAAGTGGCCGACACCGAAGCGGTGGAGGAGGCGGCGGCGGCTGAAATCGATCCGATCGACGAACAGCTGATCGAACCGCCGACGCCCGAGGGAATCGTCGAAGCCGCGTTGTTCATCGGGCACCCCGAAAACAAGCCGTTGACCGCCAAAGAACTCGCTCGCGTGATGCGCGATGTGAGTCCCAAGGAGGTCGAATCGATCATCGAATCGCTCAACGCGATCTATCGCGAGGATGGGCACGCGATGCGGATTGACAAGGAACAGGGGGGCTACCGGATGTTATTGTCGCCCGAGGTCGATGCGGTTCGCCGTGTCTTTTACGGCAAAGTGCGCGAGGCGCGGCTGTCGCAGGTGGCTCTGGAGATTCTGGCCTTGGTCGCCTACCAGCCCGGCATCTCGGCTCCCGATCTCTCCAATCAACGCGGCCGCGATTGTGGTCCGCTGTTGAATCAATTGGTCCGGCGACGCTTGTTGGACGTCACGCGAGAGAAAGCCGAAGGAGAGGGCCGCGCGGTCCCCAAATATTATCCGACGCAGCGTTTCTTGAACTTATTCGGATTGGGCAGTCTCGAGGATCTGCCGCAGGTCGACGAAGATGTGCTGCCGATGTAAGGCGGCAGTGTTGGGCTGCGCTCGAAGCGTCGTCGAATCGACACCGGACGCCGCTGAAATCGTCAGCGGATTGGGTAGATGAGATGAAGATTGTCTGCTTGGGGAAATTTTTTTTGCCCACCGGTGCTCTCCGTCGGCCGCGCGATGTTGGGCGGCAGCTGGAGAGCGGCGCTGTCTGATTACCGCCTCTGGTCGCGGTACCGTGTGAACGGCTTGAAGGCTGTCGATCGTGGTGGCTCTCCCGCGATTTGCTGGATTTCTAGCAAATGCCCGTCCCCTCCTTTGGTGTGTCGCTGTGGCGGTTCCTGTTGATTGAGATGTTGGGTTGTGCGCGGTTCTTCTGACTGCAGACTGTCGCCGTCGGAGGATGGCAGCATTACTTCGGGGCATCGCTTTGCGCAGAATTAAAACTTCTGCGGAGAGAAATCTCTTGACTGTAGAGTGTAATCGAATCTAATCAGCGTTGAGATGTCTAACACGTCGCGCTGAGCGCCGCGTCGACATTCAATGCAAGCGCTCGCTTCGCAACTTTTCTTAAATCTATCGATTCGGAGTCATGACATGTCTTGTGTCCAAGGTCCGCGTTTTCGAAAGACAGGCTTCACGCTTGTCGAGTTGTTGGTCGTTATTGCGATCATCGGCATTCTTGTTGGCTTGTTATTGCCAGCGGTTCAAGCGGCTCGCGAAGCCGCCCGTCGGATGCAGTGCACCAACAACATGAAGCAGTTTGGGATCGCGATGCACACGTTCCACGATGTTTACAGGGCGTTCCCTATGGGCGATGTGCCGCGGGCGGCCAGCGATGGTTACATGTACGTGCAAACCCATGCGACGATCGCATTGCTGCCGTTCATGGAACAGACGGCGTTGCAAGACGCACCTGGTGTCAACGGAGACTGGTACGACGCGGCCGCCAGTTCGGACATCGAAACGGTGGTGCTGGAGACGGCGATCTGTCCTTCGGCGACGAACGGGCCGACTAACCCGGTCGCTCAATGGGGACCGGCGGGGGATGAAATCCATTCTCCCAGTATCGGTGTGCCTGAGTTTGGGGCGATGCACTACGCTTTCTGCAAAGGGATCAACGATGCATGGGCTGTCGATTGGGACCGCGCTGACCAACAGGCATCTGGGTTCATCCTCGCTGCCGATGGTCGTCGTCAACGAGGATCGAAGAAGGGCTATTTGAACGGCCCGATTCCGGCTTCGGAAAAAGGGATGTTCAATCGCGCGACGAAGGTCCGGATTGCGGAGGTGACCGATGGGACAAGCAACACGTTTGCGATGGGCGAAGCAGCTGGGGGATCGGCCTGGCCGCTGTGCCGCGGGGTGAACTGCACCAATCCAGACTTTGGTGGTCAGCGGTTCGAAGCCAACTTTGGCTGGTTGGTTGGCCAGCCTGGAGACGAGGATCTGCCGAGCGTGCTGGGAACCAACGCCTTTGGTTGCACGATGGAACGCTTGAACAAATGGCCCGTCACCGACAGCTACATGGCGCTAGATTCAGGAGGCGACCGTAGCGACCAGCAACGCGATACCACCAGCAGTGCCAACGGCGGGCTCAACAGCACGTCGAACTTCCGCAGCCAACATCCGGGCGGCGGGATGTTCCTGTTGGCCGACGGGGCGGTCCGTTTCGTCAGCGAGACGATCGACATGACCCTGTATCGCGGCAGCTCGACGATCGGTGGGGGCGAAGCCCTCACCGGTCTCTAAGCCACGTTCCATCACGTTTTGTGATTTCTGCGCACGACACCGCCCGCTTGGAAGGCTTGCGGTGTCGTGTCGAGGAAGCGTTGTTGTCTGCTTCCTGAAGATCAAATTCAACCCGCCGCGGGCTTTCGGACGCATCGCCGTCCATGCGATCCGCGGCATTCCATTTGAGGGTACTCGAGATATGATGCGCGTTGTCGTTTGGGTCGCTCTGGCGATTGGAAGTCTTGGAATTATGGGGTGTGGTGGCGATCCGGAGCCGACGGCGACCGAACCGCAAGCGCCGGGGCAGATGGCAAAATCTGACGATCAGAAGAAGGAGTATCTGATCGAGATGCTTCACCGCAAGAACAGCCTCAAGAAGAACGCTCAAGCGGCACGCGAGTTGGGGCGGATGGGGGCATTTGCGAAGGGAGCGATTCCTGAGTTGCAAAAGGCGATCGAGGAAACTTCGGACGAGAAAGTTCGAAGCGACGCCAAATCGGCGATCCAAGCGATTGAAACCGCCACCGCCGCCACGCAATAATTATCTTCGCAGTAAAAAGTGGTCCCGCGCACCGTGGTCCCGCGACTCCGCTCGCGGGCCGCTGCATTACGTCAAATCTCCCCAGCTCCGCTCGCGGGCCCCATTACTACACCGCCCACTCCTCCCAAACTCCGCTCTCGAGCTCACAAAAAAACACCTACAAACCATCCGCACCATCGCGCGCACCGGGGCCTGCCACAGGCAACGCTCCGGCAAACGCTAAATCCCTCAACGGGCGAACTCCAGAAAATGACGGCAGCCATCGAAAACCCATCCGCTGCCGTCGATCGATCCGACAGTCGCAAGCGAATCGTGTCATTGGATCAATTCCGCGGTTATACCGTTGTCGGAATGTTGTTAGTCAATTTCCTGGCCAGCTTTTCCGTCTCGCCAGCGGTGTTGAAGCACCATCACGATTACTGCAGTTATGCCGACACGATCATGCCGCAGTTTTTGTTTGCGGTTGGGTTTGCCTTTCGATTGACGTTTGGTCGACGAGTGCAGCGCGATGGCGCCGCGGCGGCCAACTGGCGGATGGTGCGGCGTCTGTTGGGACTGATGCTTGTCTCGATCGTGATCTACAACGTCTCCCCTCCTGCAAGCACCTGGGAAGAGTTGGTTGCGTTGGGGCCGGCGGGGATCCTGCCGGAACTGCTGAAGCGGAACTGGTTTCAAACGCTGATGCACATCGCGGTGACTTCGTTGTGGATCCTGCCGGTGATCGCCGCCACCGCGCGGGTTCGTTGTTTGTGGATGGTAGGAAGTGCGATCGCGCATGTGCTGCTGTCGTATTGGTTCAACTACGCATGGGTGAACACCAGCCCCAACGGAATCGATGGCGGGCCGTTGGGCTTCTTGACTTGGTCGGTTCCAACATTGATGGGCACATTGGTTTGCGACGCTGTGATTGCGGGGGCCGGCCGCGCGCCGCTGCTGCGTCTGGCCGGCTGGGGCTGCGGTTTGATTCTGCTTGGTTACGCGATGTCGTGTGGGACGCGAATGTACGACGTGACGCCAGCGCTGCCGATCTCGGTCAGCGATTCAAAGCTGGCGGACGATCCGGTGCTGCCAACCGCCGCACAGTTTCACCGTTGGTGGGACGCGAAATCGTGGAGCGACCGGCTAGCCGAGCCGCCGTTTGTGGCGCCGCCCGACCAGTCGCATCGCAAATGGAACTACTGGATGATGAGCCAACGCGGCGGGACGCTGTCGTACGTCACGTTCTGCGCTGGGGTTTCGGTGCTGGTCTATCTGCTGTTCTACATCGCGTGCGATCTGTTAACGCTGCGTTGGTCGTTCTTCCAGACGTTTGGAACCAATGCGTTGGCGGCGTACGTGTTGCACGAAATGGTCGGGATGGCGGTCAAGCCGTTCATTCCCAAAGACTCACCCGGCTGGTATGTCGCATCGGGACTGTTGCTGTTTTTTCTGATCACGTGGACGTTTGTCCGCAGTTTGGAGAAGCAGAAGATCTTCTTGCGGCTGTAGCTTTTACGGATTCGCGTTTGCCTTGCTTTTTTTCTCTTTTCTCGTCAGGTGCATTCGATGTCTTCAGCCGCGGTAGATCCGGTGGCGACCGAGGCTCGGTCGTCTCGCGTTGTTTCGATGGACCAGTTTCGTGGCTATGCCGTTGCGGGAATGTTTGTCGTCAATTTTTTGGGCGGACTGTCGATCACGCACCAAGTGCTCAAGCACAATAACACGCACTTCAGCTGGGCCGATTCGATCATGCCCGGTTTCCTGTTCGCCTGCGGTTTTTCCTATCGGCTGTCGGTGATCAAGAAGGTTGCGAAAGCGGGCCGCCGGGCAACGTGGATCGGCATGCTGCGTCGTTCGCTCGGATTGGTGCTATTGTCGTTGGTGCTGTACGGATTGGGCAGCAGTTTCAAAACGTGGGCAGGCGTCGATTCGGCGGGGGTGCATAAGTTTATCGCCGAACTGATCAAAGCGGATTTGTGGGAGGTGTTGGCGATCATCGGCGTCACGCAACTGCTGCTGGTACCGGTGATCGAGTGCTCGCCGCGGGTGCGTTTGGCGATCGCGATCGGTCTGTCGATCCTGCACATTGCGCTGTCGGGATGGTTCAATTATTGGTTCGTCTACGGACAACCGAACTGGTTCGACGATTGGCTGGGAACGACCGGCCGCCGCGCGTGGGACGGCGGTTGCTTTGGATTGATCAGTTGGAGCGTGGTGATGCTGGCCGGTTCGTTGGTCTATGACCTCATGTCGAGTCAATCGATTCGCCGCGCCGTCGGCGTGCTGCTTGTCAGCGGAGCCGTCTTGATGGGGCTGGGCTATGCCGCTTCTTGCCTGACGACGCTTTATGATGTCCGCGAAACCAATGCGGTTCCGGTGGTTAGCGACAAAGACGAAAGGTTTGCCGCGTCGCCGGTCGTCCCGCCGTGGGCGAACCTGGAAGGACGATCGTGGGGATCGCTATTGGCGGAAGCTCCGTTTATGGAGCCGCCGGGAACCGAGCAGCGAAAACTGAACTACTGGATGATGGACAAGCGAGTTGTCACGCAAAGCTTCATCTGGTTTTCAATCGGAATGACCTGTGTGGTCTACGCGTTTTTTGTGCTCGCCTGCGATCTAGGATCGCTGCGCGTGCGGCTGTTTGCGCTGTTTGGCCAGAACGCTTTGATCGCCTACGTGATCCATCATCCCGTCGCCGAGATGGTTTTGCAGGTCGTTCCCAAGGACTCGCCGCTGTGGTGGGCGGCGACCGGAATGCTGATCTATTTCTTGATCACTTGGTTGCTGGTCTCGGCATTCGCCAATGCGTTTACGCCGGCGAGGCCAGTAAAGTCTTAACGATTCGGCCGGCAGTAGGATTGGTTTCGCAGCTGTAGCGTTTCCCGACGCCGTTGGTTTCCGAGCGGCGCCGGGATGGAAGCAGCATGTTAGAAGCTGGCGTTCTGGATCGGTTCGCCACCTTGGCGAGTCGACAGCGCGCGGTAGACGTCCAGGTCGATCGTGTCGCTGATCATTCGGACCGAGCCATCGGCCAGAGTGAAGTGAGCTCCGGTGACATGTTCGCTGCTGAAGTCTTCGAAGTGCATGTGATCCGAATTCGGCGAGTGGTCGGTTACGCCAACGACCCGTGCTTCGGGCTCGGCAGCTTCGGGGATGACGCCGTGCCAGATCGCACTTCCTAGACGCCCGAAGCGTTCGCCAACCATCATCGTGCTGCTGGTGCCATCGACGAAGTCGCGGAAACGCAAGCGGCTGTCAGCGAAAAACGCACCGTCGCCGCGATAGGGATTGTCGTGAATCTCAAACGATCCGAAGACGCCGACATAGTTCGACTTCGATACGGTGAACAGATGAGGGCCGTCGTGATCGACGCTTTCAACAATCGCGCTGCTCATCGCATACGAGGTCGGAGCGACGACGCTGGCACTGTGCGAGTGGACATGGCCGCCGGAACCTTCGGCGATCAAGAACTGGTCCGGGGCGATGTCGCTAGGGCAGATGTACATCGAAAGGACCGTTTCGCGAACGGCATCGTGGATGCTGTCTTCGATCGGCAATCGGAAGTCGATCTGCTCATAGACGTTGTTCTGTTCGGCGAACGGCAGGATCGCGGCAGCCCAGCCCCAACCCGGTTCGAACTCGCCTTGGTAGCTGATCCATCCGGCGGGGAACTGGCGGAACGAATCGTGGTAGTTGTGCAAGGCCAGGCCGATTTGTTTGCAGTTGTTTTTGCACTGGGTTCGTCGTGCGGCGGCGCGAGCGGCTTGCACGGCGGGGAGCAACAAGGCGACCAGGATTCCGATGATCGCGATCACGACCAACAGTTCAACCAGCGTAAAGCCGCCGCGAGGGCGTGCGTGTTTTGAGGACAACATCAATGGCTTCTTATCAATGAATGAGATAATAGGTATTCGGATGAACTCGGATCGTAGGAACCAAATTCGGTTTCCTGGGGCGATCGAGCAGCGGCGCGCAGCAGATCTTCAGGGGATCTAAACGGAGGCTATCGCGCAGACAGACTTCCAGCGGATGCGTAAGCATCGCTAGCGATACCTAGACACGCGGCGGTCCGCGCGGTGAATAAGAAGCAACGTTTTCGTTGGGATGCCCTACCGTTGTCGTAGGGTCAGCCTGTGCAATCGCGTCGTCCGCAGCAAGCCGCTGCGGTGAGGCGATCGTTGGATTGGCGTGCGAATAGAAATCGCAAAGGGCACAAGCTCCATCACAGTCCGTCGCAACATCGGCAACCGAATCGGTCGGTGCCGCCTCGTGGCAACATCCGTCGTGACAGACAGACTTTTCCGTTGGACAGTTGGCGTGCGAGCAATCGCCGTGACCGTGCAGCCCAAAGATCGGGGCGTAATGCATTCCCGGTCCACCTGCAAATAGCAGGAAGTACAGCAGCAGCGTCGATAATCGAGCGCGTGGGGAATGCAACGGATAGGTCTCGGAGTGAATGAAGCTTCTTTTTAGTATCAACGTGCCGGCAGAGAAGTCAATCGCAGCTCTCCAAGATTTCACGTTGGCCCAGCTTGATTTCGGTAGCTTCTACGGCAGCGGGAGCTAAATCGTTCGGGCGGCCGGCGCGATGGTGCCATAAAAAACGGCCACGCGTTTCGCAACGCGCGGCCGTATCATCATTTGGTTAACGCTGGATCGGGTGTCGAAAATGCCCCCAAATGAAGGCGTTCACTGGACCCCGATCGCAGTCGATTAATAGCGGTAGTGGTCGGGCTTGTAAGGGCCTTCAACTGGCACGCCCATGTATTCGGCTTGGTCTTCGGTCAGCGTCGTCAGCTTCACGCCCAGCTTATCCAAGTGCAAGCGAGCGACTTCTTCGTCCAAACGCTTCGGCAGCAAGACGGTTTTGACTTCGTATTGATCGGTGTTCGACCACAGTTCCATCTGAGCCAAGCATTGGTTGGTGAACGAGGTGCTCATCACAAAGCTTGGGTGTCCGGTCGCACAGCCCAAGTTAACCAGGCGGCCTTGAGCCAGAACGATGACCGAGTGGCCGTCGGCGAAGGTGTAGCGATCGACGGCACCGATGTCAGCTGGTTTGATGTTCAGCTTGGTGACCTTGCCCGCAGCGACTTCACGCTCCAGCCACGCGATGTCGATTTCGGTGTCGAAGTGACCGATGTTGCAGACGATTGCATCGTTGGGCATCGCAGCCATGTGCTCGCCCAGGATGATGTCCTTGTTACCGGTGGTGGTGACGAACAGGTTGCCTTCTTTGGCGGCGTTGTCCATCGTGGTGACTTCGAAGCCTTCCATCGCAGCTTGCAGCGCGTTGATCGGATCGATTTCGGTGACGATCACGCGGCAACCGTAGCGTTGCAGGCTGTGGGCACAGCCCTTTCCGACGTCACCGTAACCGGCGACGACAGCAACTTTGCCCGCCAACATGATGTCGGTGGCTCGCTTCACGCCGTCAGCCAGCGATTCGCGGCAGCCATACAGGTTGTCGAACTTGCTCTTGGTCGCCGAGTCGTTGACGTTGATCGCAGGAACCTTCAACAGGCCCTTCTTCTCGAGGACTTGCAGGCGGTGGATACCGGCGGTCGTCTCTTCGCTGATTCCGCGGATGTCGTCCAGCAGTTCGGGGAAGCGTTCGTGAACCATCGCGGTCAAGTCACCGCCATCGTCCAAGATCATGTTCAGTTTTTCACCGCTTGGGAAAGTCAGCGTTTGTTCGATGCACCAATTGAATTCCTCTTCGCTCATTCCCTTCCAAGCGTAGACCGGGATGCCAGCGGCTGCGATCGCGGCGGCGGCATGGTCTTGGGTGCTGAAGATGTTGCACGAGCTCCAAGTTACGTCGGCGCCCAGTTCGACCAGGGTCTCGATCAGAACGGCGGTTTGGATCGTCATGTGCAAGCAGCCAGCGATGCGAGCGCCAGCCAATGGCTTCGATTTGCCGTACTTTTCACGCAATGCCATCAAGCCTGGCATTTCGTTTTCGGCCAGCATGATCTCTTTGCGACCAAATTCGGCCAGCGAAATATCTTTGACTTTGTAAGCTTCTCTGGTCATTTCAGCTTGTGACATTCGTTTGAACTCCTGAGTCGTGCCCCTTCGGAAAGCATCGTGGCGGTCGAAGGGAAAATTGTAGGATGGATAGACAGCCTCGGTGCAGCCATCGCCTGAACCGCCAGCCGCCTGCATTTACCTTACCGGTAAAATTTGAGGGGCTTCACATCGGCAGCATAACACAAAGGTTGCTCGAGGTGCATGGCGGTAAACCTCCGCCACGACTGCTAAACGGATTTTACGCTGCAGTGAAATTAGCGAGCCAGCCTTTGCTGGCTCGCTGGCATTTCTCGATCGCTGCAACGATGTGCATCTCCCTGCCATTCTGTGCGGGGACGCCGATTCTTTTAAGCACTGCCAGCGACAAACGTCTTGGCGTGAGCTTCGCGCTGTGCCAGTTCGAGGTCGTGTTCGACCATGATGCGAGCCAGTTCGCGGAGGTCGGTCGACGCGGTCCAGCCCAGCTTTTCCTTCGCTTTGGAAGGATCGCCCAACAGCAATTCAACTTCGGCCGGCCGGAAGTAACGCGGATCGATCTCCACGTAATCCTCCCAGTTGAGTTCCAGTTGCTCGAAGACCAAGCGAAGGAATTCACGCACCGATTGAGTTTCGCCAGTCGCCAGCACGAAGTCGTCCGGCTCGCTGTGCTGCAGGATCCGCCACATTCCTTCGACGTAATCCTTGGCGTAGCCCCAGTCGCGTTTGGCGTCCAGGTTTCCAAGATACAGTTTCTTCTGCAGACCCGCTTTGATCCGCGTCGCGGCGCGGGTGATCTTGCGGGTTACAAATGTCTCGCCGCGGCGTTCGGATTCGTGATTGAACAGGATCCCGTTGCAAGCGAACAGGCCGTAGCTTTCGCGATAGTTGACGGTTTGGTGGAACGCGTAAACCTTTGCACAGGCATAAGGGCTCTGTGGGTTGAATGGCGTCGTTTCGGTTTGCGGTGTCTGCAGTACATCACCGTACATTTCCGAACTGGAAGCTTGGTAGACGCGGACCTCTTTGATCTTCTGCAGTTGTCGAGCGGCTTCGAGAACGTTCAACGCCCCCACGCCCACGGTTTGCAACGTGTAGACCGGTTGGTCGAATGAGACCCGCACGTGGCTTTGGGCGCCCAGGTTGTAGATCTCGTCGGGCTTGATATCGAGCACGAGGTTGGTCAACGCCTGGCCGTCGGTCAGGTCGCCGTAGTGCAGCATCAGCGTCGGGTTGGCGTGCAAATCCTGGTAGATGTGGTCGATTCGCTCAGTGCCAAAAGTGCTGCTTCGGCGTACCAGTCCGTGTACGAGGTAGCCCTTCTCGAGCAGCAATTCAGCCAGGTAAGAACCATCTTGGCCGGTGATCCCGGTAATGAGTGCGGACTTCTGGTCTGCCATGAAAGACTGCCTTGGATAGGTAAGTTGGTTAGAATGTTCGGGCAACAGGCCTCATCGAACTAACGATATCAAATTTATCTTCGCCGAAGCAACCGCTTTGGGGCACGCGAGATGGACAAATACGCTTTTCCGTGCCCTGCGGCTGCGCGATGCCTAGCCAGGCCGGCGGCGGCGTCGTCACTGCGGCTAAATTAGACTAGAAAATAACAATTGATGTTGCTGGAGGGGCCAACAGCTCCCCCAACAGATTCTGCTCTTCTCCGCTGCACAAACCAAAACCGATTGGCCTGGATGTTTTCGTCTCCTCTTCTGTCGCCGAACACCGTCCATCTGTGGCGGATCGATCTGGAGCCCAACGGAGGCCCGTTTCCCGATTGCCTGGTCCCCGAGAACGATCTGCTGGCTCGAGAGGTGTTGTCGGACGAGGAGTTTGCGAAGGCGAGTCGCTTCGTTTCGCAACCGCTGCGATTGCGGTACGCCTCGGCGCACGTGGCGATGCGATTTATTCTCGGCAGCTATCTGAAGCGCCCCGCCGCCGAAGTCGTCCTGGCGGTGGAGAAGATGGGCCGGCCGATCGTCGACTTCGCCGCGATGCAGCTCGCTCCGTCGCTCTTCTTTAATCTGTCACACACCGAAGACATCGCGCTATTGGCGGTTGGTTCCCAAAATCCGTTAGGCGTCGACATCGAAGCGATCCGCGAGATGAAGTCGCGGCCGGGAATCGACCGCCAGGTTTACACCGAGACCGAGCGGCAGCGGTTGCTCGACGCCAGCAATTCGCTGTGGTTCGATCACTGGACTGCCAAAGAAGCAGTCTTAAAAGCGACGGGCTACGGCTTCTATCTCAGTCCCTTGCAGATCGAAATCGACGCGAGTCTCCGTTTCGCTGTCGCCAACGAAAAGTCGGGCCCTTCGCGGTGGCTGCTGCATCGCAGTCCTCCTTCATCGCGGTGGTCGGCGACGCTGGCCACCTCGGCACCGATTGAGGCGATCGATCAGCTGGAGTTCCCCTGGCAGCAGATCCTTTGATCCGATCTTTCCACGATCCTAAACGAGGTCTCTCATGTTCGCAGAACGATCGAAATTGCAAGCTCTCGTTTTGGCGACGTTGTTGGTGTTCATCGTGGTCGGCGAGACGGCAGCTCAAATTCCAGTAACCCTTCACCACGATCAGACCGACGGATTTCGCCTGCTCCGCGGCGGCAAGGATTACGTCGTTCGCGGCGTCGGCGGGACGCAGCACTTGGATCGCTTGTCGGCGGCTGGCGGGAATTCGATCCGCACTTGGTCGACTGAAAATCTCGATCATGTGCTCGACACCGCTCACAAAAACAACTTGAGTGTCTGCGTTGGATTGTGGTTGGGACATCCGCGACATGGTTTTAACTATCAGAGCGAAGCAGAGGTTGCGGCTCAATTGCAGACCTGTGTCGATGCGATCACAAAATACAAGGACCACCCGGCGGTCTTGATGTGGGGAATCGGCAACGAGATGGAGGGAGACGGCAACAATCCAGCGATCTGGTACGCCGTCGACCACATCGCCCGAGTTTGCAAACAGATCGATCCGGCGCATCCGACGATGACGGTGATCGCCGAACTGGGGCAGGACAAGGTCGGGCAGATCGAACGCTATTGCCCCAACATCGACATCATCGGCGTTAATTCTTATGGCGGGATCGCGTCGCTGGATCAACGGTATCGCGCCGCCGGGGACAGCAAGCCTTATATCGTCACCGAACATGGGCCACATGGACCGTGGGAGGTCGAAAAGACGCCGTGGGGTTCGGCGATCGAAGCGACCAGCACCGCCAAGGCGGCTCAATACGCTGTCGGCTTCCGCGAAGCGGCTCGCCAAAAATCGAGACTCTGCCTCGGCTCGTATGCCTTTTTGTGGGGTGACAAACAGGAGACGACGGCGACATGGTTCGGGATGTTGTTACCCGACGGATCGCGGTTGGCCGCTGTCGATGCGATGACCGAAGCGTGGACGGGCAAGCCGCCCGAAAACCGATGCCCTCAAATCGATCGCCTCTCGCTGGAACAGACCGATGGACTGAAGCCGGGGGACAAAATCCGGGCGACGTTGGTTGCCAGCGATCCCGAGTCCGACCCGCTCATAACCAAATTGATCCTGCGACACGATTCGGGAACGGTCGGCGTCGGCGGCGATTGGCAAGCCGAAGAGATTGCGCTGAGCGATGCGGTCGTGGGGGACTCTCGACAAGCGGTCCTAACGGTCCCCGACGCAGGCGGTGGCTATCGATTGTTCGCTTATGTTCGCGACAGCAAAGGTGGAGCCGCTGTTGCCAACATCCCGCTGCGCGTCGATGCGCCAATGATCGCGATTGCGTCGCCCAAGCCCAAGCTTCCGTTGATCGTTTATGGTGACGCGATGGAAACCGAGCCCTACGCGGCATTGGGATTCATGGGGAACACGTCGGCTGTCAAAATGACTTTGGACAGCCGCGACGATCCGCACTCGGGGCCAACGTGTCTGCAAGTTGAGTACACGGCGGCCGACGGCTGGGGAGGTGTTTTCTGGCAATCGCCGCCGGGAGATTGGACCGGATCGCAGCCCGGCGGTTTCGATTTGTCCGCCGCGGGAGAATTGCAGTTTTGGGTTCGCGGAGCCGCAGGGGGCGACGTGGTGAACTTTGTCCTGGGAGCGATCGATGGGGACCAGCCCTATCGCGACACCGCCAAGGTGGAAAGAAAAGATGTTCGGTTGACCGACCAGTGGCAGCAGATCCGCATTCCGCTCGACGGTCGCGATCTGACGCGGATTAAAACGGGATTCGGTTGGTCGCTGGCGGGACAAGGCAAACCGGTGACGTTTTATCTCGACGATATCCGCTACGTCGCTCGATGATCATGGCGGCAGTGGCTAGTGGTTTGTCAAACTTTGATTTTAGGACTGATGGCAATGGACGAGGTCACGAGTCCCCATAATCTCTGGCGCGAGCTCGTGACCTCGTCCACTACCTCAAATTCAAATATGGATGAAGCACTAGCCGCTATTCCGCGACGCCACTGAGCACGATGCGGGCGACGTTGATGTAGATCATGATCCCTAAAATGTCGACGATCCCCGCGACAAACGGATTGCTCATCAAAGCGGGATCAAGTTCCAAGCGTTTGAACAGCAGCGGCAGCAGGCCGCCGGCGATCGCTCCGCTGCTGATCACCAACAGCACGGTGATTGGGATCGTGATCGCTGCGTAGGGGCTGGGGGCGACAAACAACGCAAAGATATATCCGATCGTTCCCAGCGAACCTCCTAACAGCACGCCCATCATGACCTCGCGGATCGCGACGGTCCGCCAGTCTCCAACTTTCACATCGCCGCTGGTCAGCGCCGTGATCACCAGCGTCGCCGATTGGCTGCCGGTGTTCCCGCCGCTACTGATCACCAACGGGATGAACCAGGCCAACCAGATGAATTTTTCCAGCTCGACGTCGTAGTGCCTCAGCAGAAGCATTGTCAACATCGCGGCGAAAAAGAGGACGGTCAGCCAGATGCCTCGCTTCCAGGTCAGCGTGAGAATGTTCTCTCGCAGGTAACCTTCATCCAGCGGAGCGACCGCCGCGATCCGTTGAACGTCTTCGGTCAATTCGTCGCGCAACACATCAATCACGTCATCGTGCGTGATGATCCCCATCAGCACGCGGCCCTCGTCGACCACGGGAATCGCCAGCAGGTTGTAGCGTTCGACCTTTTCGGCGACCGATTCTTGATCTTCGTCGATCTGCACCGTGACGATATCGGTGTCCATCAGTTCGCCCATCGTGGTGTTGGGCTTTCCCATCGCCGCGATCAATTGACGCCCCGATACCACCCCTCGCAATTGGTGATCTTCGTCGACGACGTACAGATAATAAATCGTCTCGTGATCCGCGGCCTGACGGCTCAGGTCGTCCAACGCTTCGCGAACGGTCAGCGAGGCGGAGAGCCGAACGAAATCGGTCGTCATCAGCGCGCCGGCGGTCTCTTCGGCGTGGCTCTTCAGCCGCATGATGTCGCGGCGTTCGGCCTCGGGCAACAGCGGCAGGATCTCGTTGGCCCGCTCGTCCTCCAGTTCGTGGATCAGGTCGACCCGATCGTCCGAAGGCATCTCGGCGACCAAGTCGGCAAGCCGCTGCGGATCCTCTTGTTCCAGGATCTCCAGCTGACGCTCTTCCTCCAGATAACTGAAAATCTCCGCTCGCAGCGCCACGTCGGCGTGCTGTAAAACCTGCCACGCCTCGTTGGCTGTCAGCCCCTCCATGAACTCGGCCGTGCGGACCGGATGGAGTGCCGTGCAGAACTCTGCAAGATCCGAATCGTTCGATTCGGCAAGCATTTCACGCAGTTCGGGTAGAAATAGAGTATTGACCATGGGGCTCTAAGTGGGCGCGGCGTGGTGTGGCGGACGGTATTACATCGGCGTCAAAAAAGTGGGAGATAGCTTTTTGGGGGGGAGCTGCGGGCTCGTTTCAGCCAGCGGAAATTCAAACCGATTCGATGGCTTGTTCGATATCTTGTCGTAGATCGTCAAAATCTTCTAGACCCACCGACAGGCGGACCAGCGCGTCGGAGATGCCAGCTTTGGCGCGATCGGCGGGATCGTAACTGGCGTGCGACATCGATGCAGGTTGTTCGATCAGCGATTCGACCGCACCCAAACTGACGGCCAAGTGGAACAGGTGCGTCTTGCCCACCATCGCGGCGGTCGCCTTGAAGTCGCCCGCCAGTTCAAAGCCGAGCATCGCACCGTAGATGCCGTCGAATTGGCGCGCGGCCAGTTCGTGGCCGGGATGCGATGTGAGGCCAGGGTAATAGACTCGTGAGACACGAGGGTGGGCGGCGAGCCAATCGGCCAATCGCGCCGCGGTTTTGCTCTGCTCGCGAATCCGAACGTCCAGCGTCTTGAGCCCGCGGCCGATCAGAAAGCTACTGAACGGATCGAGGACCGCTCCGGTTGCGTTTTGGACAAAATAGAGTCGGTCGTAGAGTTCTTTGACGGCGACCGAGAGGGTTCCGCCCAAGCAATCGCTGTGGCCACCGAGGTATTTGGTGGCCGAGTGCATGACGATGTCGATCCCAAATTCCAGCGGCCGCACCAGGACGGGCGTTCCGAAGGTGTTGTCGACACCGATCAGGGCGCCGCGAGAATGGGCTAGTTCCGCCAGCGCGGTGAGGTTGGGGATCGAGAAGAGCGGGTTGCCGATCGTTTCCGCCCACAGCAGTTTTGTATTCGGTTGGATCGCCGCAGCGACAGCGTCCAGATCGGTCATGTCGACAAGCGTCACCGAGATCCCGTTGCGATCGCAGATCTTGTGCAGCAAGCGGTAGGTGCCGCCATAGATGTCTTTGCCGGCGACGACATGGTCGCCATTGCCCAACAGCATCGTCACGCAGTGCGTCGCCGCCATCCCGCTGCTGAAAGCTAACGATCCGACAGCTCCCTCGAGCGAATTGAGCGTCGCTTGCAGGTTCGACCGCGTCGGGTTGCCGCTGCGCGAATAATCGAACTCGCCCCACTCACCCGCTCCGGGTTGGCGAAACGTGCTGGCGAGATGGATCGGCGGCACGACGGCTCCGGTCTGCGGATCGATCGAGTTGCCGTCGTGGATAGCGCGTGTGCGGAATTTCATAGGTCGCTGAGTCATCGTGGGATTGCGGATGCGGGCGGTTGGGGAATGGGCAAGGGATCAGTGGAGGATTGCGAAGATTAGGTCGCTGGCGATTTACTGACCGTGCGGACTTCGGTTCGATAATGCATCGGGAATTCGGCCAACACGCGTCGCAAATCGCTATCGCTGACCGATCGGTATCGCTGCAGTTGATGATCGAGCGTCTCATAAACGCCACGCAATTGCCAGGCGTTGCCGATCGAAAACATCCGGTTGCTAGGGCGTTCGCTCGACAGAATCAGTCCCGCACACATGCGGTTTTTCGCCTGTTCGATCTCGTCGTCGGTCGGTCCATTTTTAACGAAAACTTCAATCGCCCCATCGACAAGTTTCAGGTTCGCGTCGACGTCTTCGGGGGCACAACTTAGATAGGTGAACAACAGGCCTGCGTCCTGAAATTCTTGCGTCCACATCGTCGCCACATCGGCCCGGCCGGTGTCGATCAGATCCCAGAACAGCCGGCTGCCCCCTTCTTCGCCCATCATCGAGACCAGCATCCGCATGGCGAATCGGTCATCGTTGGCGATCGATGGGGCCGCACCGACACGGATCACGTAGGTCTGGCTGGAATCGGGGACTTTCAGGTCGATCTTCGTTTGTTCGTCGGTCGTCGTGGCGGGAGTCATCGCCGCAGATTCGACGGTCGGCCAATCGCCGGCGAGCGATTCGACCTGCCGAACGACCTCGTCAAAGTCGACACATCCGGCGACCGACAACAACATGTTCTTGGGATCGTATCGCCGATCAAAGTAGCCACGCATCGCGGTCGAGGTCATCTGTCCGATCGATTCGGGAGTCCCCAACACGCGGCCACCCAGAGGGTGCCCGGCAAAGTAAGTTTCCATCGAACGTTCGAACGCACCAAACGGCGGTTGGTCGTCGTATTTGGCGATCTCTTCCAGGATTACTTGACGTTCGGTCTGGAAGTCGTCGTCTCGCAGCGCCGGACGCATGATGTCGCACAACAGATCGATTGCCCGGTCCTGGTACTTCGGCAACACGGTCGTGTAATAAACCGTTTGCTCTTCGCTGGTGTAAGCGTTCGCTTGGCCACCTAGTTCGTCCAATTCGCGATTCACATCGGCAGCGGTCCGCCGCGATGTTCCCTTGAAGACCATGTGCTCCAGGAAATGGCTGAGCCCTAATTCTTCGGGCCGTTCGTCGCGAGCTCCCGTGCGAACAAAGAACCCAAACGCCGCGGTATATCCCGCCGGATTGATCTCCGCGATGATTTGCAGTCCGTTGGCGAGCGTGTGCTGTTTGAATTCCAAAGTCATCTTAAGTGGGTCACATGCAAGTAGAGGTTGGGTTTTGATGCAGGTCGGCGGCGGCATTTGTTTCCGACGACCTTGCGTTTGGATCGAAGGATCGCGTCGCTTAAGGAACCTTCAGCGGTTCGGGGCCAACGGTGACGATCCGCAAGTCTTTCGGTGGATTGCGTTTCCAGTAGTCGACGAGGTCGGCGGTGGTCAGCGCGTCGATCTTCTTTTGCAATTCGTCGCGCGATTGCACGCGGCCCAACAGGTACCAATCCGAAACGATCGCCGAGGCCCGCGACGCGCTCGATTCCTGTTCCATGATCAGGCTGCTTTGAATCCGCACCTTCAGCCGTTCCAGTTCGCTCTCTTCGATTCCATCGGCGATCCCTTGCAGTTCCTGCAGCGTGACGTCGAGCGTCTCCTGCGCCCGTTCGGCGGTGGTCCCTGCATAACAGAAGACACCTCCGCCCTCGCGCATCGAATGGCAACCGGCGGAGATCGTGTAGCACAGCCCACGCTCTTCACGGACCCGCGTGAACAACCGGCTGCTCATCCCGTCGCTCAACACGCCGATGGCGGCTCGCATCGGGTAATAATCCGGATCGCCATAACGAACCGCGGGAAAGGCGATTCCCAGATGCGTCTGTTGGGATGGATGTTCGATATGTTCGTAACCGGCGGTCCCAACGACCGGCTCTTCGCTAATCGGATCGCCGGGCTTCCAGTCGGCGAACAACGTTTCGACATGCGACCGAACGACGTCCCAATCGAAGTTGCCAGCGACCGACAGCATCGCGCCGCAGGGTTGGTAGCGACGTTGATAGAACGATCGGATGTCAGCGGCATCGATCGCCATCAAGCCCGCTTCGTCCCCCAGAGAATTCCGTCCCAGCACGTCGCCATAATGCATCTGTTTCAAACGGTTCATCATCGTTTGCGGCAGGTCGTCTTCGGCGGCTTGCAATTCTTGCAGACACATCAGGCGGGCGTCTTCGATCTGGTCGCCGGGCAGATGCGGCCGCATCACCATATCGGCGTACAGTGTCAGCGCATCGGGGAGCGATTCGGCCGGCATCGATCCGCCAAAGCTGCCGTGGGCCGTGGAGATGCTGCTGGATCGATCCAAGCCCAAATTGTCTTGGATTGCTACCAGATCGCGGCTGCTGTGATTGCCCGCTCCGCGTTGGATCATCTCGTTGACAAAGCCTGCCAAGCCGAGTCGGTCGGGAGATTCGAAACGGCAGCCGGCGGGCAACATAAATGCGAAGGCCGCCGAGCGCAGCCAGGGCATTTTATCGCCTAGCAAGACAAGGCCATTGTCGAAGGTGTGATGGAGCGTTGTTTCGTAAGGCACGGATTGCCGCCAAATTGGGTGTGCAAATGAAATACAGCTGCCGAGATTATGACCGAATTGATGGTTGGGCAGGAGGGGGAGAGAGGGCCTGCTGAAATCGAGCGGGCGGCACCGTGGGGGGACGAAAATTTGAGACCAACTTACCGGTGCCGTCCCTTTGGGGCCCGATCTTATTCGGTCGCTGTTTTGCCGTTTCGGTGATGCCTTGGTCCACGTCGACTGTTCGCCTTGGGGCCCAAATCGCCTGGTTTGCACAATTTGCAAAATCGGTGCTGCAACGTTCGATAACAACGCGGAAAAACGCAAGCAAGTAACTGCAGCAGTCCTCCAATGGGTATACAATCACCGGCATGAAAGACATCATCCTCACCGATCCGCTGCCCGAGTTCTTTTTGCCTCCTGCGCAGGTACGATGTGAACTGCGCTATTTCGATTCGGCGACCGATGCCGACTTCGCCGCCGCCCGCGGCATCTTGGCCTACGGGCATGTCCGGATCGACGGCCAAATGATGGATCGATGTCCTCAGTTGCGTGTGATCAGCAACCACGGTGTTGGAGTCGATCATATCGATTTGCAGGCTGCCGCGGCGCGAGGTATTCCGGTCGGCAACACGCCCGGATGTGTCGACGCGGCGACAGCCGATCTGACGATCGCGCTGATGCTGGCGACGGCGCGGAGGTTGGTCGTCAGCGATGCGTTCGCCCGAAGCGCGGATTTCACGCAATACAACCCGGCGCTATTGATCGGCCAAGAAGTGACCGGCAGCACGTTGGGGATTGTTGGAATGGGGAGGATCGGATGCGAGGTAGCGCGGCGAGCCAAAGCATTTCAAATGCGGTTGCTGTACCACAACCGGTCCCGCCGTCCCGAGGCCGAAGCGGAGTTTGGCGTCGAATACCGCTCGCTGGATGATCTGCTGCAAGAGTCCGATTTTGTTTCGCTGAACTGTCCGCTGACGTCGGAGACGGCGGGCATGATCGGCGCGGCGGAGCTTGGAAAGATGAAACCGACGGCGATCCTGTTGAATCTGGCTCGCGGGCAGGTCGTCGATACGCAAGCTTTATATGAAGCGCTTCGCGATGAAACGATCCAAGCGGCGGGATTGGACGTCACCGATCCCGAACCGTTGCCGCGAGATCATCCGCTGTTCCAGTTGTCCAACGTGATCATCACGCCTCATCTGGGCAGCGCCACCGGCCGCACGCGACATACGATGATGCAGCGGACGCTCGAAAACCTGTTCGCCGGTCTCGACGGCCAACCGCTGCCCAACGAAGTCCAGTAGTCACCGCGACGGACCAATCTTTCGCTGGGCGACTGGGGGTCCATTCCGGAGGATCATAGAGCTGACCGAGAGTTGTCGTGTCGGTTAACGCTTGCGCCACATGGAATCCGCTGTTGAAATTCCTCCTTGCCTGGCTCGTCGCAGCAGCAAACGCATTTGCTGGCATTGCATGAGAGAATGCGAACGGGTGCCATGGAGCAATAGCAAAGCGTGGCCCGGATCTTTTGACTGTTCATCAATGTCTCGCAGATGCTAGCGAATTCTATTCGGCGAAATCCCGCGTTGTGCATTTTCCCGAAGAGCAACACGACCGATACGGCCGATATATCCAAAAGGATCGCGACGCGATCGTACTACAAATCGCGTTTCGCTAGCAAAGAAGTTGGCGATTGCATCGCGAACAGAGATGACCTAAGGCGGCGGAAGAAGAGGTGAGCACTCGGCCCAAGCAAAGCCAGGGGCAGCCTCGCACTCTGAATCCACGCCGCGACACCATGGAGCTGCTGGCAATTGCCGACGCGGCGACGAGCTGACGAAGCGGATCGTCCTCGTCGATATCCTCTGTGGGTTCGTAACTGAGTTTGTATTGCTTCGAATTCAACAATGCAGGCAAGCTGTTTGTACCGTTCAAACTCCTCGAACCGCCTATTGGCAGTCGTCAGATCCTTCGCATGGATCGTGTTGCTGTTGAACGCCCCGCAGTCCGTCGTCACGGGTGACGATGGGATTGCAGTGGTGTCGTGGAGTGAAGTCGCTGAGCTTGCTGCCGCTTCGGCGATCACCGTCGAGGAGCCGGTTGTCATTTATGAGTCGGCTGCCCAGCCCATTCCGCCGTTGCCGCCGGCGATGATCACTGCTGCGGCGCCTCAAGACGCGTGGACTTGGCAGACGCTGCCCGAGGGTTTGATGTGGCACTCCTATATGGCGGGGCCTCACGAGCCGCGAATCTCCACGGTCCTCTTCAGTGAACACGATGGTGGTGCGTTTTGGGACGCGACGTTAGGTGGCCGCGTCGGCCTGCTGCGTTATGGCACCAGCGACGCGAAGCACCCCGAGGGTTGGCAATGGGATCTGGAAGGTGCGGTGATCACGCGTTTGGATCTGTACAACTCCGAGGACGTTGAGTCGAACGATTTCCGCTTTGGGACCGAGCTGACAAAAGCCTTGGGTGCGTGGTCGCTGAAGTTTGGCTACTTCCACATCAGCTCCCACGTCGGCGACGAATATATGGAGCGGAACCCGACGTTTGAACGGATCAATTATGTTACCGAGTCTCTGATCCTGGGTGCCAGCTACCAGGCTCTCGATTCGCTGCGTCTTTACGGCGAAACCGCATTTGCATTTAAAATGTCCGGCGGAGCGAGGCCGTGGCAGTTTCAAACCGGATTTGAGTATGTGCCGGTTCCCAAGTCGCTGAAGTGGGGCGGACCGTTTACCGCGATGAATCTCGACATCCGCGAAGCGGTTGGATATTCGCCGAGCTTGACCGCACAAATGGGCTGGCAAATTCCCGGCAGCCAATCCGGCCGACGGCTCCGTTGGGGTGCTCAATACACCAACGGCCACAGCACCCAATTCGAATTCTTCCAACGCAAAGAACAGACGATCGGCGGCGGCATCTGGTTCGATTACTGATCCGATGATGACGGATTCCATCAGGTGTCGTCCGAGGCAAAGGGCGCAGTTCCATCGTCGAGTGCCGACCTATCGCTCCGCTCGGGAACCATACGGCAGTAGAGTGCGACAGGTAAAGCTTGGGGACAGGCATTGTTTGAACTCGGGAATGTTCGCGAGTCGGGGGGAGCGATGTTGGTTACCGAAGGCTGCAGGGACAGCTACGGGGGGCGTTGCGTGATGCGTATCGCGAGTTCAACACAATCTTGGGTGGGGCCATTTGGCTTATTGGGGCTGTTTTTTGGGAGAGGCGGCGCATTGATCGCCAGAGATTGTGCGGTTTGAGGGCAAATCGGGTTCTGGCGTCGCTATGGGACTGCACCGATCAGTGGATTGCCGGGAGCTTGGATCCAGGCTTGGCCACGCCGTCTGGCCTCTTGAGCGAGACTCTCCGAAGTGCCGGCGGCGCGTTTGAAAATGCGTCCAAAACGCGAAACCAAGTTACACCAAGCGTGGGGCTCCAGCCCGATACGCCTCAAGATAGGTGCAAGCTCGGCCGGAATCGAACCACGCTTCTCGTTGCAGAGTTTACGCCCGGTCCAATCGAGCAGTTCGAGATAACGGGTTAGAGAAATTGACAAGAATCCTTTGCAGCTTGCCCGCCGGAAACTTGGTTCGATATCGGGGCCGGTCGGATCATCGCGCTCGTTGATTTCCACCGGACTCATCCATCCACTATGGCGTGGTTTGCAGGATCGTTCCCAGTCGTGCGACAGTGTTGGGGGCTCCGCCGCCGTCTCGACGATGTCATCGATCCGCTCCTTGGCTCCAGTGAAATCGCTACGTTCGAGCGATTCGGCTATCGCAGCCCGGATCGGATTCAAGTCGACATAGGCTGAACAGGCAAGCACGCTCGCTTCGTCGAGCAAGACCTGCGCCTTGTATCTTCCCTCCCAGAAGTGGCCGGTCACGCCATCTTCGGCATTACTGCGTCGGGCGATGTTTTCCGCAGTGCACCGCATCCACCAACTGATGTCCGACAGTCGCCGGCGCCGTTGGGCGAGGATCTTCTGGTTGCTCGCAATCATTTGGACCTCGGCAACGCTGGGATCGGCTGGCGAGCCATCGTCGTTGCGGCGATTGGGAAACAAACGCAGCCAGCGGTGTGCCACTTCTTCGTCGGACAAAGCCGCAACCACATCCGGCCGACTGCGTAAGACCAAGTGCAGATGATTGCCCATGATCGCGAATGTTAGGCAATCGATGGCAAAGCAGGAGGCAAGAAATTCGAGTCGGTTTCGGATCCAGCCGCGACGATGTTCAAACGATGTCCCTGTAAGACGGTCCAGGCCGCACAAAAAGGCTCGGCGGACGCACCGTTCGATGCAATGCACGATCTGCACCTGATCCGGATCGATTACCTCTCCCCTTGCCTTCCGAGACATTACCAGAGCCCTCCAAAAGCCAAGCCACTTCGCCTTGGACCAAAACACTTTGCAATTCTAGGCGTCTCTGCCTTCCCAGGCAATTGGAACGTGCCAGTCCCCAATCGTTCTCCTCAATCGTTCTTTTGCAGCGTTGGAGTCAGGAAACCGGCGATTATCTGCCGAGCCGGCGGACGCCCGACGAATTCGATCGCGTCAGCGGAGAGCCCGACCATAGCGTTCGGGTGCGACCGCGGCCTTCGAAACAAGAGATGTGTGGCACCAACGGGAAATATTGAAACCGATTCGCTCGCAGGCACCGCGTCGGTTTCGACAGGGACGGTCCGTAGCAATACCAGCACGAAGCGCCACCGAGTGAGCGGGCGAATTGGGACAGGCATCGACTTCAAAAGAGCCTGTCCCCAATCGAATCGCCAAAACATGCCTGTCCCCAATCGTTACCCAATCATTCCCCTTGGTATTCGTGGCAATTCCGAGGAACGCCGGCCACTGCGTCTGCCGATCTCTGCTACTACCCTAGACACGATCGTCGCGGGTGCAGAACAAACTGGCCTGCCGCAAAATACGTTGGTAGGTCTCGCCCTGCGTCGGCATTGCGCAACGCAGCGCCGACGCAGGACGAGACGATAGTGCGTCTTGAGCAGTTCCTCTAGCTCTGACACCAAATGGGGCGGCGTGGTCGCCAACGCAAAGCAGTTTCATGGCTTGGGATAACGCCTGGCCGCAGTTTGCCACGTTTCATCTTGCTCAAGTGCAATTGCGAAATCCCCGGCTTGATGCCCCAACCCACCAGTGTGCTGCCAGCTGGACCGAGGCAACAGCCACAGCAACTTTCCGTAAGCGTCTGCGTTGGCCGATTTGCCCAATGCTCTCCCAGGTAGCGCAATGGAGTGGGCGTGAAGTCAGCCTCGGGATAGCAAAACGGAACACTTGATGACTGCCCACTCGCCGGTTCTAATGGGGGGGTGCACTGCTAACACAAAGCCCCCTCTGAAGCCAAAGCTCGATGTCCAAAACTCATTTGCGATTTGTTGGTCTCGCCTTGTTGTGCGCTATCACGCACAACTTCGGATTCCCCGCAAGCGTCCAAGCCGCCTCGCCGAATATGGTCCGAATCCATACTTGGACAGGCGACAGATACTTTGGCCCACTCATCGACGAAAGCGAGGATGAGTTGTCGATCTTCGACATTGCAGCCGCGACGACGGTCAACCTCAAAAAGAAGGCGATCGAAATAAGAGTCGGTGACATCGAAGAAGTACTGGCTGATTCGCACGTCCCATTTGCTTCCTACGCAGCGTGGAAGCTCGGCAAGATATTGAAGGCTGGACGACTCGAAGCCACCATCGTCCACAATTCCGAGAAAGGAGTATTCGTGAATCGCGGATCGGAGGACGGAGTCGAAACCGGCCGTCGCTGTGTCTTGCTCGGAGATCCCGAGACGATCGTCGATCCTACTAATGATGAAGTGTTGGGAATTATCCGCGAACAACTCGGCAACGCGATCCCATTGACGGTCGTTTCCGAACGGCTAAGTACAATCAATTTCCCAGAGCCAACGGACGAAGATGCTCAACAGGTGATAGACGCCTTCGCAATGAAACGGCAAGTAGAGATCGAGCAGCAAGCCAAACGAATAGTTCTCGCACCGCCTCGATGGAAGCCATCCGCCGATGCCGATTCCCTAACCGATGACGCGAACTTTCTCCATGCTCACCTCATCTCGGAGTTGGTCCGATACGGTTTCAACGTCGTGTCGAAAAAGCAAACGGAACTAATGCGACAGCGGATCGCTGACAAGCGTCAGATTGCAAGCCGTGACGTACCCGATATCGAAATCGCCAAGGAAGCCAAAGCAGATGTTCTTGTCTCTGTCGACATGCTCGCGAAAGGCATCACTTGCCAAGTTCAGCTGCAAGCTACGGATCTACAGACAGATGAATACCTTGGCATCGTTTCCGGTAGCACGCGCCGGAAGAACCTGAAGGAGGAATCGGCACGCTCTATTGATTTTACGAATGGGATCAACGCGGGGAAACAATTAGGCATTCGAGTGAACTCCGTTTTCGTTTCTCTGTTTGCGCTGGCGGATTTCGTCCACTTCAACGATGACGGAAGCGTCAAAACGATCAGGTGGGGCAACCGCCCCATGATGCCTGAGCAATTTGCTTTAGTCTGCGGCTTGAAGTCCTTGCAAGAATTCCAGTGCAACTATTCTCACCTTAATGACTCGGACGTCAAAAAACTATCTGCGTGCTCAAACATATGGCACCTTGGAATCTGGGGGAATCGAATCACCGAGGAATCCTGCGAAACGATCGCCAACGAATTCCCCAAGATCACTGCGATCAATATTGGTGGTACAAAAGCTCTCACAGAACAGGGAGCGAAAACGCTAGCCACCAATCGCAATCTTAGTTCAATCTATGCCTTTGAGACAAACTTGACAGATGAAGGGCTGACGCACCTCGCGACGCTTCCCAAACTTCGTCAGCTAGTGATCAACAATTGCAAAATTTCAGATCGTGGACTCGCTTCTCTCCACGATCGGCATTCCCTTGCACTATTGGACATTCGCAGGACGAGAGTATCAAAACAAGGTGTCGAAAAGATTCGGGCCGCACTTCCAAAATGCAATGTGGTATCAAATTTCTAGCCAGAAGTACGGGCGGCTCATTTTGGTTCGCATTCAGCACACACCACATTCTACGCACGTTGGGGAATCAACCGGTATCCGGCAAGCAACCTTTAAAGCTGCCACAAGCCAGGCACTGCCTCTCGTCGCGAAATGAAGCACCTACCCGGGCCGATGAACCTATCGAGAACCGAAATTGCGGGATAGGTGGGTAATACCACGATAGGATGAGTATTCCTCCCATTTCCCATTACCAATGGGTATCCCTCCACTGAATATGGTCGAACCAAAGGTTGGAAAACCGAGGCACCCGTCGGGTTCTGACCCACACAAATTTGTGTTCAGGAAGATGTGATTTTCTCGCGTGAAATCGAGATCGCTTGACTCCCAAGATCATCCCCCCGTGTTGTTCTCGCACCGCGTCAATTCTTCATTCGGGTAGCTCGTAAAGTCTTGTGAGATCAGCTAGTAGTTGTCAATTGCAAACATCGGGCACCCTCTTACAGCTCAGGTTGGATTCCAGTAACGGACGGTTTGGGAGCATCGAATGTTCAAATGTGTTTCAGTTCCAATTGAGTTGGGTATCAAGGAGATCTTGCAGTGATGAGGAATATGAAATTGACAGTGTTCTCAGGTCTAGCTTTACTGTTTGGGTGTGAACATTCTGAACTCCCTGTGCAATCCGGTATGACAATCGTTTTTGGGACCGTCACGATTGATCAACAACCGCTAGACTATGGGCAAATCTCGTTTATTCCAAGCGACCCTGGTGACCACCATGTTCCTGATGGGGAATTCATCGCAGCGATCGAGGCCGGGCGATTTGAAATCGAGATCCTACCTGGTACTCATCGAGTGGAAATTGTCAAAAACGAAGGCTTGGATCCAGACGTCCCCGGACAGATCCGGCAGGTACTTCCGGAACGGTACAACGTCGACAGCGAATTGGTTGCAACCGTCGAGATGAATCCGAGCACCGAACTGGCGTTTGCACTGGCGTCATCGAATCAGTAGCTGGGGGAGCTGTTCCCTTGGTTGCTGAAACTCTTGATGCTCTCTCTGCTGAAAACGTACGTCGGTAGGATTGATCCCGGCAACCGTTCGTGACAGCGTGTCAACGAAAGCCATAAAGCCCGCGATGGCAAACCAACACGAGGCGTTTCAAGCATTGATCGCAACAATCATTTGTCCCGGCCAAGACGTTGACGTTGAATTCTGGCTGCAGCCAACGAATACCAAACCGCCGATGTGCAGGTTACTTCAATCTGCGCGATGAAGGCGGCTTGTGCACACTGGTTTTCTAGGTGATGCGTCGGCAGAATGTCGGTATCCAGCATGAAACCCGTCGCCGATACTCCAAGTACGAGTCACCAAATCGCCAAACCATGTCCTGTTCCTCGATTGGGCGAACAACAAGGTGCCACACGAGCGCGCCGAGCAATGCGTACAGCAAGATGGGTATGGATTGAAAAACTATTGCAATTGCGATCCCCTGACCAATTCCAGCGATCGCCATCGGATTACGTACATAGTGATAAGGTCCCGTCACGACCAGTTCGTTGGTTTGATCGAGCGGAAGCGGAGTTCCAGCACCGTCGCGAACCATGACGTAGGAACTCGTCAATCCAAGTGCGCTGCAACAAGTGAATACAAGCAAACCGAGAAAGAAGCGGAATTGAAGTTTTGGCATCGAGAGAACTTCGAAGGCATCCAAAATAATGTACGGGATGACAGCCAACGCCAAAATCCATATGCAAACGATTTGAATTATAGTCTTGGCGACATTCAGAGAGAAGCTCGATGAGGCATTGCGAAACAGAGAATCGTTGAAACAAAGGAAAAGGTTGTATCCAAGTCCCAACAACATCAGTCCGGTGGGCAAGAATCCACTGTGTGTAAGAAACGTTGCGTTCGCACAATACAAGGATGCGTATCCAAATGCTCCCAGGACAATGTGCTCAAGCGAGGGGAGTTTCCGGTACGCGCGGATTGCAGAGAGGGCGCCGATTATGACAACATCGGGAGCGAAGAAAGCCCAGAATGCCGTTGGTGGAATCTCGTCAAACTGGAAGGCATCGAAAAATGTTCGATTGGTCGCAAGTCCAACCCACCAAGCGCTGATCAATGCGGATTGAAGCAGGTAAGCAGTCTCTTTCATTTGCGAACCTTCAAATCGCATAACGACGGACATAACCGGGCTGTGCGAAGTTGGTACTTTTCATGCCTGTACGGCACCTCCGCTCTGGTTTACTGCATTGTTCGACAATTCAGCGAGCGATACGCTAATACATTGCCAGACCAATCAACACAATAAGAGCGAATTAAGAATAGCACATCCGGATAAGAGTGTTCGAAGCACAACAAAAAGTTTATTCGGTCTCCATGAATCAGCCTTCCAATATCGAAGTCCTAAAACCAATGAGGTGGCGATTTGAAACGGAAACAATCAATGTGCGACACCGAGTGCGTCCCGAGGCTGCTCCTCCATACCTCCGGACGTAGAGGCCTCGATGACGTTGGCGACCATGATTGTCAGGAATGATAACCACCTTAAACTCCGCGACATATAGACACCGCTATGGTGAGCCCAGAGTGCTTTCATTCGAATACCTTCTTACGTTGCAGCACGATATCCAGCACCGAATTGCGAGAGTTGCTCTTCCGTTTCAAGCGGTCCTTGCTCCGCCACCTAGGTTTATCGAATGGTTCGCCTGGTCTGTGATGTCGAATCGTTTGGATTGTCAAAGGTGAATCCAGCCTTACCGTCCGCGTGCACGACCCAGTCGACTGTAGCGCCTTTCGCGTTTGGCCAGCTCCCGTAGTCGATTGCGATCACAAAGCCGTGCATATCGTGCCCCCAGTCTGTTTCCTCTATGGGACCGTTGTCGATTTTCAGGTCGTGAACATACCCCGTCGAATCATCATGGTTGACCAAGAGTCGAACATGGTTTGGGTAGTTCGCAGTCTCACGCCCGAGAAATTCTCGAAATTTGTCTGCCGCACGGTTTGTAACTGTCAATGTTTGGTCCACCCCTTGTACCCATGGATCGAGAATGACGGCCCGGTTCTCAGTATCATTCGATGCTAGGTAGACGTGCAGTCCGTGACTCAACACGTGGCGTTCTAAAACATGGCAACGATCGAATTCACAATAACTTATCCCTGGGTTGAGCGTTTCGAATTGAGCCTGCATTGGTTTGTGCAATTGGATTACGGCTCCCACACCGATCCGCATATAGAAACCGTTGGCTCGCGACGAATCACAAGTATCGCAGTGCAAAAACCATAACGGAGAGTCGTCGGGTAGATAGACCACTGCGTCAACTGTCCAAGACTCACAGATTGCGAGCGATACAAGTTCTCGTTTAAGACAATTCGGACAAATGATCCACGGCATAGTGTACCCATCGTTGTGAGATCGGTTGGTCTATGTTGGGCGAACGACTAAAATCACGCGGGTGCGGCCAAGTGACTCGCCATCAGGAAACGCGCGACCCGCAACTCGCGTGCATTTTTTTGTTATCCGAATTTGTGATTTACATGTTGTTATCCGGACAGTCTACGGGATCGCAAGTTGTATACCCCCCCCGGAACTAAACACTCAAACGTCTTGCAGGCACTTGAACTGTCTAGGACTTCAATTTTTTGTTGTCCGGAGCCATTGTCACCAAGGTACCGAAACATCGTGGCCGAGCCATCATTATCATTAGATGTCACGCGGTAGCATGAACCAGGAGTCATATTCATTATTAAGCCTTCCACGTCGCACTGCGTTTGCAAACAAAATGATTGGGGATTACTTGGAAATAAGATCGTCTTCTGGACGCAAATGCCGGAGATTGGATAGGTGCTCTGTCATTCGGAACATAAGCAAACAACCCTCAAAAAAGACCCGCATGCCAACGGCAAGTATGAAGAGATAGATAATCGTTACAACAGAAATGATCGCCGCCTGAAGAACGGGATAGTTCAAAAGCGCATAGCCTATCGAACCGACGCCCAAAAGAACGAGTAACAGCAAACTAGCGGCGAACAGAAATCCAATTAGACGTGGAGTTGCGAATTGTTCAAACTTGAGGTCAAGAAACCAAAGCTTTTTCGACACGTTATCTGACGCTTTTAGTGCGGTGCGAACCGCCTCCGGCGATTTTCGGCTCGGTGGTGGTGCGGACACACCGGGCCCCGACTTAGGGAACAGTCCATTAAGAGCGCTAGCGACTCTTCGGCTAGGCATTCCTTCGTTCCATACTTCTGTCTCAGGGCTGATCGTTCCGTCAGCGGCCAGTCGCTTAAGCTCTTCAGTCGCTATCGGCCCGATTTGTTCGTCGCCAACGAAGTAAAACCATTCAGTAGCTGCCATTTCGTGTTAACCTCGATAATGTTGGTGGTAGTTGAAAAACATTGTGAATGTTATAGCGAGTTCAACCTCGCAGGATTTCAATCGGATAACTATGTTTCTCACCTGAACGACCGGGTAAGAAAGAAGAATTTACTTGTTCTCACTAGTTCGCGGTGCACGATCGACCGCTAACGTTCGGATTTCACCAGGCAAGCCCTTTTGTCAACTTGCCGTTTGCGGTGGTGTCAAAGCTGACAATAGCCTGGTTAGTGTGGTGGCATGTGTCAATTCAGTTGGGGTGGGTAGGGCCTTGACACTTCCATGAGAAAGATGTCGAGATCCGACACGTGTCAGAGTGGGCCGAGAGACTCGGGCAGGCAGCGTTCGAAATCGACAGTCTCACAGCGTGGGGGAGCGATGGCGATTCCCGAAGGCTGCATTGGATGGGGAAATGAAAACATGCATTCGTCCGGAACTGACCGGTAGGGCGGTCCCGGCGAGCGGCAAAAACTTGGGAATAGGGGGGCGCAGGTGGGTATAATCTCCGCGTCGGCTGCTTTCGACGCGATGGGCGTCGGGAGCTTTCGTTGTCCCCCAACACCGTGATTGATCTCTCATGCAAGTCTCTCGACGCCACTTCTCCGCCACCTGCGCTGCCGCTGGGGCGGCTCTTGCGCTGCCTCAATTCGCGCGTGCTGCCGATCGCGATTTCCAGTTCCAGTACCTGCTCGGTTCGTGCATGTATGGCTACGCTCCGGTTGCCGAGATTCTGCCCGAAGTCGCGAAGACAGGCTCCGTTGCGTTGGACATCTGGCCCAAGGCGCACGGCGATCAACGCGAGCAGTTGGATGCGATGGGAGAAGAGGCGTTTGCGGTACTTCTGGAACAACATAAGGTTCCGCTGGGCTGTATCACGCAGTACAAGCTGGGGCCGTTTGGACTGCAGGATGAGATGCGGCTGGCACAACGCCTCGGCTGTTCCACCATCGTAACCGGCGGCAAGGGGCCCAAGGGATTGCAGGGAGGTGAACTGAAGCGCGGGGTGGCGAAGTTTGTCGAACAGATGAAACCGCATCTTGCGGTGGCGGAAGAGACGGGCGTCACGATCGCTATCGAAAACCACGGCAACAATTTGATCGAATCTCCCGATTCGCTGCGGTGGCTGATCGATCTGTGTCCCAGCGATCATCTGGGAATTGCTTTGGCACCGTATCATTTGGACCAAGACTCCGAAGCATTGGCCGAACTGATTAAGTCTCTCGGCGATCGGTTGTCGGTCTTTTATGCCTGGCAATACGGGATGGGATGCATGAAGAAGCTGCCGAAGTCACAGGAATTGCTGCAAATGCCGGGGCGAGGCGAGCTCGATTTTGGACCGCTGGTCGACGCGTTGGTCGAGACCAAGTTCAGCGGCTGGACCGAGATCTTTATGCATCCGGTGCCGCGGGGGATTCCGATTTTGGAGACGACGGCCGAAGTGACCGCTGAGATCAACCGATCGCGATCCTACCTCGAAAACCTTTTGTAAACGAGAATCGACGTGACCGAATCGCCTCCGCCGCCGCAACCCTTTGACGCGTCGAAGATCACGCGTCCAGACGATTCGCTGCTGGTCTATTACCTGTTGGTCGCGGCCTGCACCGTCGTCGGGTTTCCGTTTGTCTTTCTCCCGTTGTGGATTCGATTCAAGACACTTCGCTATCGATTCGACGACACGGGCGTCTCGATGTGTTGGGGGTACTTTTTTCGACGCGAGGTTCATCTCACGTATCGACGTTTACAAGACATCCACGTCACGCGGAACATCGTCGAACGCTGGATGGGACTTTCCAAATTGCCGCTGCAGACCGCTTCGGGAACCGCCGGGGCGACGATGCAGATCGAAGGGATCCGCGCTCCCGAACCGCTACGCGATTTCCTGTATGCCCAGATGCGAGGGGCGCGGAACGAGACGCTTGATTCCGAATCGGATGATGGCGAGGATGACGTGTTGGGCGTGTTGACCGAGATCCGCAACGAACTGCGACGGATTCGAAACGAGCCGGCGGGAGACGAGACATGACAGCTCCCGTTGCTCGATCCTCGCCGTGGATCTATCGCGGCGTTTGGAAAATTCTCGTCGATTGCTTTCGCGTTCCCGATCATCCGCCGACGCTGCCCGTTGCCGACGGCGATTTCTATCGCAGCTTCCAACCCTCGCGGGCGTTCTTGAGCTATCTGAAGTTCAATTTTTGGGTCGTCGCCGTCGTCATCGACCTCTTGATCGCTGTCGCGTTGGGCGTGGTGGCGATCGAAGCTGACAAGCTCGCGCTGGTGCTGACAGGAATCGCGATTCCGCTGTTGCTTGTCGGGCATCTGGTCGCTTACATCGCGCTCCATCTTCGCTATGACACGATGTGGTACGTGATCACCGACCGCAGCCTGCGAGCCCGGCGTGGGATCTGGGTGATCTATGAGCATACGATCACGTTTGAAAATGTGCAGAACGTCTATCTGCGACGCGGTCCGCTGCAGCATCTGTTTGGGATCTCGGAGATCGTCGTCGAAACCGCGGGTTCGTCGCAGGGGGAGGCCGAGAGTCCATTCGCCAGCGGCAACAAGCTGCTGGTTCAAGGGATCGAAGACGCAGCCGAGCTACGCGAACAGATCATGTCGCGCGTCAGTCAGTCACGCTCGGCAGGATTGGGAGACGACCGCCCCGCGTCGCCGACAAGCGGATTTTCGCCAAGGCACCTGGCGATGTTGTGCGAGATCCGCGACGAGATCAAATGTCTTTGATGTCAACGCAAACGCTGTTTCATGGCCCACCAGCACCACTGGGGCGCTTGCGATGGTCGCAGCTTTAGGCTATCGAACTCATTCGCCTGCGACTTGGCGGATCGCGATCTGATGCGTCACTGGTTGCATGGCATCGGCGATCGCATCGGCTAGCGGTTTTCGGACCGCTTCGGTTTCCTTGACGGCGGCGTCGAAGTCCTTTCGCCCTTCTGGACCGTGGAAGTTCTTCTTCACCTGCAGCGTCTCATACGCTTGCTTTTTGGCGACCGCCGCATCGACGCGGTCGAACGATTCGCTGAACGGATTCTCGGGAAACTCCCACGCCAAGTGGATCCCTTGGGCGAGTTCTTCTGCGGTGTAGGTTTGCGTCTGGTTGCCCCAGGTGATCTCCCACTTGGTGCCAGTCGCCGCGTTGACCTTCAAAAGGAAGCGGTTGAGGTCTTCGTTGAAGGGAACAAGCGTCATCCCCGATCGGATCGAATTTTCACTGTGCAGCGTTCCCCGCGCACAGAAGGGATAACGCGTGCTGGTGACCGTTGCGACGCCGTCGGCATACGAATCGATCGAGTGTCCGCCGTTGGCGGTCGCCGTGTTTTTGTCGGTATCGATCTCGATTGTTCCTAGGTCGCCGTCCAGCCCCAGCGATCGCAACATCGTCCAGGCCATGATCACTTGCCCGGCCCAACCGGGATGGATCCCATCGCTGCCGGCGACGCGATAGGGCTTCTCTTCGGTGGCGTCATGTTGAGCGGGTGCGAAGACTTGAGCCTGCAGCATTGGCCAGAAGATGTCGGCAAAGCGGACTTGTTCAGCCTGAGCCACGCCGATCGCGATGTCTCGCAAAGCGCACAGGTTCAAGTTGTGTTGTTCCAACGTTCCCGATCGGCTCTTGACCCAAGTCGCGATCTTGCCGGCACAGCCAGGCGAACCGACGACGACGCGAACGTCGTTCGCTTTAAATTTCCGCACGATCGCCGTGTAATGATCTTCGTACCATTGCCCGTTGGTGACGTCGAACGGTCGGTAGCGCGAATCGTTCATGCCGTAAGCCAACGTGGCGATCGTCGGAGAGAAGGTCAGGCAATCCTTCTCCATCCGCCGCAGAAAACCGTCGGTCTTCTCGCCGCTCCAACCGTACTGCCGCGCGGTGATCTGCAGTTCGGGAACGCAGACCGTCAGATAGGTCTCGATCAGCCGCGAGTACATCTTTTGTTCGGTGATCGAATCGCCGCAGATCGCCAAACGATCCCCTTTCCGCAACAGAAGCTCACCCGGCTGTGGCGCCCGACGAGGATTGAAGCTTGCAAACGCCGGATCGTCCGGCTTCGTCTCGTACAGGTACGGGCCGAGTTTCGGCGGCGCGGCGGGGGGACTGGCGGGCTGAGCCAACGCTTGGCTTGCGAATGTCAGACTGAAGAAGAAAACAAGCGTAAGCGAACGAAGCATGGTGGCATTCTCGGCGAAGTGTCGAATCAAAGCGTGGTAGGAACGCCTTCATCGGGAGACGCTGGTTCGAATTCTACCGATCGACGAATGCTGCGTCAGCCCAGCAGGGGCGTCCGCGGGCAGATCTGTTTTCCCAACCGATCTTCCATCGCGCGATAACGGATTCGGCCAGGTCGCCACGGACGAGGCTTCACGCGTCGAGGCTCAGGCGTCGACGATGGTCTCTTCGGATGGTCGGGCAACGCAGGGGAGGCATTCGTCTTCGGCGATCGGGCTGAACGACGGTGCCTGGTCGTACTGGACTTTTCCTTTGAGCAGCTTTTTCAGGCAGGTACCACAAGCGCCGGCGCGGCAGTCGGCGTCCATCTGCACACCCGCTTTTTCAGCCGCGTCCAACAGGTTGCCGTCGGCGGCGTTAAACGACAGCTTCTTGCCGCTTTTGCGAAATTCGACCGGAATCGGCTGGCTCGCCTCTCCTTCGACAACTGCCGCCTGCGGCTTGGGGCCGCCAAACGATTCAAAGCTGACCGAATCTTCGGGGACGCCCCACTGGATCAACGCATCGCTTAGCGACGTCATGAATTCGGGCGGTCCACAAAGGTAGTAGCTGCCGACAGGTTGGCTGACGACGCGCGAGATGATCTCGATGCTCAACCGGCCCTTCAAGTCAAAGTGATCGCCCGGCTGCGGCCGACTTTGCAAGACCACCAGTGTGAAATAGGGAGTTTTGCGTTCGAGTTCCCGCAGTTCATCGACCATCGGACAATGGGCACCGTCTCGAGCCGACAGGAAGACGATCACCGATCGGCCTGGCTGCATCTTGGTGACATATTTGGCCATGCTGGCCATCGGCGTGATGCCGACTCCCGCGGCGATGCCGACGACGAGGTCGGTCCGTTGGATATCGAGAACAAATCGTCCGCCGGGAGCTCGCGCTTGCACGGTGTCGCCGACGGAGATCGTGTCGTGCAACCACGCGCTGACCTGGCCGCCGTCGATTCGTTTGACCGTGATCTGCAAATGGGTCGGTGAAGGGGCATCGGAAAGCGAATAGCAACGGGCGGCGACGGGCGCGGCGCCAGGTTCGTCGACGCGGCCAACCATCAAAAATTGTCCCGGAACAAACGAAGGCATTGGGGTGCCATCGGGATCGGCAAAGACGAAGGTCTTGCAATCGGCGGAAACCATTTCGGTGTGAACGACACGCAGGCTTCGCCATCCGGTCCATGCGGGGGAAAAGGGACGGGAACGGTCGGCGGCGACGACCTGATCGGCCAATTGCGAATCGGCGCGCGAGCACCAATCGCGCCAGTGGGCGCGCAAGCGTTGGTGGGCCGTCGCGGTTCCGGTCGCAAGGCCTATCAATTGGGCAATTACCGCCAGGATCGTAATGATCCCGATAATCATCAGCATGGAATCCATGAAAGTTTCCCAGGGGGAGCGTTTGTTTGGGGCATGCGTCCGACGTCGGTTCCAACCGATAGTTTTCGCGCTGACGCGGCAAATCGCCGGACAATGTCTTCTGGGGTGGGGGGCTTCGCGGGGAGCTTGATCATAATTTGTCGCCGCTGCGATCCGCGAACTCCCCATTGGGACTTCCTGAAAATCTAGGTTACGCGGCGGGGCGACGCTGAAAATATTCGGCGCAATCGCTGCGGCCGGTCGGCGGCGGTCGGATTATTGCCGGTTGGATCTGCCACGCGGCGGGGAGAGTGCCGATTTAGGAGCCCTTGAGGCGTTCCGGCTTGGTATACTGCGTCGGTTCTGTTTGGGTGGGATGGCGTATGCTGTGCGACCCAATAGCGAGTTGAATTGTGTAACGATTCCAGATTTCCAGAGAGGTTGTTGTTTGTAATGCGTCTTCCATCCACGCTCGCCACCCTGTTGGTTTTGTTCGCCGCCGTCCCATCGACCGCTCAGGAATCGGGGGAACGTCCCAACATCCTGTTTCTGTTTTCGGACGACCAGTGTTATGAGACCGTTGGGGCGTTGGGGAACGATGAAATCGAGACTCCCGCGTTGGACCAGTTGGCTGCCCGCGGGACAACATTTACTCATTGTTTCAATATGGGGTCGTGGAGCGGTGCCGTTTGCGTCGCTAGTCGGACGATGCTCAACAGCGGTCGCTATGTGTGGAGTGCGAACGCGATCTATGACAAGAGCGAACAGGAGCGGAAGGCCGGGCGTTGGTGGAGCGAATATCTCAAGCGGGCCGGATACAAGACCTACATGACAGGCAAATGGCACGTGCGGGCCGACGCAAACAAGGCGTTCGACGACGCTCGTCACGTCCGCGGCGGAATGCCACAACAAACACCGACCGGTTATGGACGACCGCTAGCCGACGGGAGCGACCCGTGGTCGCCATCGGATCCGAAGTTTGGTGGGTATTGGAAAGGGGGGAAACATTGGAGCGAAGTGGTCGGCGACGACGCGATCGATTTCATCGACGATGCCGCTGGCCAGGAGAAGCCCTTTTTTATGTACGTCGCTTTCAACGCGCCGCACGATCCGCGGCAGAGCCCGCAAGAATACGTCGACCGTTACCCCATCGATCGGATTTCGATTCCGAAGAACTTCCTGCCGCTGTATCCTCATAAGGATGCGATTGGCCTGGGGCCCTCGTTGCGCGACGAAGCGTTGGGGATCTTTCCGCGGACCGAACATTGCGTGAAAGTGCAACGCCAGGAATATTATTCGATCATCACGCACATGGACGCCCAGATCGGTCGGATCTTGGATCGTTTGAAAGCTGCGGGAATGGCCGACAACACCTGGATTTTCTTCACGTCGGACCACGGGTTGGCATGCGGTCACCACGGATTGATGGGGAAGCAGAACATGTACGACCACAGCGTGCGTGTCCCCTTTATGGTCGTGGCTCCAGACGTCGATGCGGGGCGACGAATCGACGCTCCGATTTATCTGCAGGATGTGATGCCGACGACCTTGCAATTGGCGGGCGTCAAGAAGCCCGATCACGTCGATTTTCAGAGCGTCTTGCCGTTGTTGGCTGGACAGGGGGAGCGACGCGAATCGATCTATGGCGCCTATCTCGACCTGCAGCGCAGTCTGCGGACCGACCGGTATAAACTGATCCTTTATCCGCGGGCCAACGTGGTGCGGTTGTACGATTTACATCGGGACCCCGACGAGATGAACGACCTTGCCGGCGATCCCGCTTCGGAAACGATCATCAAGCGGATGTTTGCCGAACTCCGCCGCCAGCAGGCCGAACTGGGGGATTCTTTGGATCTCAGCGAGCCGTTTGCGGATTGGATGTAGGACCTGCGGGCGACATCATTTGGCGGTCCTTAGGGCGATCGGGGATCGCGTTGCCCACGGGGTAGGATGGGCCCGATCGATGCCACGAAAAACATGGGAAGCGGTGGCGGTCAGGCGCACTGGAGCGGCTGGGCTGGGGGAATTGAACCGGCCGACTGGAGCGGATTGGCGAAGGTGAAAAGCGGATTTGCGACCGTGGCTCTAGCGCACCCCTGTGGCCTTCTGAACAGCTTGGCTTATACTGCCGGATTGTTTTTGAATCCCATTCTTAAGACTTTAGCCGACCGAACGTCCGTCGGGAGTTTGTCGGTAGAGTTGGGCGATGCCAGCGGCGATCGGGTCGCAGCAGAGCGATCGCCGAGACAGTGAGCCAGTCGATATGAGCACTCCTGCAAGCGAAGTTATCACGGACAGTTCGGCGCTGATGGACGAGCGCGTCTTGGTCCTCGACTTTGGTTCGCAATACGCACAGCTGATCGCCCGCCGTGTCCGCGAACAAAACGTTTATTGCCAGATCGTTCGTCACGATATCACCGCCGAACGGATCGCCGAATACGCGCCGCGCGGGATCATCTTGTCGGGCGGCCCGTCGAGCGTCTACGAAGATGGGGCCCCGCGATGCGACCCCAAGTTGTTTGAACTCGGTATTCCCGTGCTCGGTATTTGTTACGGAATGCAGCTTGCCTGCGACGCGTTGGGCGGCAGCGTTCAACACACGCCAAGTCGCGAGTATGGGCGGGCTCATTGCGAAGTCACCGACGCATCGGATCTGTTCGATGGCTTGCCGACCAACATGCAAGTTTGGATGAGCCATGGCGATCAAGTCTCTTCGGTGGGAGAGATGTTTCATGCTCAAGCACGCACCGAGACATGTCCCTTTGCCGCTGTCAAACACGCCAGTTTGCCGGTCTACGGACTGCAGTTTCACCCCGAAGTGACGCACACTCCCGAGGGAAAACAATTGCTGCGGAACTTTGTGCTGCGAGTTTGCGGTTGCACGGGGAAGTGGCAGTTGAGCGATTTTGCTGAAGAGACGATCGGCCAGATTCGCGAGATCGTTGGCGATCGACGCGTGATCTGCGGTCTTTCGGGCGGCGTCGATTCGTCGGTCGTGGCGGCGTTGCTGTACAAAGCGATCGGTCCTCAATTGGCCTGCATTCTCGTCGATAATGGTCTGTTGCGAAAAGCGGAACAGGCGGACGTTGTCAAAGCGTTCACCGAGCATTTCAAAGCCGATCTGCACGTCGTCGATGCTGGCCCGCAATTCATGCAGGCGTTGGAAGGGATCAGCGAACCGCAGGAGAAGCGACGGCGGATCGGATATCAATTTATCGAGGCTTTCAAGTCGGAAGCGTCGAAGATCGAATCGGCGCACTTTCTGGCACAAGGGACACTCTATCCCGACGTGATCGAAAGCGGTGCCGCTCAGGATGGCCCGGCGGCAACGATCAAACTGCACCACAACGTGGGCGGTTTGCCCGATGAACTGGGCTTTGAATTGATCGAACCGCTTCGCGATTTGTTCAAGGACGAAGTCCGCCGGTTGGGGCTGGAACTTGGTTTGCCCGAAGATCTTGTCTGGCGGCATCCTTTCCCCGGTCCCGGTTTGGCCGTTCGTTGTCTCGGAGAGATTACCGCCGAGAAATTGGATGTGTTGCGCGAAGCCGACGCGATCGTTGTCGAAGAAGTCAAAGCGGCGGGACTGTATCGCCAGACGAGTCAAACGTTTGCTGTACTGTTGCCCGTTCAAAGCGTGGGCGTGATGGGCGACGCGCGAACTTATGATAATTGTGTCGCGGTTCGGTCGGTCGATACCGACGACTTCATGACGGCCGATTGGTCGCGTTTGCCGTACGATCTGCTGGCCAAGATCAGTACGCGTATCATCAACGAGGTCAAAGGGGTCAACCGTGTCTGTTACGACATCAGTAGCAAACCCCCAGCAACGATTGAGTGGGAGTAGAGAACTTGCGTATCATCATTGAGAGCGATGCTGCGGCAGCGGCAAACCGCTGTGCAGCATTGATTATCGACCAGATCCAGAAGAAGCCCGATTCGGTTTTGGGGTTGGCAACCGGGGGAACACCGGTCGCTTGCTACCAAGTGCTGATCGAGATGTACCAGGAGAAATTGGTAAGTTTCGCCGCTTGCAAGTCGTTCAATTTGGATGAATATGTCGGCTTGGCGGGAGATCATCCGCAGAGCTACCGGCACTTCATGCAAACGAATTTGTTCGATCATATCGATATCGATCCGGCCGCAACCCATGTCCCCAACGGCTTGGCCAAGGACTATGAAGCGTATGGCGAAGTTTACGAGCAACAGATCGCCGATGCGGGAGGGATCGATCTGCAGTTGTTGGGGATTGGCACCGACGGCCACATCGCGTTCAACGAACCGGGCTCTTCGTTGGGCAGCCGCACGCGGTTGAAGACGTTGATGCCGGAGACGGTCCAGGACAACGCACGGTTCTTCGAATCGATCGACGAAGTGCCACGATTGGCGGTCACGATGGGAGTCGGGACGATTCTCGAATCGCGGCAGTGCCTGTTGATGGCGACCGGTTCGCACAAGGCCGACGCGATCGCCGCTGCGATCGAAGGTCCGGTCACCTGTCAGAATACCGCTTCGGCCTTGCAATTGCATCGCGACGCGATCTACGTTCTCGACGAAGCGGCGGCCAGTGGGCTGAAACGCCAAGCATATTACCGCAGCAGCGAAGAGATGCACCGCAAGATCGTCGAACAGGGACTTTAGAACGCGCGGTGGCATCGTGCGAAAGTTGCCAACCGATGCAATGGGGCCTATTTTGGGGCGGTGGGTGGCGCTTGCGGCCGACCGATCGCTAGACCACTGAACACACCTGCGAACAAAGAAACTCATGCGTAAGATCGGCGAATTGACGGAACGAGCTCAAGCGGTCCGATTCTGCGATTACTTGTTGACGATCGATATCTCGGCGATGGCAGAAACGTCGCACAGCGATGCCGAGGCGTGGGCGGTCTGGATTCGCGATGAAGATCGGTTGGAGGAAGCGCGAGCTCAATTCGCCCATTTCCGCCAGCAACCCGACGATGCGAAATACAACGTTCAAAAGCAAGCCGAAGAGATTCGCAAGCAACAGGAAACGAAGAACCGCGATCGCTTGAAGCAGCAGCGGAAGGTGGGCGGTTCGTCGTGGGCGGGGTCGGGGAATTACATGTCCCAGAAACCGCGGCTGACGATCGCATTGGTGATCACTTGTGTCGTGCTCTTTTTTGTCACCGATCCTGGCGTCAAGCGGGAATCCAATGACGCGGGCCTACGGCTGTATGACGGGATGCGGTTTGTCGGCATCCAAGACTTTGTCGAATCGGAAGGCGATCCGTTAGCGTCGATCAAAAAGGGAGAGATCTGGCGGGTCTTCACCCCGAATCTTCTGCATGGCAGCATGATGCATCTGGGATTCAACATGCTGGCGCTGTTTTTTCTGGGCGGCGCGATTGAAAGGCTGCAGAGTCCGTGGGCGTTCGCGGTGTTGGTATTTTTGACCGGCGTGATGGCGATCGTGGTGCAATCGGTCTTTCCGCCAGCGCTTGGCGGATCGCCGAACGTGATCGGAATCTCGGGCGCGGTTTACGGGCTGTTCGGATACCTCTGGATTCGGCCGATCTTACAGCCAAGTTTCCCGAACCTGATTCCGCCGACAACGGTCATGATGATGTTGGCGTTCATGTTCATGTTCATTCTCGTGCCACAAGGATCGATGGGGGGCGTATCGGTTGCGAATGTCGCCCACGTGGCGGGGCTTGTAACCGGAATCGCGTGTGCAGCGGTGGCTTCTCGAATGTCTTCATGAATATCTGGAATCGTCCTGCGGGGATCGCGGAAGTGCTGCGTGTCGCGCTGCCGTTGATGATCAGCACGGGGTGTTTGACCCTGACTCTGTTTTCCGATCGGACGTTGCTGCTGTGGTACGGTCAGCCCGAGATGGCCGCGTCGATGGCTGGCGGGAACCTGTTCTGGACGCTGACCTGTTTTCCGGTCGGCATCGTTTCGATGACCAGCGCGATCGTAGCTCAATATGCGGGCAGCGGACAACAGCAACGGATCGGCCGGCTGATCTGGCAAGCTGTCTGGTTCACGTTAGCGATCTCTCCGTGTCTGTGGCTGCTGATCCCGATGTCGCGGTCGATCTTTCTTGCCGCGGGACAAGACCCGTCGCTTATCGATCTGGAGACGATCTATCTGCAGTGGTTGCTTGTCGGTGCCAGTGCTGTCGTTTTGGAGTCGGCGTTGGCGGGGTTCTTCAGCGGAACCGAACGGACTGCGATCGTGATGTGGGTAAATATCGTTGCATCGATCCTGAACCTGATCCTCGATGTCGTGTTGATCTTCGGATATGCCGGCTTTCCAGAACTGGGAATCGTCGGCGCAGGGATCGCCAGCAGCGTTTCGTTTTGGACCAAAGCGATCATCTACTTCGTCTTGATGCATCGCCGCTGCGACCGCGAGCGATATGGGATCGCGGCGGGACGTTGTTTCGACGGGGCGTTGATCCGCCGCTTGCTCTATTTCGGCGTTCCGGCCGGTTTGCAATACCAAGCCGAATCGGGCGGGTTTGCAGTGATCGTGCTGCAGATCGGGCAGGTTGGAACCGAGGCGTTGGCGGCGACTGCGATGGCGATCAATTTCAACATGGCCGCGTTTGTTCCCTTGATCGGCGTGTCGATCGCCGCTTCGGTCTTGGTCGGCAAGCATCTGACCGAATCGGGGCCGATCCTCGCCGCGCGGGCCGCGGTTTCGGCGGCATTGTTGGGTGTCTGTTATTCCGCAACGTGGGCTGCTGCCTACATCCTGATTCCCGATACGCTGCTGTCGTTGTATTTGGCGGGGAACCAAGGCGAGACGATCGCGTCGACGATCGCGATCGCTCGAGTGTTGCTGCGGTTTGTCGCCGTCTACTGCGTTTTTGATGCCGCTCAGATCGTCATCGGCGGGGCGTTGCGCGGTGCGGGGGATACTTGGTTCGTCCTGTTTGCAAGCGTTGGTGTTGCGGTGACCTGGGTTGTCGTCGGTCTGATTGGGAAAGGATATACCAGCGATCCGTTGCACTGGTGGTGGTGGATGTTGACCTGCTGGGTGATGTCGATGACGGTAGCGATGCTCGGCCGATTCGCCCACGGTCGGTGGCGAACGCTGCGGATGGTGGAAACTCCCGACCAACCGACCGCCGCGCTTCCATAGCTTGCGGTCGATGGAATTGCAGTCGGACCGAGCCGCTTCGAAGTCAATCGTTTTCCGGCGGCGAGACGTCGGCGGCGCGGAACTGCGACGCAAGATCTTGGAAGCGGCGATTTAGCGGTGCCTGCAGCATACAGCGTTCGATCTGCGCCACCGCTTCTTTCTGCTTGCCGTTCCGCATCAATAGATGTGCAAATTGCTCGCGCCAGACAACGTCGCCGGGACTCATTTGCACCGCATCGCGGTAGGCCTGTTCGGCGGCGGCAAAATCGTCGCGGAGCAACGCGACGCGGGCATTGAAGTAATGCCATTGGGCGTCGTCGGCAACTCGCGGCACGAGCGGTTTATTCGCTGGCCCGTCGGAATCGGCGACCTGACTGTCGTCGGTCGCATCCGCCCGCGCCAGTTGTTTCAGCGAAGAACGTCCCTCGCGGGCGATGATCGCGTCGATGCGGGCCAATAATTGTTCGCGGGTCGCCGGATCCTTGGTCAATGATTCGGCAGCGACCAGCAGGGCGGCGGGATCATCGGGAGCGAGGCTGTTCAAATCGGCATCGATCTCCAATTGTTGAATCGTTCGCCAGACCGATGCCAGCCGTTCCGGTGCCAATTGCAGTTCGTCTCGCCAGATCGGCTGTGCCGCCTGGGGACCGGGATAGACCGCGGCCAACACGCCCAGCCGTTCCAGGCCGTCGGGGCGACGAATCTCTAACTGGTGCAACTGTTTCAGCCAGCGTTCGCTCTCCTGGTAGCTGTGGTCGACGAAGTCGAGCATGAGCAACAACGAATAGGCTTTATCGTTTAAAGGGGCACAACGCAGTGACGCGAGCGTCTGGTCACGTGCCGCCAACAACGGTTGCTCCGATTGACCAGGCAGTAATACCGAATGCCAATCAAGCGACGGTTGGTTTGATGCGGCGCGTTGGGTATGGAATTGGTAGCGTTGCAGCAGCGGGGCGGTCCGTTGCCAGCGGCGTTCAAATTCTAGACGGCTGAGATCGGCAGGTTCTTCCCGCAGCAAGTCGGCACGCGATTGCAGCAGGATTGCCTGAGCATCGGCGAGCAACAGGTCGGGGTTATCGGGATAGCGAGCGGCCAGTTGATGGGTTTGGGTGGCGATCGCATCGATCGATTCGACGGCGTCGACCCTTTCCGGTTGCCAAGCATCCAATTTCCGCACGACATCGTCGATTTGCGCTGCTTGGAATTGCTGCGGGATCGCTAGGGCAGCGGTCGCGAGGCATCCCGTCCAACAGGTCAGTGCAAGCACGAGGTCGATCGCTCGCTGACGCCCCGAACGATGCCGCCGCTTTGGCTTGCGCGATCCTTCGGATGCCGCGTGCCGCGCGTGGTGCGATCGCCGATGCGAGGTTCCTCGGGGCGGATCGCTTGCTTTCGAAGTCTCGTACGACGTCGTTGGGGAATGGGAAGATGAATGAGCCTTCAGTGGCGGATACTCGCTGGTACTGGAACGCCGCGACTTGCCCGATTCCTGTTTGTCGTCGGTTTTGGAGCTCGGCTTGCGAGCCTGTTTCTTGAAGACGGGTTTGACCGACGCACAAACGGCACCCAAGATCAATGCGGTGAGGATCGTGTTGGCGGGCAGGAGGATTCCAAAATCGAATGATTGGGAAACCATCAGGCTGGGAATCGCAAACCATGCCGTCGTTGCGATCGCCGCGTCGGTAGGCGTGTTCTTGAAATAGGATAGGTTCCACAGCAAACGATAGGTCCATGCGATTCCAGCGATCACCAGCCCGATGACGATCAGGCCTCCTTCGAGCAACCATTCAAATGGCATTCCATCGGCGTTGAGAAACCAAGCCGATCCGCCGACCCGTTGGAACGGCATGTAGGCGAATCGGTAGCTGCCGAGGCCAGCACCGCCGGGTAGATAGTTCGCCGACGCGACGAGGCTGTCTTGCCAGTGGTCCAACCGGCCATCCTGCAGTGCATCGTCTCCCCAAACTTGGGCGAAACGCTCTTGGACCGTCGAGACCATTCCGATCGAACCAAGCGTTAGGCCAAAGCCGACAAAGCCGATCGAGATCGCGATCAGTGCGGTAAATTTTCGGCTGCGGTTGATCGAACGCAAACCAACGACAAACGTACCGGCCAGCGTCGCCAACATTCCGCCGCGCGATCCGCTGATGAAGATTCCGCTGGCGATCACGATCGCAAGGACGACGATGACGACCGACAGATTGTCGGTCAGGCGACCGAAGCGAGTGATCCGGCTGACCAATTTTTCCCAACCGCTGTTCCCTGAGATACGATACCGATCGTCATTCTTGCGTTCTTTCAGCCGCGTGCGATGGCGATAAACGAGCGTCCCGATAGTGCACGCCAAGCATAAATTGAGATATCCGGCCGCGTTGTTTCGATTGACAAACGGACCGAAGGGGAGGGCGGCGTCGGTGGGAGCGAGCAGTTCGCCCTGACCCTCGTTTACGTTGATCTTGTCAGCGATGCCGATGTAGCTGATCGCAACGCCGGCGATTGTCGCCAGGGTCAAAAGGATCAACAGATCCTTCTCGCCGCGGAGAGCGACCGTTCCGATCAAGACAAAGCTTGCGAAACAGGCAGGTAACACGAGGTAGGAGAGCGTGTACCACGGGGCGACGCTGATCGGCATCGATGTCGCCGCAGGGATGTCTGCGGAGATTCCCCACTGCGCATGCGCAGTATAGCTGGCCGGTGCGATGATCTGGGCCAAACCACTTGGCAGTGGCAGCGTCTGGAATGCTGCGTATCCCCAGATCGCAAGCGCTATAAATGGCAAACCGTAGACCAGTCGCGAACTCGGGCGGCGGGTGACGACCAACGGCAGCAGGGCGATTAAAAGCCCGACCGTGGCAACCGCCAACGCCCATTTCGTCCATGGCAGGACACCGCCGTAATCCCACGCCGCCGCTGCGGGTACCAGCGATGCGAGCACCGCAATCAAACGTCGCCACAGCAACGCCAGGCTCTCGGAGGTCGTCCGTTGGACAGCATCGGGCATTGGGAAATCAAGGGGGAAAAAGCGGTGGTGATCGGAAGAACAACAGCATCTGCTAGCGTCGAACGCGGCGTGAGTGTGTCGCCAATGCGGGCGTCATGGGATGGATTCATCGCAAGAAACGCCAGCGTGGAAAGAGCTCCAGCATGATCATAAATCGAGCGGGTAACAAGCTGTCCCCCCGACAGGTGCATGTCGATTTGGCTTGCTGCGGAAGATCCATCGGTTCAATCGGAGCAGGGCACTTAGCAGGAAAATCCAAATGATTCCTCATCACCGGAAGATTCACTCAATCCGACATAACCCATTGGGCGATGATTAGCTTTGTAAGGGTTGCGTCTCGGTGCACTGGTGCCGTACGCGAAAATTTTGACTGCCGTTGTAGCCGGGGGGGCCAACATGGCGGATTCTAGATCATCGATTAATAGTTGTCGTACACGTATTGTTCGAACGCGACGCGCTCGAATTCGAGCGGTTGTCGCAGGCATCGCCTGCTCATTCGCCGCTTCGATGTTAGTTGTTTCAACGGGTGGCTGCACCGCATTTGCGGGGCTCAGCAATTCGCTGGACTACAACGAATGCTGCGACGAATTTGTGTTGGGGTATCGCAATAGTGCCTGGAGTGCCCGTGCGTGGCACGAACGGAAGGCCTGTTTCGCGAATGAAGACTATCGCTACCATTTCCGCGACGGTTTCCGTCAAGGTTATGAGGATGTCGCCAATGGGGGCAACGGTTGCACACCAGCCTTTCCGCCACGCAGCTACTGGAGCTGGAAATTCCAGTCTCCCGAAGGCCAACAACGCGTGAACGCTTGGTTCGCCGGATACCCACACGGGGCTCGCGCCGCCGAAGAGGATGGCCTGGGGAACTATGGCGAGATCCCAATGAGCTACCAAATGGAGCAGGCTTGCCAAGCATGTGGCCTGGGGGAACCGGCGGCAACGATCGCCGCGGCGCCAGCTGTCGCTCCGAAACCGGAACCTAAACCGGCTCCGCTCACAGGCTATGAAGGCCTTTTGGGTGAAGGCGAAACGATCGTCGGCGACGTGCAAGTGGAATCCGAAACAGCTGCTTCGGCCGTTGAATCCGCTCCGCCGCGAATCGGTTCAGGAATTGGCAGACAATTCAATCGTCCGAAGCCATTCTAGTGCGATGATCCTTTTCCGCTGAATCGCGATGCGATCCAGCCGGGAATAATTAGCATCTCCGTTGGCACGATCCAACGGACGACGTGCATTCTAACAGATCCAGTCCGCAGACGCCGAAACGAAGAGCCTTTGTGATGAATGTCGAAACCATAAACCAATCCGCAAAGCGCGTGCCCGTTGCCGCTGGCCTCCTTTGGGCCATGTGTCTAGGTATCGTGATGAGTTCCGGCTGCACCAGTCTGACCTCTCCGATCAGCGGCATTCCAGCGCGGCGCTTGCCACCACAATTTTTTGCACCACCAAAAAATAACCTCGTCCCTGTCGATATCTCGTTGCTATCGCAAGAGGCGCCGCGGAACTATATTTTGGACTCCGACGATGTGTTGGGTGTCTATATCGAAGGTGTGCTGCCATTCAACGCTCCCGATGTGACACCGCAACTTCCGCCGGTTCACTTCCCGGATGCCGATAGCACGCTGCCACCATCGATCGGTTTCCCGATCGCTGTGGCCGAAGATGGTACGATTTCGCTGCCGTTGGTCGAACCGATCGATGTCCGCGGGATGACGATCGACCAGGTGCGGGAATTGGTTCGCCAGGCCTACATCAAGGCGGAGATCTTGAAGGATGAAAAGGCACGCCCTGTGGTCACGTTGATCAAAGAGCGGACCTATGACGTGATCGTCGTTCGCCAAGATCAATCGTTGACTCAAAACGAAGTGAACAGTGGCAGCAGTGTTCAACGCGGCAGTTTCCAAGGTGCGTCGGGTAGCATCGTGAAATTGCCGGCCTATCAGAACGACGTCCTGCATGCTTTGATGCAGACTGGCGGTCTGCCAGGAGTAACGGCGAAGAACGAAGTCAAAATTCTTCGTGCGAGCCAAGAAGACAAAATGCGTCGAATGGAGATGGTTGCACAACACTACCGCGAACAAGAGCGGCAGCGTCAACTGAACCCCTGTTTTTGCCCTCCTCAGATTCCCGAGGACGACACCGCCATTCGGATTCCTTTGCGAATTCCACCAGGGGCTGTGCCAAACATTCGTCCGCAAGACGTGTTGTTGAAGAGCGGCGATATCATCTACATCGAATCGCGTGATCGCGAGGTCTTCTACACCGGTGGTTTGTTGCCCGGTGGCGAACATCCTCTGCCACGTGACTATGACTTGGATGTCTTAGGTGCGATGGCGATCGCGGGAACCGGTGTCAGCAGCCAAGTTGGCGGAGGCGGCGGCGGTGGCTTGAGTGCCAGCAGCGTCGGCGGTGTCCCACCGGGACGACTGTTCATCCTCCGCAAGACACCGTGCGAAGGACAGGTTGTTATCGAAGTCGATCTCGCTGCGGCGACCAACGACCCGCGACAACGACCATTGGTTCAAGCCGGCGATATCCTGGTCCTGCAGTACAAGTGCGAAGAAGAAGTCCTGAACTTCGGTCTGGGAACGTTCTTCACCTACGGAATCCAGGAACTGCTACGCAACTAGCTTTTAAGAGATCTGGAAAGCGTTCGTCTCGCAGAAAAAGGCCAAACCTTGGTTTGGCGACGAGAACGAACGAGCAAATTTCCCGCGAGCCGCTGTCGAATGCCTTCGGGTTTCGGCAGCGGTTTTTTGTGCGCGGTCGATTGCTGATCGATTCTTAAGATCAGCCGTTCCACCACCACGATGCATCAGCTTTTGCCGCCGATTTGCCGTGGATCGAACCAAGCGTTTCGTCTGAGGTTTGGCGTTCAATGATTTCAAACGCGTTGATGTCGACACCGCCGGAGGTTGTCACAATCCAGCCCTTGCGACCTCGCAAGAAGCTGCATTCGGGCGAAATCGCGGCCGGGGCGGTGTAGACCGAAACGGGCACTTGGGTGCCACGCCCCATCAAGAGATCGAGATTGACGCCAGCGGTTTCGTCCAGACGTTCTTGAACGATCAGAGTCGCAATGACACTCAGATCGATCATGTTCCGCAATTGACCGAAGACCGGGAACTGTTGGCTCAATTCGCCGTAGTTCTCTGTCATCAGATCGGCCCAACGTTGAGCCTTCGGATCGGCTTTGGCGTTGCCGACAACTTGACCGTCGGCACCGATCAGATCGTTTTCGGTCATGGTTTTCACGCCACGACCCGACAGCTGCCAGGAGAGTTTGTCTTGGGAGTGAGTCAACGCACTGTAATCGCAAGCCATCCACCAACGCGGGTTGGCGTTGCTTTGCGTCAACGAACCACGGGCCATTTCCAAGTAGCTTGGTAGAGCGGCGAGGCGGGAGGGTTCCAACCCCATCGCGATCCGTTTCATTTGATAGTCGGCAGCGACCAGAATACGGGCGTAATGGCTGTCGGTGGGGACGCCGGTCAATTTAACCATCTGCGGGCCAAACGCCTGCTTCATTTGAGGTTCCAGCGACTTGGGGTTCTGCCCGTTTCGCAGATGCACCTTGGACAGCAAGCGATTCAAGCGTTGATGTCCCTCGGCGGTTGGTTCGATCGAGCAACTGATTCCGCCGCGTCGTGCGGATTCAACGCTTTGCATCGCCGTTACCAAGTCGTCGATCAACATCATCGGTTGACCACTGATCGCACCGACAACGGCCGCATCGTCGCGAACGATCCACGGTTCGGCGGGGCCAGCGATCACGATGTCGTTCTGCTCGGGGTAGGCGAAAACGTATTGCACGCGTTGTAGCCCGGCCAGGTAACGGATCTCTTCGGGCAGATCGTCTCCGGTTTCCAGCGCCGTGGCGATCGCCTGCTGCAAACCTTTCAGCGAGATCATCCGCATCGCTGCTGGCTTGGCGAGTTCTCCCGCTCCACCTTTAACACGAACGCGAACGGCTTGAAGCGACTGCTGTTGTTCCGCTGGGGTCGCCGCACGAACCACGCCTCCAGCATCGACCATCACACCACCCACGGAATTCTGACGAAGGCCGGTCTGTCCGGCGAACGATGGTGCTGCGATTAGGATCATGCTGGCTATGCAGATTGCATGTCGAACACGAACCTGCAAACCTTGTGGACATTTCATCAAACGAACTCCCAACGCTGACGCGTCGATACCAAGTGGGTAGAATCTCTCTTTAGACAAGCGGCGTAGACGCCGTTTCAATTGTAGGTCAAAAAGCTCCCCGCAGGGAACGATTGACTCGCGTTCGCCGTCTGCATGTAAAATAGTCACAAAACAGCCCTAACACAACATTTTTGCCCGCGGGTTATCTCTTGTCTGAGGCCATTCATTCTGAAGAAACCGCACCACCGGCCTATCTGGTAATTCGGGAGGGGAGCCGATGGACCGATGTGTTCAGTCTGGTGCCGGGCCGAAGGACGACGATCGGACGCTCTTCGGGCAGCCATATCGTGATCCGTCACGAACGGTGCAGCCGCCAGCATGCCGAGCTTTTTGCCGAGCAAGGGGATTGGATTGTCCGCGACAATGCCAGTCGCAACGGGACCCGTATCGAGGCGCAACCGGTTCATGGCGATCAAATCATTCGGGCGGGACAAACACTAGAAATCGCTGGCTGCCAGATGGTCTTTGTCCATGACATTGCCGATGCGTTTGAATGTGAATCACCAACGGTTGGCGGCGGCACGCCCGAAGGAAGTGGGGTGCTGGAGGAGCAGCAGACGGTCGAAGGGATCGACGCCGGAGAAATCACGCATCGCCAGCGGAAGAGTCCGTTCTTGGAACAACGGCTTCGCAAAACCAAGGCTTCCGAAAGTGCTGGGGCGGCGCAAAAGTTGTTCCAGTTCGCGTTTGAACTTTCACGTTGCGAGACGATCGACGCCGCGGCGGAATCGGCCCTCGATACTTTGATCCGGCACACCGGTGTCGCCACCGGCGCGGTGATGCGGTTGTCCGACGCGGCAAAACCCGAATCGAACGATCCCAACGATCTCGTCCTGATCGCGACGCGGCAACGGCTGCATCGCAGCTACCATCGCGTTCCCGATTTTGTCGCTGAAACGGTCCTTCGCGACGGCGAAGCGGTGTTGGCTCGCAATATCCGCGACGATGCGGCCCTTGCCAGTCCCGACAGTCGAGGGGAGATCAGCACCACCAGCACCGTTTGCGCACCGATCCGAATCGAAAAACAGTCGATCGGTCTACTGCATCTTTATTCCTCCGACGACGAACCCTCCCTGGAACCGGAGCATTTGGAGTTCGCATTGGCGGTCGCCGAAAATTTGGGACTTGCGTTTCAAAATCTCCTTCGCCAGGCCAAGCTGGCGACGCGGTTGGACCGCAGTCGCCAGAAAGTCGATCAGTTGCGGGAACAGTTGGAGAAACAAACGAAGATCGTCGGCGACAGTCCCGAGATCCGCGCGATCAGCGAAGCGATCCGTCGCGCGGCGCCGACATCGGCAACGGTTCTGATCCGTGGCGAAAGTGGCGTCGGTAAAGAACTTGTCGCACAATCACTGCACGATCAGAGCACGCGCAGCGAGGGACCGTTTTTGTGTTTGAACTGCGCGGCCCTCTCGCCATCGCTGTTGGAAAGCGAGTTGTTTGGTCACGAAAAAGGGGCCTTCACCGGTGCCACCGATCGCAAGTTGGGCAAGTTTGAAGCGGCCGATGGTGGCACGTTGATGCTGGATGAAATCGGTGAGATGAGTCCCGAGATCCAAGCGAAGTTCCTTCGCGTGCTGGAAGGGCACGCCTTTGAACGCGTCGGCGGCAACCGCTCGATTCGCGCCGACGTGCGGGTCGTTTCGGCAACCAATCGAGACCTCGAACTCGAGGTCCGCGAGGGGCGGTTCCGCGCCGATCTCTATTTTCGACTGCACGTATTGGAGATCGTGATCCCGCCGCTTCGCCAGCGTGGACGCGATATCCTGCGGTTGGCCAATCACTTCTTGAAGCTCTACTGCCGTCAGATGGGGCGTAAGATCGAAGGCTTTACCGCCGCCGCGGAAAAGCGATTGATGAAATACCCTTGGCCGGGGAACATCCGCGAACTGAAAAACGTGATCGAGCGAGCTGTCGTCTTGACGACGAAGACATCGATCGATGCCGATGATCTGGTTTTATCAAATGTTCATGTCGCCGGATCGTCGACCGACGTAGGCAACGACGAGGTCGGCTTCGAAGAACAATCTCTGTTGGACGTCGAACGCCATCATATTCTGCAAACCCTGCGGGCAACCGCTGGCAATAAGAGCAAAGCGGCTTCGATTTTAGGGATCGAGCGGTCGACGCTCGATCGAAAGTTGAAACGCTACGATCTTGGGCCGCGCGACTGGATCGAATAGGTCCGGCGGCGGGAGATCGATGCGAGACGAGCTTCTTATGCTTGCGGTACCAGATCACCGCTGTCGATCTGCAGTTCGCCTGTGTCGATTTCCAGTTCACCGCTGTCGATGTCAAATTCCATCGGAATCCGATCGTCTTGCTCTTGCAGATCGATCTCCGTTCCATCCTCCAAAATCAACGTCCGCAATTCCAGCCCGGCTGGCCCCGTGGCAACGACGACCTTGCCTGAACCGGCGGTCCCTTCGACGGAGAAGACGAGTTGCTGTGGCCCTCCCTGATCGGCGAGTTCCCCGGTGCTTTGAAAGTCGATTTCGGCCGATGTCACGTCTCCAAGATTCTGTTGGACGATCCGGTTTCCCTTGATCGTTTCGACCGAATCGCCATACGCCATCCAGGTCAACGCGACAGCTCCCAAACAACCACAGCAGATGATTCCCAGTCCGATCAGGACCACGGCGATAACGATCTTGATCGCTTTGTTTGACTTCGGTGGATTGGGAATGGGGGCGTCATCCGGCGAGTAGGTTGACATGGGTTTGCGTTCCTTCGTATTGATTTTGTGGTAGCGTCGCCGATGCGGTGCAGCTTGATCGGTGGCGCGTGCGGAGTGGTGCTGGCACCATTGCGAAGATTATGGGACATCGGTCGTCGCTGATCAATGCGACGACGATTTGAGTCCGCGAGGAACGAATCGGTTCGCAACGAAAAATGGCCCGGCCATCAGCCCTCGATTGGAATGTTGTGATCAAAATGTTTCCCTTCGCGAGGGACGATGGTAAGCTAGCCGACTGAACAAACACCTCCCCCCGAAATAGAGAACCCAATGAAACGAATCTTTGCATTGACCCTGAGTGTAGCGCTGATGAACGTTGGCCTGATGGCCGACGATGTCGATTTGAAAGATACCTACTTGGATCCCGCCACGGCGCCGATCGATTACCAAATCCAAGGGGAATACGAGGGGACAGCCGGTCCCGACTCGCTCAAGTTTGGCGTCCAAGTGATCGCTTTGGGGGACGGCAAGTTCCGCCTGATCAGCTACGGCGACGGACTGCCCAGCGCGGACGTCTCTCACAAAAACATCAAGACCGAGATCGATGGCGAGTTGCAAGGAGATGCGGCCGTATTTGCCAACGATCTGTTCAACGTGGAAATCTCCAACGGTGAACTGAAGGTCTCGACAGCGGCCGATGGAATCTTGCGCGGTACGCTCTCTAAGGTTCAACGCGAGAGCGACACGCTGGGGGCCAAGCCGCCCGCTGACGCATTGGTGTTGTTCGACGGATCCTCCGCTGGCGCCTTTGAAAACGGCAAGTTACAAGGCGATCTGCTGGCAGCGAATTGTTTCAGCAAGGAGAAATTCGGCGATCACACGCTGCATCTCGAGTTCCGCACGCCTTTTAAACCCAAGGCCCGTGGACAGGCTCGCGGTAACAGCGGCGTCTATATGCAGAGCCGTTATGAATTGCAGGTCCTCGATTCGTTTGGATTGGCGGGGAAGAACAACGAGTGCGGCGGCATCTACCAAATCGCCGAACCAAATGTCAACATGTGCTTTCCACCGTTGCAATGGCAGACCTACGACATCGATTTCACCGCTGCCCGCTACGATGACCAAGGGAACAAAACCAAGAACGCGCGTGCCACGATCCGTCACAACGGTGTCGTGATTCACGACGACCTGGAACTTCCTCACGGAACACCTGGCCGCCACCCCGAAGGGCCCGAGCCCGATGCCCTGTATCTGCAAGGTCACGGCAATCCCGTGGTCTATCGCAATATCTGGGTTGTGAAGAAATAGGCCGCTGTGCGAATCGACGTCGGGTGATAACTCGCGGGGCCAGCTTCGGTTGCCCGGCGAGTTGCGACGTTGATGTGGATTAGAGAATCGTTCCGGCGGGCAATTGGTTGCCGCGCATGAACTCATCCGCTGTCATCTCCCGCTTCCCGGCGGGGACCAACCGCAGGATCTCGACGCAGCCGTCCGCCGCCGCGATCAGTAGCCGACGAGCGTCGACGATCACTTGGCCCGGGGCGGCATCTTCTGGACGAGCGGTTTCGGTCGCAGCGATTTCGCGAATCACCAACCGTAGCGGTTGCTTCGCTCCGGTTTCGGCCAACGTAAACGCTTCGGGCCAGGGTTGCATCGCGCGGACATGGAAGTCGATCTCGCGAACCGTTTTTGTCCAATCGATCCGGCCGTCCGCTTTGGACAACCGTGGCGCCTTGGAAACCAAGGCTTTGGCCTGCGCCGCGCCGATCGGCGACTGGCCATCCCACGTTCGCAGGGTTTCGATCGCGTCGAGGGTCGATGCGACCCCCAGTTCGCTGAGCCGATGTTCCAATTCGCCCGCGGTCTCGGTCACCTGGATCGGCGTCGTTGCCGAAGCGATCACCGGCCCGCCGTCCAATCGCGGCGTCATGTGGATCACGGAGACCCCGGTCTCCGGATCACCGTTCCAGAGCGCCCATTGGACCGGTGCGGCTCCGCGATAGGCGGGCAGCAGCGAGCCGTGCAAATTGATGCCCCCCAGGGGAGCAGCTTCGAGCGCCGCGGAGCTTAAGATTTGGCCGTAATCGCAGACGACAAATAGATCCGCCTGTTGTGCCTGCAAGCGTTCGATCGCATCGTCGTCGTTGATGTTCGGCGGATCGTAAACCGATAGATCGTTTGCCGCGGCCCACTGTCGAACCGGACTTGGAGGTGCCGGTTTGCGGCTTTTGCTGATGATCTCCGGACGGGTGACGACCATCGCGATGGAATCGCCCGATTGGCGAATCGCTTCAAAGGCTGGTACAGCAAAGGGGCCGGTTCCCATCAAGACCATCGTCAACGGGCGATCAGGCATAACGCTGCTCCCACTCGTTGCGGCGTTGGATGATCGCTTCGTCGGTTTCGATCGACCCCGTCTGGCGTCCGCTGTCGCGAGCGATCTCGAATTCGGCCAATACCCCTTCGAGATCTCGCCGCGATTCATCGGTCATCCGATCGATGAACATCACGCCATCGAGATGGTCGTTTTCGTGCTGCAGGACGCGACCTAGGAAGTCATCGACGGTCCGTTCGATCGGATTGCCTTTGAGATCGAATGCGCTCAGCCGAATCTCTTTGGGGCGAGTTACATTTCCGAAGACGCCTGGCAGACTCAAGCACCCTTCCTCGGCTTGCCAAGATCCTTTGGGACGTTGGATGACCGGATTGATCAGAACCAATTCTTCGCCATCCCCCTTTTCGCCACTCGGATTGACGACAAACATTCGCAACGGGATGTCGACTTGGTTGGCGGCCAAGCCAACGCCTCGGGATGCGTACATCAGGTCGAACATTTCGTCCACCGCAGCCCGCAACGCCTTGTCCACTTTGCGGATCGGTTTGCTTTTGTAACGGAGCGTCGGATGGGGATAGGGAACAATTTCAAGTGGCATGGCAACTGGTGCGGGCAAAATGGCGGATCGGGCGGTAAGCCCCAATTATAGGATCAGTCCTGTTCGATCACAGGCGGCTTGCTCCAGTCGACAAAACGGCCGACCGGATGGGGCAGATACTTGCCATCGGCACGCTCTAGCATGAACGCATCCAGTCCCGCGTCGACCGCAACCTGCGGTCCCTCGGCCGGGCCCAGCACGTTCAGCGCGGTAGCCCAGCCATCGGCCAGCATGCAGCTGGATGCAACGACCGAGACCGACGCTAGGCTGTGAGTGACCGGGCGGCCGTTGCGAGGATCGATCGTGTGGGAGTAGCGTTTTCCGTCGATTTCGAAGAAGTTGCGGTAGTCGCCTGAGGTGGCGATCGCTTCATTCTCGATAGCGACCGGGAACAATAATATGGTCGTCAGTTCGTCGGGGCGTTCGACTCCCGCACGCCAAGGACGGCCGGGACCTTTGTCGCCGCAAGCGCGGATCTCACCCCCGATGTTCACGAACACGTTTTTGCATCCCAGGCCAACCAACAGGTCGAGGATGCGGTCGACGCCGTGTCCTTTTGCGATCGCCGATAGATCGACACGCAGCAGCGGTTTGTCTTTGCGAAGCGCTGGGGGATCGCTGCGAACGTGCAGCGATTGGTAGCCCGTCGATTGGGCGGCGGTGTCGATCGCTTCCTGGGACGGGAGTTCCTGTTTGTGATCGTGGGGGCCAAAGCTCCATAGGTTCACCAACGGACCGACGGTCACATCCAACGCGCCCCCCGATTTTTCAGAGATCTGCAGCGCGGCGGCGACGACCGACGCGGTCTCCGGCGAAACGTCGAACCATTCGAGGCTGGTCGAATCGTTGAACCGAGAGATCTCCGATGTGGAGATGTAGGTCGACATTTGATCGTTGACGCGGCGCAGTTCGCGATCGACCAACAGTTGCCAATCGGCGGCGAGATCGGCCGGAGGATCGGCGATTTTGACCTCGTACTGAGTCCCCATCGTCTTGCCCGCAACCTGCAAGATCTCGGCGGCGACCGGTTGCGATGGCTCTTGGGCGATGGGGCGTTCACATCCGACAAACAACAGCGCCGCTGCAAACAGCAGACGCAGGGAAACAATCGTATCGGAGCGTATCGTCATCAAACTACCGCTTTGTTCTATTTGGGTTTCCTGCCTCGATGCGTCCGCCGATCGGATTTGCGCCCTCGATCGACGGGGCGTCACCGTGAGGGGGACTAGGCTTTTTTGACGAATTCCGACTTCAGTTGCATCGCGCCGACGCCGTCGATTTTGCAATCGATGTCGTGATCGCCATCGACGATGCGAATGTTTTTGACCTTCGTGCCGACCTTGACGACCAACGACGTCCCTTTGACTTTCAGATCTTTGATCACGGTCACCGTGTCTCCCGATTGCAACGGGTTGCCGTTGGCATCGCGAATTCCCGGTTCCTGAGCCTCGTCGTCCGTTCCCGCGTTGGCTGTCCATTCGTGGGCGCACGATGGGCAGATCAGCAAAATGCCGTCTTCATAGGTGTATTCGGAATCGCACTGGGGACAGTTTGGTAGATCGCTCATCGTTGGGTATTGGGGCTTGTGGTAGGAACGTGTCGAGGGAACGTCGCGACCAGTTTAACCTTTGGTCTTCGAACGCAACACCGGCGGAGCCCCATCCGCAAGACAACACGAGGTGAGGAGACGGTGGAAGAGGGGGACGTAAGCGAGCCGTCGGCCTCATTAACTCGAAGCGATTAGATCCTCGACGACGTGTCCTTTGACATCGGTCAAACGCATGTCGCGGCCACCAAATCGGAAGGTCGATCGCGTGTGGTCGACTCCTAATAGATGCAGCATCGTGGCGTGAAGGTCATGTACCTCCATGCGGTTTTCGATCGCTTTATATCCAAATTCGTCGGTGGCTCCGTAGACGGTACCGGCTCGCACGCCGCCGCCAGCCATCCAGATCGTAAAGCCTTGCGGGTTGTGGTCGCGCCCGTTGCTCCCTTGGGCAAACGGAGTGCGTCCAAATTCCCCCGCCCAGACCACCAGCGTTTCATCCAACATGCCCCGCTGCCGTAGATCCTTCAACAGCGCAGCGATCGGTTGATCGACAGCGCGGGCGTTGTTTTCATGCCCCTCTTTTAATTTGCTGTGTTGATCCCAGCGGTCGGCACCAACGGACGGGCAGGTCAGTTCGATAAAGCGGACGCCTCGTTCGACCAGCCGCCGGGCAAGCAAGCACTGGGCGGCGTAGATCTTCGTCGGGCCGTACTTCGCATCGATGCCATACATCGATTGGATGGAGGCGGGTTCGTCGGCAAGCGACATCAATTCGGGAACCGCCATCTGCATTTGATAGGCGAGTTCATAATTCTGGATCGCTGACTCAAGACTATCGTGTTTGCCAAAATGTTCGACAGACATATCGTCCAAGCCGCGGACGAGGGCGAGCTTGCGGAGTTGGGCTTCAGCTGACTTCTCGGTCCGTTGGATATTGGCAACCGCGGAGCCCGACGGTTTGAAGACCGATCCTTGATAGCTGGCTGGCAGGAATCCGCTGCCAAAACAATCGAGCCCTCCCGGTGGAATCAATCCGCCGTTGATCACGATGAAACCGGGCAGGTTCTGGGATTCGCTGCCCAAACCATAATTCACCCACGCCCCCATGCTGGGACGCCCTTGCAAGCCACTGCCCGTATGCAAAAAGTAGTTTGCAAAGGTGTGTTCGGGAAACTCCGAGACCATCGACCGAACCACCGCGAGTTCATCGGCGCAGGTACCGACGTGCGGAAACAGTCCGCTTACCGGAAGCCCCGATTCACCGTAGTTCGTAAACTTCCAGGGACTATCAAGGACCTTCCCCGTGTTGTTGAACTGGGTCGGTTCGACTGCGAAGAACTCGCTCGGCTCCCTGCCATTAAACTTCGTCAACATCGGTTTGGGGTCGAAGGTGTCGACCTGCGATGGACCACCATCCATGTATAAGAAGATAATGTTCTTGGCGCGAGGTGGATGGTGCAGTCCATGCAACGCGTTCCCCAAAAGCGTTGGGCTGTTGGTGTCGACGGCTTCGCTGGTAAACGCGGGATCGGCCGTCAGTGCGGCCAGAGCGACCGCGCCGAAACCGCTGGCGGTACGTCGCAGCATTTCGCGACGCGATGTTGGATGCGGTTGATGTCGTTGGCATGGGAATCGAAAGGATGCGTTCATCGTAGGAAAATAAACTCCTTCGTGTTGATGATCGCGTGCGCCAGATCGGCCCAGCGGGAAATGTCGGTGAGCGTTTCGGCGGTTGTTGGCGAGCCGAGGAATTCCAGCGCTAATTGCAGTTCCCGTCCGGTCGGTTGGCGTGCGATCGCCGTTTGGTACATCCATCGGATCCGTTGTTCGGCGACGCTCGGATCGGCGGAGCTTGGAAAGCGTTCGATCGTCCGCTCGGCCCATCGCTGGGCTTGGGCGACGACCAACGGATCGTTCATCAGGATCAACGCTTGGGCGGGAACGTTGGAAACGTTGCGCCGTCCCATCGTGCTAAACGGGACGGGGGAATCGAAGGTGAGCATGAACGGCGACAGAAAGTTTCTGCGGACCGAAATGTAGATCGATCGCCGCCCCGCACCATCCAGCGGACCGTTGACGCCGGGGCGTCCACGGCCGTCCATGAATCCGGTTAAGTGAATCGGGATCGGTTCACCATACATTTGATCGTTCAAGCTTCCCGAAATGGTAAGCAGGGAATCGCGGATCGCTTCCCCTTCCAAGCGTTTGGGCCAGCGATGGTGCCACAGCAAATTTTTCGGGTCGGCGGCAACCGCCGCGGGATCGGCGAGAGCGGACATCTGATACGTTCTCGATAAAACGATATACCGGATCAGTTGTTTAATGCTGCGGCCGTCGGCTTGGAATCGTATGGCTAAATGATCCAACAGATCGGGATGTGTGGGCCGTTGTCCCAAGACGCCAAAGTCGTCGGTCGTGGGAACGATTCCTCGCCCCATCAAATGATGCCAGACGCGATTGACGATGACTCGCCAGGTGAGTGGATTGTTGGGATCGACGATCTGTTCAGCCAGTTCAAGTCGGCCACTCCCGCGGGCTATCGGAAGCGGTTGGTCTCCGGTGATCGCCGTCAGAAAGTGGCGAGGTTCAAGCTTGCCAGGGTTGCTGGAATTTCCCCGGATCAACACATGGTCGTCCTCTCCGGTGCCGTCGAGCATCGCCATGGCAGCGTGAGATTCGATTTGGATTTGCTGTTTCAGCGACGCCCGAGCATCGGCCCAACGCTGCACCAAATCGCGGACGGTCGAGGCGACGTCCGATTCGCCGGTCATGATCTCGTCGAGATGTTGTTGGCGTTCTGTTGCCGAAGCGACTTGCAATGCCTCGTTCGCTTCTGCCGCTTTCAGTTGCTCGGGGGAAGCGTTTTTCAAGACCATCGAAATTTCGAGCGTCGCGTCTTTGGCGGGCGTAAACTCCAAATGGACGCGGTGCCCAATGTAGCGCTGCAGGTTCAGATGGACCCAGTTCTGCTTCGCTGAAAACTCTTTGATCGTCTGGCCGTGCAGTGGTCCGGCGACCAAGCGATGCGAATCGACGCAAGCGACAACGTGCCCGCTGCCGTGGACGCGGCAGGCGATGTTGCCCTGCTGGACTTCGAACGTGGGAGTCCGCAATGTGCGGCCCGCACGTGGAATTTTGAGTAACGAGTTCCGATGGTGGATCCCTTTTTCGTGGATCGACCGAAGACCATCCCAAAATCGATCGCTGGCCGCGGCAGTTCGCCGGACCACGTGCAACTTTGGTTGGCCGTCGATAGAGGTGATTTGCAGTTCGCCTGCGTTTCGAGGTCGGTCACCAAAAACGAAGCCGTTCTGAATATAGTCCGCTGCGTCGATCGTGGCGTAGTCGACGACCAAACTGGCGTCGGGGGGCAGCGGGGCTCCTACCGGTGTCGGTGGGTAGCTTGGTTTGGACAGTGCGGCCTCGATTTCGGTTTGATACTTCGCGTCGAGTTCGGACAGCCGATCAGCGATAGCTTGATTGTGTTGCAGCGATTCGAACCGGACCTGTCGATAATCGCTGCCTTGCAAAAAGCCTGAAAGCGCGTAGTAGTCAGCTGTCGAGATCGCGTCGAACTTGTGATCGTGGCAGCGTGCACAGGCGACTGTCACTCCCAAAAATGTCTTCGACATGACATCGATCATATTGTCGAACCGGTCCGATTCCTCCTTGCGGATATCGACAGGGGAATGGACCCATTCCCCCAGGAACCAGAAACCGGTACCCAAAACCGATTCGTTGAACTTCGATTCTGGGTGAAGGCGAGGCGAGGGGAGCAGGTCGCCGGCGATATGTTCCCGGATCCATTGGTCGTAGGGAACGTCGGCATTGAGTCCGCGGATGACGTAGTCGCGGTACTGATATGCGTTTCTAGAATCGTTATCGAATTCGTGGCCGCGCGATTCCGCATATCGCACCAGATCCAACCAGTGGCGGCCCCATCGTTCACCAAAACGTGGCGAGTCTAACAGCTGGTCCACCAGATACGCTGTCGCTTCCTCGCGGGTGTCATCGAGAAACGATTGCAGTTGATCGGCGGTCGGAGGCAGGCCTGTCAGGTCGAAGTATAGACGCCGCGCGAGGGAGTTTCGGTCGGTGTCTTGGGAAGGCCGCAGGTCCGCCTGTTCCAGCCGATGCAAAATAAAGCGATCGATATCCGAACGGGGCCATGCGGTATCGGAGACTGGCGGCGGGGTGGGGGATGTCAGCGGTTGCCATGCCCAATGTTCGGCAGCTCGTTGTTGCAAGTCGAACGCATCGCGCTGTCGATCCGATTGCGGCGGTGGTTCGTCCGGCCAAGGAGCTCCCATCGCGACCCATTCTTCAATCGCGGCGATCTCTCCGTCGGGAAGCTTCCCCTTGGGGGGCATTTCGTACGATTCGTAACGGATCGCTTCGACCAACAGGCTCGCGTCGGCGTCGCCCGGTTCGAGAGAGGTTCCCGAATCGCCCCCTTCGATCAACGCGGCGCGACTGTCGACTCGCAGTCCCGCTTGCAATTTGGCGGCATCGACGCTGTGGCAAGCGTAACAATGTTCGACAAGAATCGGGCGAACCCGTTTTTCAAAGAACTCCAATTGCTCGGGCGTTGCCGCCTCCGACGCCCAACAAGGATCGGATTGGAAACAGACCAATACGATCGCAACCGAAAGAGAGCATAGCGTCGAGCGAAATGGATTCTTCACGGTAGCGCGGTGGGGCAGGAGTTGGAAACGGTGAGAGGGCTCCAAACTCGGGCAACGCGCAGGTTAGAGACCTGCACCATTGTAGGGTTATCTGTCACGGGAAAACAACAATCGAGTTCGATATCCGCGACAGTGCGTTCAGCACGACCCTGTTCCGCTCCTGCCACTCTGCGCCATCTGCGGCGCAGAACGCAATTTGCCGAGGGACGAAGATGCAATCGGTCGTTGGTGCGTCCCGCGGAGTCCGGCTCTATACCGATTTGCTGCCAGTGGCGGCGTGACCGTTGACAGGTTGGGCCTTCGCACCGCGGGAAGGGGTTCCTTCCGCAGGGCCTTCGGGGGCTTCGTAGTAGTTGCCGTATTCGTATTGGTCGCCGACACCGTAGCTGTTGCCGTAGGAATATCCATAGCCGGAGCGATAATAATCGCCGCCATAGTAGTTCGAGCGCGAGCGGTAGTACTTCGAACCGTAACCGTAAGCCTCCCGGCTGCCGACACCGTTGACCACGACGCCCAACACATTGGCACCCAGGGTTTCGAGCATCCGCGAAGCGCGAACTGCCATCGGACGGATCACTTTGCGAATGCGAATCACCAGGATCACGCCATCGACGCGTCCGGCGATATTGCTGGGGTCGGTGACTGCCAGCAACGGCGGCGTGTCGATCAAGATCAGATCGAATTTTTCCTTCAACAGGGTTAACATCTGGTCGAACTTCGGCGACGACAGCAGCTCCGCCGGATTCGCTGGCCGTTCACCGCAAGGCATCACGCAAAGGTTCGGGATTTCGGTCTCCTGGACCGCTTCGCCGATCATTTCCGCCCCCGATTGGCGCGGATCGTCGGGCATGTTTTGCACCATCCAAGCGACGCCACGCTTCGATTCCAGCTTGAACAGTTGGTGAACGCGTGGGCGACGGAAATCGCAATCGATCAACAACACGTTCTTGCCCGCTTGAGCGGTTGTCACGGCCAGGTTCGCGGTGATCGTCGACTTACCGTCCGATGGGACCGCACTGGTGACCTGGATGACTTTGTTCACGCCATCGCGTTTTTGGTTGCTGAAGTAGAGCGCTGTGCGGATCGCCCGATAGGCTTCGCAGAACGTGCTTCGCGGCTGGAAATAGGTACACAAGGATGGGTCGAGTTGAGATTTCATCTCCTTGACCTTTTCCATGTCGGGACGGACCGCGGGGATGTGTCCGATAACCGGCATTCGCAGGTGTTCGGCGATCTCGTCGGGGCTGTGGTACGATTTGTCGGACCATTCCAGCAGATACCCGATCCCGGCAGCCCCCAACAATCCCAGGAAGCAGCCCATCGAAAGGTTGCGGGACATCGAAGGTGCGATCTGCCAACCTCGCTTGGGCGAGTTCAGTTCCGAGACGCGTCGACCATCCATATCCGAGACGATGTTCAATTCGTCGAAACGGGCGACGATCCGCTCGTACAGTTCGCGTTGACGTGCGATATCGCGTTCGAATCCGGCGGCTTTAACCTCCGCTCCTTCTTCGATCCGGGCTTGTTCGCGTTCGTTGTTATAGGCGTCGCTGATCACAGCAAGTTGTTGATCGAGCGATTTGAGACCTTGATCCAAGGCGACCAAGCGGATGTTGATCTGACGCTGCAGGGTCAGCATTGGATCTTCGGGGCCGGTCTCTCCGGCGGCTCGCAATTTCGCTTCTTCGTCGGCTTGAGCCTGCAAGGCTTCGAGTTCTTTTTGCATCTCGCGTTCGAGCCGCTCTTCGCTCGCTTCGACTTCCGCAATCAATTGCTCGATGCCATCGATCTTGATCCGCAGCGATGCGACCGCTGGATGGGAGGGGGCAAACGCGGTCAACAGCTCCTGTTCTTTCAGTCGCAGCGGGAACAATTGATCCTGCCGCATCACTTCGGAACGCTTTTGCACCCGCGGAGTCAGCTTGCCGGTCAGTCGTGTTGGCGCCCCATCGGCGATGCCCGCTTCGTCGCCGGCCAAAAGTTCATCCTTGGGAAGCAACGATTCGCCGAGAGCTTGCTTTAACATCGCCAGGATCGCCTCGGGGTCCTGTTTCGCTTCCAACGCCTGGCTGATCGCTTGGTGCTGACCAAACATCGTGGTCCGTTCCATGCTCAGCTTTTGCTTTTCGGCAAGCAATTGATCGGCATTTTCACGGTGCACGCTGGTCCGGGTGCCACCCCGATTCACTAGCAACGTGGTTTGTTTGAATTTGTCGTACTCGCGTTCCAGTTCCTGCAATCTCTGCAACACGTCGCCCCGCGCTTCATCGATAAACGACAGCGTCTCTTCGCCGACATTGCGATGCAGGCTCTGTAGATACTTGGAGTAGGCATCGACAACGGATTGGACGATCCGCCGCGATTCGTTGGGGTCGTTGCAAGAGTAGGCAACCGTGATCACGTTACCACCCATGTTCCCATTGACTGGCGACAGCTTCAGCGATCCGCTGCCCGAAAGCGCAGATGCGATCTGTTCATTGGACATCCCCGCGAAGGTTTTGGTCTTCGATAGATCGCCCATCTGCGCGGCGTCGCGAAGGACCAGTTCGCTGCGGATCACGCGGATCTCATCGGCCAGCGGGTTGGAGGAGGCCTGATACTCCAGCCCTTCGATCGGCATGTTTTTTGCCGCGTTCGGGGTGGTGATCTGGACCTCGGCCGACGATTGATAGACCGGCGGTTGCTTGGTGTAGTACAAATATCCCAGTCCCACGCCCAATAACGCGCCGAACATCAGCAACCATTTGCGACGCCAGAGCATCCCGACGTAATCAAACGCCGGCATTTCATGGTGCATGCCCACCGAGTTCATTGTTGGATCCATTTGATTCATAATTCGCAGCCGTCTAGCGTGAATTTGGGGGCGGTGGTCGATTGCGACCGGCAGAGGAGAGGCGGTATCAGCCCGAGGGTTCCGTCCAGCCATCTTATACAGCAGGTGTACATTCACCCAAGTACTTGAACGAAAAATTGGTTTAAGTCTCTATCTTGTGACGACTCTTGCGTTGGCCAGGCTAGGTTTAACGATTGTGCGGATGATCGGATTCATTGTGCTCTGCCGACGGACATCTAGTGTACAAACCGGTTGCCAGGGAGATCTTCCTGCTTGGATGGGGGCGCGGCAGCGTTCGCTTGGGGAGAACAGCACGCCTGTCGCTCCGGGGCGAGCAGGAAATCCTTGCCGTTGCTTGGCCGCACTTTCTAAAGACGTCTTGTTCCTCGCCGATCCTCCCCGACGGAGCCGAGCAACGGGCGTTGCCGATTTGCCGCGGAGCCTTAGAATCTAGCCCTATTCCTGGTTTGCCAGCGAAGCGAATTCGTGAATTGCCAGCAATCGGCTGGCCGCTTACCCAACAAACACCTATCGAACCGATTCAGGCACTCTTTCCATGTCACAAGAAATCAAACGCGTCGCCATCCTGTTCGCCGGCGGGCCCGCACCAGCTGCCAATTCCGTGATCGCAACCGCTGCTCAGTCGTTTTTGAAAGAGGGCATTGAGGTCGTCGGCATCAAGCACGGCTATAGCCGATTGGCTGAATACACCGCGGCGGGGCCGATGCGTGAAGGTGTCGATTACATCAAGTTCACCCATGAGATGCTGGCGCACGCTCGGACCAGTCGCGGGATCATGATCGGCACGGCGCGGACCAACCCTGGAAAGCATGTCTCTAGTCCAGAGCATCTCGACGACGCTGAATTGTCGGCACCTCTCCGCCGCGTCTACGAAGGACTGAGCTCGTTGGGCGTCGATGCGTTGATCTCGATCGGCGGCGACGACACGCTGAAAACCGCGAACAAGATCAAGATGTTCCAAGATCGTTTGCCAGAAGACGCCAAGCGTTTCCCTGTCGTGCATCTGCCGAAGACGATCGACAACGATTACATGGGCATCGATTTTACTTTTGGTTACTTCACCGCTGTCGAAACGTTGGCCGAAGAGATTCGCAACCTGAACTACGACGCTTCGGCCGGTCGCGCCTACTTTATCTGTGAGGCGATGGGCCGCAGCGCCGGTTGGTTGGCTTACGGTGCCGCGATCGCGGGCGAAGCGAGCATGGTTTTGTCGGTCGAAGACATCGCCGGCAGCCTGCGGGGCGAAGAAGTTGTCAACGCCGATACCGGAGAGACTCGCCCGGTGATGGAAATCGACCGCGTCATCGACCGCATGGTCGACATGATGTTGGCTCGCGAACGCCAAGGACGCGAGTATGGCGTGATCGTGATCGCCGAAGGTTTGGCTGAATTCCTCCCAAGTAAAAATTTGGAAGGGATCGATCGCGACGAGCACGGCCATATCGCGATCGCTCAGATCAATCTCGGATCGATGATCTCGGGCCTGTTGGCACGTCGTTATGAAGAGCGGACCGGAAAGACACGCAAAGTCAACGGATTGCAACTCGGCTACGAATGCCGTTGCGCTCCGCCGCATGCCTTCGATGTAATGCTCGGTTCGCAATTAGGGGTTGGTGCCTACCGCGCCCTCAACGAAGAAAAATTGAATGGTGTGATGGTTTCGGTTTCGGGACAGTTGGACCTACACTTCGTTCCCTTCGATAAATTGGTCGACCCGCAAACCCTGGTTACCAAGGTACGATTCATCGAACGCGACAGCGACTTCTACAAGCTGGCTCGCTTCTTGGAAACTTGCATCGACGATTGATCCGTCCCGCGATTCATCAGCTCGGGGCGAATCTTCGCCTCGGGCGCCCCGTCGACGATGGAGCGATCACACGCGGGCCAGGGCGCGATAGCGACGCCCGGCCTCCGATGGGTGAAAGGTCCGTTCGAGTTCTTGCGGCTGTTTTCGCAGCCAGTTCGCCACCAGTGAAAGAGTGAACGGAAACGGGCTCGCCGCGCGATGGTTCTCGGGATCGGCGAGGACTCGCTTCCAATGAGCGACCCGTTGTCGAGCCCGTTGGTATTCTTCGGGGCATCGCGGGGCGACAATCGATTCGCACACTTCTCCGCGCCGAATCAAATACCAGACGCCACGCGGGGCTGGTTCGTCCGGCGTATCGTGCTCTCCCGGCACTGCGTAGATGAAGGTGTATTTGCGCCGCGCCGCCGCCAGAAACATCAGCTTGCGATGCAGGAATTCCAGAGCGAGCAGATCGCGGCTCATCCGGGCCGCCAATTCGTATTGCTGCCCCTTTGCGGCGCGTTGGATCGTTTCGCGGATCGCTTCTAGAGGTGCGGCGTGAAAACCATCCAAAAAGCTCTCCGCTTCGGCAACCTGTTGATCGTATTGGCGGCGCGTGCATTGCCCCACGCAGGGCCCGCTGCAGCGCCCGATTTCAAATCGCAAACAGCCCGGCCGCTGTTGAAGTTCGAACAGTTGCAATTGATCGGCGAAATAGAGTTCTTGTTTGCTGCTGCAATCGCGCAAGCGAAAGAAGTTGTTCAACGCATCGACCGCTCGCTGCATCTTGCCCGCCCCCATGAACGGACCCTCGCTGGCGACAACATCGGCCGGCGGCATTCTGTCTAAGAAGAAATAGGGAGCCGGAGCGCCGCCCAAGCAGAGATAGACCGGGCGTTGCCGTTTGGGGATCTCTTGAACGTTCCATCGCGGTGTCCAACGGCGGATCAGTTGCTGTTCGCGCAACAGCGCCGCAAATTCACTCGGCTGCGATTCCCACAGGATCGTTTGCGATCCCTGGATGATGCGTCCCGCCTTCTCTTCCGCATTGCGAGGGCTGAAGTAGGAGAGCAGGCGCGTTCGCAATCGCTTTGATTTGCCGACGTAGATCAATTGCCCGCGGCGATCCAACATTCCGTAGATGCCGGGCGATTTGGGACACTGTTGGCGAACGAGTGATCGCAGTTGGACGTTGGTCGCCGCAACGACTTGGTGCGTCGTGCGCGGTCCCAACGGGTCCAGTGGATTGGGCCCAAAGCCTTCAAATCGTTCGGGGTATCGATGCAAATCCATTTGTCCACGGGTGACTAGCCCGCAATCCTGATTGATGTGCCGTCGAGGCCGACGACTTCGGATGCCCCCGGAATTCTAGCACTTCCAACGACGCGACCAACCCTGGGAATCCTGGGGGCCGGTGAGCCTAACGCGTCTGTTCGGTGATCCAGTCCAGGTATCCCGCCGCTCCGGCGACGATCGGGACAGCGATGATTTCAGGTTGCTGATACGAATGCAGTTCCTCGATCAACCGCTCCACATCGGCCAGCCGCGAGCCGACGGTCTTGATGCTCAACCGGAATTCTGGCTCGCAGTGAACGCTCCCGTCCCAACGGTAGTGGCTGGCGATCGGCCCCTCGACCTGGACGCACGCAGCGTAACGCAGTTCGATCAAGCGTGCCGCGATCGCCGTCGCCTCCGCTTCGCTGGCCGTCGTCGTGGTGATTTGCAGAAAACCTTCCAATTGATATCAACTCCCAGAATGATGTTGGGTTGGGGCCGCGATTCTGTTTAGAATCGGCGGTCTTTTCGTAATGATAGGTAGCTCGTGCGCAAACAACAAACGCTAGGCCTGGGCAGATGAGCCGCGGTGGGGTTTGACGCATCGGATTCCGATGGAGCAGGAGGCTCGTGGTGCAAGGCATCGATAACGACATGGACGACGCGTTGGAATCATCGCGTCGGCGGACCGATCAAGTGCGTCAGCGACGCCGAATGCGGAACCGATTCGCTTTTGGAGTGTTTGTTTTTACGATCGTGCTGGTCGTCGCGGCTGGTCCTTCGATCGTCTGCAATTCTCCGATCGCCGATTCGTTGTTGGGCAGCAATGCAAAAGCGTACGGTTGGGAAGCCAAAGCGTATGGGATTCGGCTGGGATGGCTGACGCCGCTGCGGTTGGACGATTTGGAATTGGTTGGTCCCAGCGGACAGACGCGGTTGACCGCGTCCCGGATCGAAACCGAAGTCACGTTGATCGATTTGATCTCGGGACGCTCCGATTACGGGACCGTCCAAGCGACCGGGCTGCGCAGCCAATTGTCTGTCGATTCGGGGACCACCAGCTTGGAACAAGACCTCGCTGCGTTTGACAGTTCGGCGCCGTCGCAGCCTGAATCGTCCGACGCTTCCCCATCGGGCCCGGGCCAATCGCCGACGTTCAAGATCGTCGTCCGCGATGCAGAGGCGGTATTGATCAATGCGCCGACCGGCGAGCAGTGGAAGCTCGCCGATGTTTCGGCCGACCTTGAATTCACCGGCGATCTTCCCCGCGGTGACGTTGCGATGTCGTTGATCGATCCGCAAGCCAGCCCGGGCAGAGTCGAATTGCGTTTGAGCGGGTCGACCGCCGACGGTGCCAGCGCGTTGCAGATCGATACGAATCTGGCGGCGCTGCCGATGTCGATCGCTAAACTTCTGGCGACGCGGTTTCCAACCAACGATGGCATTGCGCCGCAATATGTCGCTGGCGTTGCAGAAGGCTCGCTGCGGTTGACGTTCGACGCCAGCGGCGCGATGCGCGGCGACTTTCGCAGCTTGCAGTTCCGCGATCTTCAGGTCGGCGACCCGCGTTTGTCCGACAGCCTGTGGGCCATTCAAACGGCTCGTTTGGAAGGTTCGTTTTTATATACCGCCACGCATCTGCAAGGCATCGGTTTGCGTTTGAGCAGCGATGTGGGCGTTGCCGATTTGAACGGCACCTTCCGACTCGCCGAATCGGACGCGAACCAGCCGCTTGACGAAAATCCATTTGCTTGGTTGGAAGCGCTCACCGGAACGGCTGGCCTGGAAATCGACTTGGCAAGGTTGACCCGGGCGGCTCCGGGCCTGCTGCCGCTGCGCGAAAACGCTTCGATCGAATCGGCGATGTTGCGCGGCAGTCTCAGCGGCGTTCAGGACGCGACCGGATTTATAACGAACATCGATTTGGAATCCGATCCGATCCGAGCGACATCGTTTGGGCGACCGTTGCAGATCGAACCGATGACGATTCAATTGGCCGCGCGACCTTCGGGAGCTTGGATCATGGCGGAACGGTTGCAGATTCGCAGCATGTTCGCCAACGCAACGGGCAGCGGTGATCTGCGGAATGGGCAAGCCGAATTCAACGTCGACCTGGGCCGATTGGCGGGAATGCTGTCACCGTTGATCGACCTTTCCGAAACCGAACTCGGCGGCAGCACGTCGGGCAGCATTCGATGGACCGCCGAACAGGATGGGCTGTGGCGATTGGACGGCCAAGCGACGGCGGCCAAGTTGGTGATCGGACTGCCTGGCGGTGAATCGATTCGCGAACCATCGGTCGATTTCAAAGTCGGTGCGATCGGTGTTTGGGCCGTTGACCACCTGGCTCGTTTGAATCAAGCGGGCGTCACGTTGCGGAACGCTTCGCAAACGTGGGACATCGCCTTGGAACAACCGATCGACAACCCCAGCGCCAATACCCTGTTGCCGATCAAGGCGGTCGGCAAGGGACGGATCGCGGCGGTCGTCAGTCTGCTGAGGCCTTGGTTGCCAACCGAGATGGGAGCGGCTGAGGGGCAGTTCGACGCAACGCTGCACGCCGATATCGCGATGGGCGACGGCGTTTTGCGGGCGGCCAGCGTCGCGATGGAACAACCCGCCGTTGCGTGGTCGGGGGCTCGGTACAGCCAATCGACACTGAAGATGACCTTCGACGGCAAGTTGCCGATGGCGATGGATCCGATTTCGATTCGGTCGTTCACCGCGCAGGGAAATGCCGCGGCGCTGAACGTCCAGGGAGACTATCGGCCGGCCGGTATCAGCGAACTCGAAGTCGCTTGGCGAGCTGACATCGAACGGTTGCGGCAATCGAGCGGTGATATCGCTGGCAGATTCCAACCGATCCAATTGACCAGTTTTGCACCGCAGCCGGCGGTCGAAGCGAGCACTTATCAGTTCAAAGGTACTGTCGAAGGGCGGGCCAGCGTCCGCGGCAGCGATGGCGTATGGAAGGCGAATGTCGACGCCAGCGGCGATAACCTGGAACTGCTGCAAGATGTTGGCGTTTCGGGTTCGGTCGATATGAACAACGTTCAGCAAGCGATCCCTCTGCAAGCCAACACCGAATCGCTGTGGCGCGAGCCCAATCTAAAGTTGGTTGGATTGGTTCAGTATGGCGAAGCCGATGGTGCGATCGACGCGGAGGAATTGAAGATTACGACCCAGTGGCTCGATGCGACACTGGCGGGGAAGTACCGATCTGACGCCACCGACAGCGTGTTTTCGGTTTCCGGGCCGGCCCGGCTGCGCAGCGATGAGATCGCCCGGCGGCTGCAAGATTTGATCGGCCAGCCGATTCAGATGACCGGGACCAGCGAAGGTCCGATCGATCTGCAATTCCGGATGCACGGTGACGATCCGGCCGACGTCGTGGCGTCGGGAACATTGGCTTGGGATTCTGCGACGATCGCGGGAGTCGAGATCGGTGCGGCATCGATTCCAGTGAAAGCTGCCGCCGGCCAGATCGAGATCGCACCGACGACGATTCAATTGACCAAAGGGCGTTTGAATCTGGCTGGAAAAGCCAGTTACAGCGACGACCCGATCTGGATCCAACCCGCACCGGGGTTGATTGCCGAAGGGGTTCAACTGGAAACCGAGATGACGCGGACGTGGTTGAAGTATGTCGCTCCGCTGTTGGCCGACGCAACGGACGTCAATGGAACGTTCAATTTGGAGATCGACCATGCGATGATCTATCCGATGGAACCGGCGCGAAACAAAATCAACGGCCGCCTGGGAATCGACCAAGCCCAGGTCGGGCCCGGCCCGATCGCAAACAGCGTCGTTGGCGTGATCGGCCAGTTTTCCTCGCTGGGTGGAAGCAAGCCGCTGACCGCGGGTCGACAGTGGATCGAACTGCCCGCCCAATCGGTCGATTTCGTAATGGAAAACGGCGTCGTCACGCATCAACGTTTGATGATGCAATTGGACGACGTGCAAGTCGTTTCCAGCGGCAGCGCGTCGCTTGACGGACGCTTGGAATTGAACGCTCAGATCCCGATCGAAGCAGCTTGGGCGGGCGGCGATATGCAGAAGGCGGGAATGATTGGCCAGACGTTCCAGATTCCAATCGATGGGACGTTCAGCCGCCCCAGCCTCGATTCACGCGGGGTTCAGGAATCGCTGACCCGTTTGGGAACCAAGGCGTTGGAAGAGACGGCGAAAAACGCGCTGCAGAAGGAACTCTCGCGAGGCTTGCAGAAACTGTTCGGCAATCGTTAGCCATCGCGACGCCCGGGCTCGCCCCGTGTCGTGGCGTTGGCGCGATGATGATTTGCATACGGTTTCGGAAAGTTGTCGATGCGATATGCTAGGCGTTGAGTATCATTCGAAGTTAGTTCGCTCGGTTTCCTCGGTTCGATTGTCTATCGCGAGGCGACGTGGATCTTTGATCGGTGCACCTTGATGATCAAGTCTCGACAGAAGCTCGGAAAATACCAGATAGAGAAGAAGCTCGGTGAAGGGGGCTTTGCTGGTGTTTATCGCGCGCTCGACACGATCGAAGGTGTTCGCGTGGCGCTCAAGATCCCGTACTCGCAGTCTTTGAGTTCCGATACGTTGGAAGAGTGTCTCAAGGAGGTCCGGATGATGGCCTCTTTGGATCATCCGCATATCCTGACGCTGAAGAACGCCGAATTCATCGAAGGGCATTTTGTGCTCGCGTTTCCCCTGGCCGAACAGACCTTGGGCGATCGGATCACGAAGCGGATGTCGATGTCGATGGGGCTCAGTTACGCCGAACAGATGCTCGAGGCGGTGTCGTACGCCCACGAGCGACGGATCATCCATTGCGATATCAAGCCGGAAAATATGGTCTTGTTTCCCAATGGGGATCTGCGGTTGACCGATTTTGGAATCGCCAAGATCGCGCTGCGGACGCTTCGCGCGTCGGGGTCGGGAACCGTCGGCTACATCGCCCCCGAACAAGCGATGGGGCGACCGTCTTTTCGCAGCGATGTTTTCTCATTGGGATTGGTGCTCTACCGAGTCTTCAGCGGTAAGTTGCCCGAATGGCCCTTCTCCTGGCCGCCTCCCAATTACCGCGCGCTTTGCGACCGGGTGAGTCCCGAATTCGTCGAGATGCTGCGGCGGTCGCTGCTGATGGAACCGCAACGCCGCTATCGCAATGCGACGCAGATGCTGGGCGTTTTTCGGCGGCTGAAATCGCGGGCGATCCTGAACAACGAGGCAACGGCAAACGCCGGTAAAAAGAAGAAGACCCGACGCGATTGGCGGACGCTGCGGTATCAGCAATTCCTGCGGAACTACGGCAAATCGATCGATGTCAACGGAACGTGCAAGAAGTGCCGCGGCCCGGTCGCCGAATCGATGGTGGCCTGTCCCTGGTGCACTTCGGACCCAACCCTGCATGTCCGCGAAACCCGTTTCCCGCAGGTCTGCCCGCGCTGCGAAGGGGGGATGAAACTCGATTGGCCCTATTGTCCCTGGTGTTTCGGTGGGGAGTTCGAACTGGGGTCGACTCGTTCGTTTACCGATAAACGCTACACGACCACATGCGAGAACGAAGCGTGTGGTGGCCAGTTGATGCCGTTCATGCGATACTGCCCCTGGTGTCAGGTCTCAGTCCAACGGGTGTGGAAGCTCACAGGTTCGAAGGACAAATGTCGAGCGTGTGGTTGGGGCGTGTCTCGCGAATTTTGGAGCTGTTGTCCTTGGTGCGCTGCGGACATCTAGACCACCCAGGCAAAGGACGTTCAGCTGGTGCTCAATTCAGGCGATCAAGGCCCTTCGATTATCTACCGCAACCGTCAGATGACCCGGTCGGTAGTCCACGCGACTGCCGGTGGGGAAGCGGCTGTCTTTTCTACGCGCTGTCCCGACAAAACGACCCCCAACGAAGATGTTGCGGCGATCATCCCTTGCGGTAAAGATTCGTCTGTCCTGATCGTGGCCGATGGCATGGGAGGGCATTCGGCCGGAGAGGTCGCTTCGGCGTTGGCGGTCCGTGAAATGGTGCTGGCGATCAACGAGGCGCTGCAGCAAAAATCAATGTTGCGGATCGGGATCATCAACGGTTTTGAACGCGCCAATCTCGCGGTCCAGGCGATGGGGACCGGTTCGGGGACGACGCTGGCGGTAGTCGAGATTTCGAAAAGGGAAGTGCGTCCCTACCACGCCGGCGATTCGATCGCCTTGGTCGTCGGCTCGCGAGGCAAGATCAAACTGGAAACGACTTCGCATTCCCCCGTCGGCTTCGGTCTCGCTGCCGGATTGTTGAATTCCAGCGAAGCGATGGAGCATGCCGAACGGCACGTGATTCTGAACGCCATCGGTTCGCCGTCGATGCGGATCGAAATCGGTTCGCCCATCCGATTGGCCGCCCGCGACAGCGTGATGTTGGCCAGCGATGGATTGACCGACAACGTGACGGTCCAAGAGGCGATCGCGCGTATCCGCAAGGGAAGTATCGGCGATTGTGCCAACGAACTGACGCAGTTGGCCACCGACCGGATGGCTCATCCCGACCAGGGGCGTCCCTGCAAACCCGACGATCTGACCGTTTTGCTATTCCGCCGATAATCCGGTTAGACTGTAGACTGATAATTCGCTCTCGACGCGTCCAAATGATGGTTTCCAAAATGCCAAAGCCAACCCTTCCTTTTCCGACGGCAACCGCCGTGGCTGCCGTTGTTTTTGGATTGATGGGGATCGTATTTGCCGGTTCGCTGCCACGGCTCGCCGCAGATGACCGCCCCGATGCTCAGGGTGACCTTCAGCTGAGAGAACAAGTCGATCGATTGATCGATCAATTGGGCGACCCCAGTTACGCAAAACGGATCCGCGCTCGCGGTGAATTGCAACGCATGGGCTTGCTGGCGTTCGACGCGTTGCACGCCGCCCAGATGAACGACGACAGCGAGATCGCGATGGCGGCTCGCTATCTGGTCGAAAGTCTGCAGGTCAGTTGGTCGACCGAAGATGATTCGACCGATGTGCGACAGATCCTCAGCGAATATGGCTCGCAATCGGAGGTCGAACGGAAGAGCCGAATGGACCGGCTCGCTGCGCTTCCCGACCGCGAGGGACTTGCCGCCCTCTGCCGTTTGGTCCGCTTCGAAACCAAGCTGCGGCTCAGTCGCTCGGCGGCGCTGTTGATCATGCAGCAGCCGATCGCGGCGACGGTCGAGGGGCGGCGGCGCAATAGCGCGGTGATCGAGGAGTCGCTGGGATCGAACGCGCGCGAAGCGGCCAAGTGGTTAAATCTCTACGCCCGCGACCTCGCCGGTGGCGAATACGACGGGCCGGCATGGCGGGCGTTTATCTCGGCGGAGCGAGATCGTGTGGCAAGCCAGACGACCCGATCGAGCGATGATCTTGCCGTGCTGGAGCTCTACCGGATCTGTGCGGTTCGCGCCGCGGAGTTTGGGCTGGAATCCGAATCGCTCGATCTGGCGACGGAGAGTTTGGAGCTTGTCGAATCCCGCAAACAACCCCTTCGCGATGCGGTCGAATGGGCGTTGGATCACAAGATGTGGACGATCGTGCTGCAGCTGCTCCGACGCGATCCCAGCGACTTCAAAAACGATGCCTGGCTGTCGTACGCCGTGGCCCAGGCGCTGGCCGAAACCGACAATGAGAAGGAAGGGGAACGCTGGGTTGCGCAAGCTTTGGAGCTTGCGCCTTTGGCGCCGCTGAACGAAGACGGCAGCAGCCCGATGACAGCCGATGCGCGGCAACAAGCGACGCAGCGTCATCTGTTGGTTGCGATGGAATTGGTCGGCCGCGGTCGTTTCGATTGGGCACAACGAGAGTACCGCTATGTCATCGATCGCTGTCCGATCGATACTTCGTCATCCGCCGATGCTCGCTGGAAACTGGCGATGATCCAAAGCGAATTCGAACAGCATCGCGACGCGGCGGAAACGTTGCAACCGACGGTGGAACGGATGAAGATCGATCGCGATTTCCGCCGCATCGTCGAACGCGAACTGATCTATTCTTTCGACGACTTCGAAGCCCGGATGCACTACAACGCCGCCCTCGGGCATCTGCAGGCGGAGCAACCGGAAGAAGCCGCGGAGGCCTTGAAGGCAGCGATCGCCGCCGATCCGTTGGATGGCGATATCTTGATCGCGATGTACCGATATCCCGGCGATGAGCAATGGAAACGCGATACCAACCGCGCGATGCGTACTGCGCTGACCGAGTTCGAACGAATGATCCGCGATGAGGAACGGCAAATCGTCGGCATTAATCAATTGCAGCGGAAGCGAATCATTTCCCACTACTGCAACCAATACGCATGGTTGGCCGCCAATACCAATGGTGATCTGAAACGCGCGTTGGCCTACAGCCGCCGATCGTTGGAACTGACCCCCAAGCTCGCGTCGCTGACCGATACACTTTCGCATTGTTATTACGCGCTAGGCGATTACGATGCCGCCGTCCGTACCCAACGCGAAGCGGTTGCCTTGGAACCCCACTCGCCACCCATTCGCCGACAGCTCGAGTTTTTTATCAAGAAACAACAAGAGCATCACGCGAAACAGAACGCCGCGTCGGACGACAGCTAACCAAGTTCCTCGCCCAGCGATTGTTGCCGGGCGTCCCGCCCCACTCTCAACCCCACCAGAACTCACTGATGCACATCTCTGTTTCCATTGTCCGTTTCGCGGTTTTTGCTGTTCTGCCGTTTGTCGCATTGGTCGATGTTGCTTCGGCTCAAAAGAGCGACGCCGTTGCGCCGAAATACACCACCGTCGCCGACGTACCCTATCGCAGCGGCGACGATCTGACCGAATACATGCGCGAGCGCTGTCGCCTGGATATCTACTACCCAACCGATACCAAGGACTACGACACCGTGGTTTGGTTTCATGGCGGCGGATTGACGGGGGGGAACAAGTCGATTCCAAGCGGTTTGAAGAACAAAGGGATCGCTGTCGTTGCGGTCAATTATCGTTTGAGTCCTGCCGTCAAATCCCCGACCCATATCGAGGACGCCGCCGCTGCGGTCGCTTGGACTTTTAGGAACATTGCCAAATACGGCGGCTCTCCCGAGAAGATCTTCGTCAGTGGGCATTCCGCCGGCGGCTATCTGACCAGCATGGTCGGGCTCGACACGCGTTGGTTGGCGGCTCACGATATCGACGCCAACGACATCGCGGGGTTGATTCCCTACAGCGGTCACACGATTACGCACTTCACCATCCGCGCCGAGCGTGGCATCGGCGGGAAGCAGCCGATCGTCGACGACCTGGCACCGTTGTATCACGTTCGCAAAGATGCTCCGCCGTTGTTGTTGATCACCGGCGATCGTGACTTGGAAATGCTGGGCCGCTATGAAGAAAACGCCTATCTATGGCGGATGATGAAAGTGGCTGGGCACAAGCAAAGCGAGCTGTTGGAACTACAAGGTTATGGTCATGGAATGGCCGAACCCGCCCATCCGTTGATGCTGAAGTTTATCAAGTCGCACTAATCGATCGAACGCATCGATGGGACGGCGCTGCATCGTCCCTTCGGATAACGCGGATTGCGAGTTCGCATCCGCGCGGCGTCGGGGCGAGCTATTTGCCTTCGGCGGCCCAGCGTTTCATCAGTGCGATGTTCTTCTGAAGTGCCTGCAGGTACTCGGCATTGCCGCGCCGCTGTACCGAGTCGAGGTAGACCGCCATGTCGCTGTCGTACATCGCCGCCGATTCCGGTTGCCGCCCCTGGTCGCCGGTTGTCTCCATCCATTGATCCAGTCGGGCCCGCAGCGATTTCAGTTGCTCTGCAAACGCGGGATCGTCGGCGAGGTTGTCGATCTCGTGTGGATCGCTCTTCAGATCGTAGAGCTCTTCCGGCGGGCGGGTTTCCCGAAACAGTAGCTCTTGGGTCGCGTTCAATTTCCCCGCGGCGTGCCACTGCCGCAGTGCGATCAAGATCTGCTTGGCGTCTTTGTAAGCACAGGGCTGCAAGTAAGGTCGGTTCGGCAGGAAGTTGCGGATGTATTTGAAATCCTCAGTCCTCACCGATCGGATATGTTCGACGGTTTCGTCGCAGCGGTCGCGGGCGGCAAAGACCGCCGATCGTGGTTGGTACTCGGCCGCCAGAATATCTCGAGCCTGCATGTTCGCCGGAATCGGAATCCCCGCCGCGGCAAGCGACAGCGCGGCGATGTCGATGTGTTCGACGAGATCTTCGCGACCCGTTCCCGCTGCGATTCCCGGTCCGGCGATCACCAACGGCACATGCAAGCCCTCGTCGTACAAAAACTGTTTTCCGCGGGCGTGGCTGATCCCATGATCGGTCATGAACAGGATCAACGTATTGTCGCGGACGCCTTCGGATTCAAGTCTCGCGACAACTTCGCCTACCATCGCATCGGTCATTCGCACCGAATCGAGGTACGCCGCCCAGTCGCGGACGATGTCGGGATGGTTGGGATAATAGGGTGGCAATTCGACAGCGCTGATCGGCGTCCGGCTGCCCAGTTCTTTCTCCGCTGCCGTCGCGATCTTTTCCCAACCACGAGCGTCTTTGCCTCGCAACTTTCCGCCCTGAGTTTGGATCTGCGCGAAGAACGGTTGACCGGGCTTCCGATCGCCCCAGTCGTTGCTGTCGTAGATCGATTTGTCCCACTGGAAGTTGTAATCGGTCTTGCCGAGCTTGCCATTCATCGGCCAACCGGTGATCGACGTGTGATAGCCCGCCTCTTGGAACAACTTGGGGACCATCGCAACGTCGTCTGGCAATTCGATCTTCTCCGTCCCGCGACCGCTGCGATGATGATGCGCCCCGATACTGGTTTGATACATCCCGGTGATGAAGGCCGATCGGCAAGTCGAACAGACAGGAGCTGTCACATACGCGTTCGTGAACTTTACGCCAGCCGCTGCCAAGCTGTCGACGTTGGGCGTCTCGATCGCCGTCTCGCCGTAGCAGGAGAACTCCGCCGACATGTCGTCGGGAATGATCCAGACGATATTGGGAGGAACGTTTGGATCGGCGGCGTTCAGAAAACCGCTGGTAAGCATCGCGAACGGGAAGACTGCCGCGACGAGAAGCGTCGAGTTGCTTTTCATATCGGAACACTTGAAAGCGAGGAGAGGGGCGAGCGTACGTTGGCGCAAAAGTGCGACGCCATTGTACCAAGCTCGATCGCCTATCGTTTGCCGTTCCAAGTCTGCTGGTGCAACACCTTCCCGTCCAGATCGGTGATCCGAATCTCCATCGACGGATCGGCTGCGTTTTGCTCGGCATCGATGATCGTTAGCGTTGCCTTTTCCGCGGTCGGCCCGCCTCCGACAAATTGCAGAATCGGCATCTCTTCGGTTGCGGGATCCAAACGGTCGCGGTGCATGTGTCCGGAGACGACTGCTTGGAAGCCACTTTCGACAAGTGTTGGCATCCACAACTTGGCGCCAAAGCCGCTGAAGCTGGCATAGCCTTCGAGCGTCGTGCCGTCGTTCTGATCGGGGAGTCCGCGCAAAGGGATGTGACAGGCAACGATCTTGAAGGGAGCGTCGCGGACCTCGGGTTGATTGACAGCCTGTTGCAACCACGTCGCCTGACGCGATCGGTAGGGTTCATAAGCTGCCGTGCCGGCGAAAACCGGATGGCGATCGGGTTTGTCTTCTCCCGTATCCATCGTCACGAGCGCCAGCGGACCGATGCGAACGGCTTGGTTATAGGGGAGTTCGGAAGACTCGGGGCAGCCGACAAAACAGTCGATCGTTTCGCGAGCCCGCTGGCCGCGGACGTCATGATTCCCGTTGCTGAAGACCAGCGGCCGCGTACTAGCCCACGATATGCTCCGGTCTTTCGCTGGGTTCAGCATAATCAGAGCCGGCTGATCCGACGCGTCGAAGTCGTTGCAGGTATCGCCGTTCCAGATCAGCAGGTCGGGATCCAACGCTTCGATCTGAGCATGCAGCTGGCGGATCGTTTCCAGATTTTCGTGCGTGTCGTTGATGCTGACGACTCTCACTCGCTTGGCGCCGGGATCGGGCAACCGCAACGCGTAGACGTCGGTCGCCTGGGGCTCGCCCCGCTGCAAAACGTAGGCGTTCTTATATGCCAGCGGTTGGACGACGACGCGGTAGAAAATCGGTTGGCCAACCGGAAACGGTTGGTCGTGTTGCACGCGAACGTGCAACGCCCGATCATCCGCGCTGACCAAGCCGTGCTGGCTGGCAATCGCTGTGTGCTTCAGATCATAGCGATCCAGGCCGTATTCAACCCAAGCGGTCGCCAACTGATCGACGGCGATGCTGACGCCAAAACTTTCGGCACGCGGGTTTTGCACCACGGGAGGACTGGCGATCAACGAATCGCTCGACGAATCTTCCGCCGCCGCATCCTGGGAGGCTGCGGGGCGAGCCAGCGCGATTGCGGAGATCGCCATCGCGCTAACGGGAATCGAACCGATAAACTGACGTCGATCAACCATCCGAACCTCAAGTGGTTTCAGCCACCCGTTTCCTGCCAAACCGACGCAGCAGAACGTAGAAGACTGGAGTCAAAAACAGACCAAACAGCGTCACGCCCAACATCCCACCGAAGACGGCGGTTCCGAGCACCCGGCGCATTTCGTAACCAGCACCAGTTGCAATCAACAGCGGCACAACGCCCAGGATAAACGAAAACGCTGTCATGAGAATCGGACGCAAACGCAACCGGCAGGCGGCGACCGCGGCTTCGAAACGATCCTTGCCTGCATCCTCTTCCGCCTTGGCAAATTCGACGATCAGAATCGCGTTCTTACACGCCAATCCAATCAATACGATAAAGCCGATCTGGGTGAGGATGTTGTTGTCCATATCGCGGAACCAGACTCCGACCAATGCGAACAGCAAGCACAACGGCACGATCAAAATGATCGCCAACGGCAACAACCAGCTCTCGTATTGAGCGGCCAACGCCAGGAAGACGAACAAAACCGCTAACGGAAACAGGAACACGATCGTGTTGCCGGCCTGCTTCTCTTGAAACGCAATCTCGGTCCATTCGTAACCGAAGCCCGGCGGAAGCAGTTCTTCAGCAAGCTCCTCCATCGTCTGCAGCGACTGTCCGGTACTGAATCCAGGAACCGTGGTGCCGTTCAAATCGGCTGCCGGATAGAGGTTGAAGCGGACCAAACGGTCGGGACCTGCGATCTGCGAGACGTTCACGACCGACCCCAGCGAAACGGTTGCACCGCCAGCGCTGCGGGTTCGCATGTGCAAAATATCGCTCGCGTCATCGCGGAATTCCGGTTCGGCCTGAGCTGTCACTCGATACGTTCGCCCCAGGAAGTTGAAGTCGTTGACGTAGACCGATCCGAGATAGATCTGCAGCGCTTCGAAGATGTTGTTGACCGGAACGTCCAACATCTGGGCCTTCGTGCGGTCGACATCGGCATAGACTTGCGGAACGTTCATGTGCAGGTTGGTGAAGACCTGCGCGACGCCGGGCTGCTGGTTGGCAGCTCCCAACATCGTGCCCGTCACTTCGTTCAGCGCTTCGACACCCGCGCCGCTGCGGTCTTGGACATACATCTTAAATCCACCACCACGGCCGATACCGCGAATAGGCGGCGGCGGGATGATGAAAATCTGAGCTTCGTTGATGCTCGAGACCTCTCGCCGCATGTCGGCAACGATCTCGTGGATACCACGCCCTCGCGCCGCCCGTTCTTTGGCGTCTTCAAGTGGCAGGAAGGTCACCGCCGCATTGGGACTGATCGTAAAGGTCGCCCCCGAGAGTCCCGCGATACCGACAGCGTGTGCCACACCGTCGATCTTGCCTCCGATTTCGGCAACGCGTTTGACCACTTCATCGGTCCGCGACAACGACGCACCATCGGGCAAACGGATGCTGACGATCACATAACCTTGATCCTGATCCGGAATAAAGCCAGTCGGCACCAAGCCAAAACTGAGCCCGGTACAGACCAACAGAACGAGATAGAGCACGATGGCAAAGCCACTCTTTTTCACAAGCCGACCGATCACGGCGGCGTAGGCGTTGCTGGTGATATCAAACGTTCGATTGAACAAGCGAGCGAACCAACCGAACGTGACGTGTCCCAATTTCGAAAGCCCATGCTTTTCCTCACCTTTGGGACGCAACAAAAGCGCGCACAACGCGGGGCTGAGCGTCAGCGAGACAAAGGTTGAAATCGCCGTGGAGATCGAAATCGTTAGGGCAAACTGCTGATAGAACTGGCCGCTGATTCCTGGCACGAAGACGGTCGGCACAAAGACCGCAATCAAAACAAGGGTCGTTGCGATCAGAGCCGAACCGACCTCGTCCATCGCCTTGTGCGTCGCTTCTCGCGGCGTCATCCCTTCGGCGATCAAACGTTCCACGTTTTCGACCACCACGATCGCATCGTCGACAACAATACCGATCGCCAACACCAATCCGAACAGCGACAGCGTGTTGAGCGTGACCCCGATGAACTGCATCACGGCAAACGTTCCGATCAAAGAGATCGGAATTGCGATCACTGGAATGATCGTTGGACGCCAGCCGTGCAGGAACAGGAAGACCGTGAAGACAACAAATACGGTGGTGATCAACAGCGTTTCGAAAACCTCGTTGATCGACTCCTCGACATAATCGGTTGGGTTGTAAGCGATCTCATATCCCATTCCCTCGGGGAAATCTTGGCCCATCTCCGCCATCACGCGTTTGACTTCTTTGGCGGTATCGACAGCGTTGGTACCTGGGCGTTGATAGATCAAGACCGCGACGGCAGGCTTTCCATCCAGATAGCTGCGCCGCGAATAGTCTTGGGCTCCCAGTTCGATCCGCGCCACGTCTCGCAACCGCGTGACCCGGCCGGCATCGCCTCGCTTGACAATGATGTCGCCGAATTCTTCGGTCTCGATCAACCGCCCTTGGGTCGTCACGTTCAACTGAAAGTCGCCGGTGTCGTCGTTCGGCGGCTGGCCGATCACGCCTGCCGCGACTTGCACGTTTTGGCCGCGAATCGCCGCCACGACGTCGCCAGCTGTCAGGTCGACGTGGGTCATCTTCTCGATGTCCAACCAAACCCGCATCGCGTATTCGTTGCCGCCCGCGATACGGATCTCACCGACTCCGTCCAGTCGCATTAGCGCGTCGCGAATCCGGAGAAACGCGAAGTTACTGATGTACAACTGATCGCGACTGTTATCGGGTGAGTTCAAGTGAACGACCATCAACATGTCGGGAATCTGTTTCTGCGTCGTGATTCCGATCTGGCGAACCTGTTCGGGCAAACGCGTTTCAGCGATCGAGACCCGGTTCTGGACAAGAACCTGCGCGTCATCGACGTCGGTGCCCAGTTTGAACGTCACCGTCAGCTGCATCGTGCCATCGGAGCTTGACGACGATTCCATGTACAACATGTCGTCGACGCCGTTCATCTCTTGTTCGATCGGCGTCGCCACGGTATCGGCGATCACTTGTGGCGTCGCACCGGGATAGGTTGCTCGGACCAAAACCGTCGGCGGGGCGACGCTCGGATATTGCGAGACCGGGAGCGTCAGGTAGGTGATCCCACCCACCAACACGATCAAAAACGACAGCACTGCCGCAAAGATCGGTCGTTCAATAAAGAAGTGAGGGAATTTCATGAGGACACCTCACCAGACGCGATCGCCACAGGTAGTTCGTCGGGCGTGGGCGAGATCCATTGGTCCGCAGGTACCGGTTCGTAATCGTCGGGCAACCCGTCCTCGACGACTTCGATCGTCCCTTCGACAGTCTTCACCTTGAGATCGGGGCGTGCTTGCAGCAGGCCTTCGATCACCAGTGTTTCATCGCCGACCAATCCTTCGCGGATCACTCGTAAACCGTCGACGATCGGACCTGTCTTAATTGCTCGCCGCTTAATCATGTCGCCGTCAACAACATAGACATACTGCGTCGATTGATCGGTACCGATCGCGGAATCGGGAATCAAAACCGCTTGTTTCGCCGCGCTGCCGGGGATGCGAATCCGGCCGAACATACCGGGCAACAACAGATTGTCTTCGTTGGGGAAGACGCAACGTGCACGCATACTGGCCGTATTGGCGTCGAATCGGTTGTCGACAAAGTCCATGTGGCCGTGGTGAGGGAAGCCCTGTTCATCGACCAAACCTAAGAAGACGGGATTCTTGGCAACCCGCGAACTTTCGCGTTCACCAGATCGTGCCAGTCGAGAATATTTCAGAACGTCCTGCTCGTTGGCGTCGAAGACGCAGTAGATCGGGTTCATCGATGTGATCGTGGTCAGCAGCGATGAGGTCGACGATCCGCCAGCGATCAAGTTCCCCTCGGTCACGTACTGGCGACTGATCCGTCCGGTCACAGGAGCAGTGATTTGCGTGTACTGCAGATTCAACTCCGCAGTCTCCACGCCGGCCTGCGCGACTTCGATCGCCGCTTCGGCGGTCGCGTGCGCAGCTTGGGCGGAACTGATTCCTGCTTGAACCCCTTCGATGTCCGCTTTAGCTTGCAAAAATTCCGCTTCGCGTTCGTCCAGCTCTTCCTGCGACGCGGCGCTCTGTCGCGTCAACGCTTGGGTTCGCTTGTACCGCAAACTGGCAAGTTCCAACTTGGCTTCCGACTGCAACGCCCGAGCCTTCGCCTCATTGATCATCGCTTCGGTCTGCTTCAGTTGCGATTGCGATTGTCGCAGCCGCGCCTTGGCCGAGTTGAGTTCGGCCTGGAATGGACGCGGATCGATCGTGAACAACAGATCGCCCGCTTGGACAACTTGCCCTTCATCGAAATAGATCGACTGCAAATATCCGCCAACGCGGGCTCGGATTTCAACGAAATCGACAGCTTCCAGCCGGCCGGTGTACGCATCCCATTCGACGATCTGTTTCGTGATCGGTGATGCCACGGTGACCGTTTGCACCATCGCAGGAGGTTTCCCCGCGGGCTGCTTTTTGCAGCCGGTGACAAGTACCGCGGTCAGCATGAACAGAAACGCCACTTGCAGCGGCATTGGGTGTCGTGCGGGAGCGAAACTCCGAAAGAGTTGCAGTTCCCGATTCGTCAACGATTTAGACACGTGGTCTCCAGTTCCCCGAATATTTTGATTTAAGTGGGCAGTTTGTCGTATTCGACAAACGATTCCCTGACCTTTTCCGCTAGCCCTATCAGGCTCTTCAGTTCCGTTGAATTCAGTTTGGCAAACAGATCCGTCTCCATGCCCTTGAGTGGTTGCATCGCTGTGTCGGCCAGCTTTCGGCCCGCTTTGGTGATTCGCACATGCACCACGCGGCGATCTTCGTCACATCGCTCGCGCTGCACCAGACCTTGGTTTTCCAGGTGATCGACCAGCGAAGTGATCGCCGGGACCACTTGAATCATCCGCTCGCCAATCTCGCCGCATGTCAACGGCCGGTCGGCCAACAACAGATTCCGCAACACGTTGAACCGCGATAGCGTTAAACCGTGCTCGCGAAAGTAACGAGACAGTCGAACCTCCAACTGATCGCCGATGCGCAGCAGATTCAGCAACGCCTCTTGCTGAAGCGATACAAACGGGATCGGGCGATGGAGTTCTTCCTGTAGCTTCATGCGATCTTTTCACTGATTGCAAGGACGTGTATCTGTCAATAGCTTACTAGTGAGATATTATGCGTCAAGCGTTTCGTGAACGAGTTCAATTTGACATCGACTAAGCAAACCACCACCTGTCGTGCGGTCGGCAAAGCCAAACGCGGGGGCGGTGGTAGGGCGAGTCGATTGCCTTTACCGGGGCAGGTGAATCGGGCGGGTTCAAGCGATCGGCCGTCAACGCAAGTTGCCAACTGTCAATTCCCGTGGCCGCCCGGCGGCGACAGGTGCTTGATTTCTTCAGGTATTGAAGGGAGTTGGCTTCACATGGTCGACGGGCACAGTCACAATCTATGACCAGTATACGTCACCGGCAAGGTTCGGGTTCCCGTTCCTTGCCATCCCCTACTCAAAAACAACGAGGTGTGAAGCTGATGCGAATCTTGCAACAAATGAATGCGTTTTGTGTGATGACTCTTATCGCGTTTTCGATCTCCGCGAGCGTGCAGGCCGAATCGCCCGCCCCCGTGCAGGCAGCCAAAAAAGCGTTGGCTGTCGGGCAAACCGCCAAGGATTTTCAATTGCAGTCGGTCGGTGGAGAGCTGTCGGGCGAAGTTAAATTGAGCGACGTGAACGCCGATGGCAAGGTCGTTGTTGTGGTTTTGCGAGGCTTCCCCGGCAAGCAGTGCCCCGCCTGTTCGGCGCAGGTAGGTGACTTTGTCAAAAATGCCAGCAAGTTCGCCGCCAAGAACGCCAAGGTGTTGTTGGTTTATCCGGGCCCGAAGTCGCAGCTGGATCAACGCGCTGACGAATTTCTGCAAGGAACCAAGCTCCCCGCTCCGCTCACCTTCCTCTTGGATCCAGGTTACACCTTCACAAACGCTTACGGTCTGCGTTGGGACGCGCCACGCGAGACGGCTTATCCAACGACGCTGGTCCTCGATGAAGCTGGCAAGATCCAGTTCGTTAAGATCAGCGAAACCCATCGTGGTCGTTCTTCGGCCGCCGAAGTTCTCGAAGCGTTGTAAGAACGTTTGAGCCTGCTTGCCAGCACCGGCATGCATCGTTCATACGGATCATTGGACCAACCGTTGGTGAATTCTCGCCAACGCGAAGCGGCGGTCCGCCGCGATGTGTGCCGACCGGATGACCATGCTTCCAACGCCGGGATCGCTTCGTGGCGGGGAATATGAATTCTTGAAGTAGCGAGTTCCATCGGCGAGGTCAGCGTGTACAGTAGCTCGATATTGGAACAGCCAACTCGGCTGCTAAGGTTCGACTTTGAAGGATGGTTCCCGCCAGAATGACGCGACGCCGTTGGCTCAACGCGGTTGTCGGTAGTTTTTTGATCCTGCTGATCGCAGCCGGTTCGGTTCTGACTCCCGGCGTTCGACATACGCATCACGGGGGTGACCATGCGCACTCCCATTCGCTGTCACACGCCCATCCGCACGATCACGGGCATGGCGGTCACCATCATCCTCATCCCCGTGGATCCGACGCTGCTACCGAGATCCACGCGGTCGCATCACACGTCCACATTTCGTTTTTCGGCTTCGAGTGGGTGCTTCCCGATTTCAGTGACGCACACGTAACGCAAGTCGCCGACCAAACGTTCTCCTATCCATCGCAGACCGTTAGCGGCGACACGACCGAGGTCGGCCCTTCATTTACGCTTGCCCAATGGCTTAACTTATTGTTCTTGTTTGGCGGCCCGTTGCCCGATCCGACAAATCTCATTCCCTACGGTGGCTCTTCGTTTCTCACCGATCCTGAAATCGGTTGGGCCAGTCGTCTGCGTGACGCCCCAACGGTCCCGCCTCCTGATTCCTATGGCCTCCCGTTTTTCGTCGCCTGATACCACGGCGGCGCAAAAACACTTCTAGCCATAGTCATTCCGCAATCCCGATCCGTCCTCACTGTTTGTTGGAGGGATACGCGGGCGGTGCGCTAGCTCGTTGCACTCTGCTGCTCGGGTTGCCTCTGGTCCGTTGGGAACTTTGTTTTCAAAAACTCAAGCCGCTTCCGGCGGTGCGCTTAGATTGCGCCCACCCGCGGCCACTCAGGAGATATTCGTGTTTTCCAGTTACCGAACCCCGCGTCCCACACGTGGGTTTACCTTAGTCGAACTGTTAGTTGTGATTGCGATCATCGGCGTTCTGGTCGGATTGTTGTTGCCGGCGGTCCAACAGGCCCGCGAGGCCGCTCGTCGGTTCTCGTGCAAGAACAACCTGAAACAACTTGCCCTCGGGCTCCACAACTACGAATCGACTTTCGGATTGTTGGCCCCTGGCTATTTGCACAAGTTCGATGCGACCGGAGCCGGCGCCAACCAGATGGGCGCTGCATGGGGCTGTTTGATCTTGCCTCAAATCGAACAGCAGAACCTTCACGATCAATTCGACTTTAACATTCCGATGTTCGATGTTCGCAACCGACTGCCCCGGGAACAATCGCTCCCTGTTTTCTTGTGTCCGTCGGATCCGTTCTCCGAAGGCAACTTTGTCGTTCGCGACGAAAGCGCCTCGCCGATTGAACAATATGCAGCGGGCAGCTACGCCGCGAACTGGGGCCCTTCCACCGCAGCGGTCAATCTCGACGACACGCCGTTGCAAAGTCAGGGCGTTTTCTATCGCAACAGCGCCACCAGGTTTCGCGACATTACCGATGGCCTCTCCAATACGCTGTTCTTAGGCGAACGGACCAACGGCCCGTTGCCAGGGACCACCGTTGGCGGACACGCATTCTTCGAAACCGCTTGGTCGGCCGCGGTCCGAGAAATTACGGAACTGACCGACGACCACGGGCACATGGTTCTGTTTGAAACTCAGTTCCGCCCCAACCAGATCGGCACCGATGATAAAGGGTTGTCAGCCCCTCATGCCGGGATCGGCCAGTTTGCGATTGCCGATGGTTCGGTCCGATCGATCAACGAAACGATCGAGGAAGCCGTCTACAACGCCCTTGGAACGCGCGGCGGTGGAGAAGTGGTCGGAGAGTTTTGATGGACGCATCGGTCGCCTTAAGACTCGACTCCAACCGGATCGATCCAATTCACGGACGCTTTGATTGTTGCTGTCGTTCCTGCTTCTTGACCATCGTTTCGATTTGCGCTCGCCGTTCATCCGTCTTGGTGATGACGGCGATTGGTGTCGATCCGATCGGACGGGCGGTGAGGACCTTCGTTTCCAAACCCCGCCGGTCCAGCTCACCCATGACTTCCGCATGCGACTTGCACCACGTGGTTTCCATTTCAACATCGCGTTGCTGCTGCATGGCATTGCTGGAACCTGGATCGCCATAGCGAACAAGCTGCGTCTTTAAACGATCGCCGGCGACCGTGCTCAGCTCGACGGCATAGTCTTGGCTGCCCGGAGCCTGGACGACGACCTTGCCATCTTCGGCCCAGCCGGTCGCCATCGATTCGCGCACGTCGTATCCCATCGATTGCAGTACCGAAAGGATCGCCGCGCGACTTGCATCCCGATCGATCCGCTTTGCTTCCGCTTCGGTCCACACGGAGACTTCGGCTTGCAGTTCGGCGCTGTCCGCAGTTTCGTCTCCGCGAGCACGCTCGATCCGTTGCCGCAGCAATTCCGCGTCGGCGTCGAACGCTGCCAGTTCCGCTTCCAACCCGTCGAGAAGTTCGGCTCGGCGTTCCAACGCTCGCCGCCGCTCGAGTTCTTCGCCCAATTGGATGATCAACGAATCGGTCTGCAATCGCTGTCGCGCCGCGTCGTCGATTTGACGAACTTCCGCGATCCGCGTCAGCCACGGCGAAGCATCGCCAAGACCATCCAGAACGGAAACCTTGGCAGCAAGTTGTTCCAAACGCACTTCCGCCGCAGATTTTTTAGCCGGTTGTGCAGCCAGCCATTCGTCGACCGAAACCGTTTCGTGGCCATTCGCCAATAAGTCGGCTTCCCCTTGCAAATCGGCATCAGCTCGCCGCTGCGCTTCCATCGCCAACGCGTCCAATGCGATCTGCAATTGGACCTCGTCCGGCTTGGCCAGCAGATCCGCTTTCATCGTTGCGAGGTTCGCTGCGTCGAGCCGCAAGACCGTCGCCGCGATTGCGGTGGCGATCGAACGCTGCCGACCAAGCCGCTCCGCAACCGAGGCGATACGTTTTTCTTCGAGCTTCGATTTCAATTGCAGCGCGCATTCCAACGTTGCGTTTGCTTGATCGAGTATCGCATCCAGGGATCGCGGCAATGCGGTCGCTTGCCGGTCGGCGTCAAGGCGCGCCAGCGCATTGGTCAACGAACCGAAGACCCGCTGAAGGGTCTCGTCCTCGGTTGCTTCGAGCATCGCTTGGATCTTTCGAAACTGTTTTTCGCTCCGATGTCGCAGCTTCCGAAACTCGCGTTCTTGAGCGGCTCGGATCGCCCGAACGTCGACAACTTTGGGACCACTCATGTGTTGCCTACCGCTTTCTTAACCGCTTCGAGTAATCGTTTTCGCTCCGTCGTTTCATCGACCAACCACATCCGCGACCAAACCCGGTAGATCGTGGGGACGGTCGATTTGAGCACGTCGCGACGCCAAAGCTCGCGGTGCCGCGCGTATTTTAAATCGGGATGGCGTGGCGAATCGCATTCGATTGCGATCGCAAACATGCCATCTTCGGGCCGGCGGATCGCAAGGTCGAATCGAAACGCGTCGTTCGCCCGAGGGCTTTCCACGACATAGCCTTCGGACTCCAAAAACGTTTGCACTTCGATCACGAAGGAGTCCGCGTGCGCATCGGTCAGCGACCGCGTCGAACTCCGCGGGCCGAAGGCCCCTAGAATCCGAGTGGCATCGTCGAAGCGAGCATCGGAAACCGCCTTGGCGTACATCAAATAGGCTTGCAGATAGTCGCGAGGCGTTTGCGGCGCGACCAGACTTTGCCGTGTGTCGCTGATTCGTTCGAGTGGCATCGACGAATAGATCACCATCCGATGTTTCGCCCGCGTCGTCGCGACGTTCAACCGCCGTTCGCCACCGCGCTGACCGAGCACGCCAAAATTGCGTCGGAAGCTCCCTTGGGCGTTGTTGCCAAACGTTGTCGAAAAGATCATCCAGTCCCGTTCGTCTCCCTGCACGCTTTCGACGTTCTTGACAAAGAAACCGCAACGCTCGCCGTCCTGCACGCGATTCCGCTGCTGCATCAACGCTTGCCGAAACGCTTCGTCCTGTTCGGCCAACAGCTCCAGTTTGTCTTCGATCAGCTCGGCCTGCTTCAAGTTGAAAGTCACCACGCCGATTGTCGGTGTTGCCGCGATCGGCATCGACGCCCAGAGCGTTCGGATCGAATCGACGACCCGATCCGCTTCGATCTCGTTCGATTGGTTCTCATACACTCCGTCGACCTCGACGAACTCGATCGGCTTCAGCTCAGCCACCTTCTCAGGCGGATGCAGCACCGGAACGCTCAAGCCGTTTTCATAATAGGCCGCATTGGAGAAATCGATCAGCTGGCGGTACTTCGATCGATAGTGAACGTTCAGCATCACCTTGGGGAAGACCGGCGAGGCGAGCTCCAACAGATCGCCGCAATCTTTCACCTCACGGCGTTTCCCTCGGCTCTCGATCGCATCCTCTAGCTCCTCCCCTTCCAAGTCGGTCGGGGTTTCATCTTCATCGTCAAACGCAGCGGCAAAAAACTTCGCGGGCGGCAATTGCTTTTCATCACCGCTCACGACGATCGTCTTGCCGCGATAGATCGCCGGCAGCGCGTATTCAACCGGCAATTGAGACGCTTCGTCGAAGACCACGACGTCGAACAATCCCTGCTGCAGCGGAAAGATCCGCGATACGGTATCGGGATTGGCCAGCCAGATCGGCCGCATTTGATACAGCCCAAATTCGCGTCCCATGTCGACGGTTTCACGCAGCTTCTTCGCGCGCGGTCCGGTGAACATCAGGATGTCGTCCCAGCGGTTGCGTCGGGCGATCTTGTCGACAGCGGGCAGCTGAGGCACCAGCCGTCGCACCGCCTCGCCCAACGCTTTGCAACCGTCTCGCAGCTGTGCCACCTTGCTCTCAAATTCTTCGCGGTCGATCAACAACCACGGCCATTGTTCCTCTGCATTGGCACGCCACGCCAGCAACGCCTCGCGCTGCACCGTTTGTCGCATCAAATCGCCAGCTGATTCCGCAGGCATCGATTCCCAAACCTCTCGTTTCGGTGCCATCGCCGCCAGTCCCGACCTTACGACATCCGAGATCGAATCCGATCGCAAGCGGAACGTTTGGAATGCAGCTAACGAATCCCAAGCGGCAACGATCCCGTCGGTCTCCTTGTTTGTCGGTTCGCCCAATCGCAGCAAACCTGTTACGCGATCGATCCACGCAGTCTCGAACCATGCTTCTAATGGTTGCAGCGTTTCGAGACTCTCATTCCGCAATCGATCCAATCGAACGCCTTGGCTCGCGGCAGTTAAGAATTCACGAATCGCCAACGAGGTGCCTGCTCGGAGGGCTAAATGGTAATGATCGCGACAGGGACAGTTGTTCCCCCGATCGATCAGTGCTTTAGCATCCTGCAATCTTGTCATAAGAGACCGCACCTTGTCGCCAAGCAGCTGCGAAGAGAGATTCACCACGGGAGCTTCCAACTGCAACCGCATGCGGGCCTGTTCGTATCCGCGGCAGCCCACGCGTGCCGCCGCTTCGTATTGCAGCGCATCGCCGATCGCGGCGATCTCTTCGCCAACTTGCGCTGCGTCGGATCCGCAGAACTGAGCGAGCCGCGATACGGCGCTGTGATAGGGCGGCCAAATCTTTCGCAGCCAAGAACGCTGCCAACGCGAGATCGTTCGACTGTCGTGGTGCAATGCGTCGATTTCGGCGTCGGATAACGGCGAGAGCTTCGTCCGCAACAGCAACTCACTCTCGGGAGCCAGGTTGGATTGAGCGTCTGCGGCGAGTCCGGTCAATCGATGGAGCTCTGCGTCGGCGACTCCACTTTCAAACAGCTCCACCCATTTCCCCGTCGTCGCCAACGTCGGTTCGGATGTCGCCTCGATAGCCGTTTGATGCTCCGATAGCCAGCCTTCCATTGCACGCATGTCAAACTGGTTGATGTCGACGACGCGCGTCGCTTCTTCCAGCTCTTCGTGCCGTATCCCTTCGCACTGGATGAAAGCATCCAATGCATGCTTCACCGCAACAATGGTATCCCGGTCGGCGGAGAACCTTTTTAAGGCATGCAGGCTGCTGTTTTCATAACGTGCGGCTAACCAAAGCGGGGCGATCGATTCGATCTGTTGTCCGATCGCTTTTACCGATGCAATCGCCAGCGGTTTCAGCAGGGGACGCAGCGATGGCACCGAAACCGTGGTGGGCTGATTGCCATGTTCGATCAGATCCGCGACGACCTGTTCGTAGGTCAAACCGCTCTGCAGCACAGGATGCGTCATCGCTTCGTGGATGCGATCGAGTTCCGCCTCCAATCGGCCAACTTCTGCCGCCTGTGTCCGATGTTTCGCAGCCGCCGACTCGCGTCCCAATTGCCCACGCAGCTCCGCCAATTCCGCACGCAATCTCGTGAGAAACGGCTTTCGGTCGCGTGATGGATCCCCAATTAAAACGGTTCGATCGCCAAGCCCCGACGATTCCAAGCGATGTCCGACCACCTCCAACGCCGCTTGCTTTTGGCAGACAACCAGGACGGTTTGCCCGCGAGCAACCGCGTCGGCGACGATGTTCACGATCGTCTGGCTCTTCCCCGTTCCGGGCGGTCCCTGGATCAGAAGCCCCGGCGGATTGCGGGCTGCAAAGACCGCAGCCTCCTGTGACGGGTCGGCTTCGGTGACCAGAAACCGTTGCTCGGTCGGAGGGATGGGAGCTGGTATAACATCCTCGGCGCAGTCCAACCGCAGCAGCGTCGCCGCCGGTGACGCGTCGAATGGAAGGTTTTGCAGCTTGTCCAATTCGTCGGCTAGTTCCTGCCCGGCAAAGTCGCATTGGAAGATCACGCCGCTGGCGACGAGGCGGCAATGAATGTCCTCCGGCAACGAAGGCTCGGCTGGCAGCGGCGCCGACTCGGCAAGGACCTGCTCGTGTGCGTCGGCAAACAGCGGCTGCAGAAACTCGATCAACTGTTCCCCGGTGATCGAATCGCGACTCTGAATTTCAAGTAACGCATCGGCAAACCGTTGCTTCTTTTCTTGAGTCAGCAAAACGCCGTAGGCTGGATTCAATCGAACGCGTTCTTGTTCGCGATCGGCAGCAATGCGTAGCGAAGTGTTCTGCCCTTCGGCATAGTCCAACTTCACAGGCCACAGCAATAAGGGAACAAAACGTGGGCGACTCTGCCCCGCATCGACATCTCGACGGACGAGGAAGGGAAACCCTAAATGCAGCGACGAGATCCCGGTATCGCGTTGGTAGTTTTCACAATTGTTCCGCAATCGACGCAGTCGCCGTTGCAAAATCGGATCGCCCGCCAACACGCTCGGGTCGACGCGCGATGGGTTGCCATCGTTACCGATGATCGCGTGGATCAGCGAATCGGCCTGGATCGCTCCGCTCCCTAATTGGGCGACATCGATCCGAGCTGAATTTTTGCTGATCCTCAGCGACATTAACGGACCGCGTTGGACACTCGACAACACCTTGCGGCGGAAGAAGTCCATCAGCAACCGCCAATGTTCGCCCCCCTCCGGCTTTTGCCATTGCTCGGCTGGAACGCACAGAAGCGCCACGGCTCGGGCCAATGAGATCCGATGTTCAAACCGAAACGTGTCGGCCCATTGATCCGCAGTGGCCACTCCACAGCGAACGAAATCGGACAAGCGATCGCCGAGGGCTTCAAAGACTTCACGCCGTCCTTGTTGCAAACCTTGCCGCGCAGCTTCGCGATCCCAAAACGTTCCGATCCCCGCGGCGTTGGCTTCGCGTTCGGCTTCATCCAACAAGTCGTCTGCCGAACGGAACTCTGTCAGCGGAGCGGCCAGCAAGACCAACAGTTCCACTTCGCTTAACGAATGCTTCGACAGCAGATGAGCCAATGCAAGGTGCCGCGATTCGGGCCAATCAGCTTGCCGGCGACCCCATTGTTGCAGCAGCGTCTCTCGGTCGACGATCAGCGACAAGGCATCGAACCTCGCCGCGTCGATTGGGATCTCTCGCTTTTGAATCAGACGTTCGGCCGCTTCGCGACGCTCGGCAACGTCGACAAACCACAACTCTCGGCTGATCCGCATTAAGTGCGACGCAATCGAACCCCGCAGCCAAGCGAGACTGCGAACCGCTGTTGCTGCGAACGATGCTGGCGAGACGATCTCGCCGTCGAAGCAGAGCGGCAATTGATCGTTAAGCACCAACAAGGCCAACATCAGTTGTTGGTCGCTACCCAACGAGTGGTCTTCGACGATTGTGTCCCAATTTTCCCGGGCGCGATCGTCCAATTTCCCCTCGGCCAACCATGTCCCCAGTTCACCACTGGCCAATTGAACGACAGCGTCTTGCCAATGTTCAGGCGATGCCGCGGCCAAGGCGTATCGTGCGGCGGAGTGGTAGTCCTCGTCACCCAAGCGAATCGCAACGCCTTGATCGTCGGCGTCGAGATCGCTTTCGAAGTAATGTTGCAGATCCGTTTCGCCCGCCAACCAGGCGGTCACCTGTGCGTGCCCCCATCGACGTGAATGGTCGCGTGTTAAAAGGCCCTTCAATAACGTCTGCCAGCTGTCGTCGAGCTCTTCGGGAATCGGAACGGGGCGCGTGAGGATCAATAATTGGAACGCACGTGAATCGATCTCTTCGAACAAGTTGCCGCCGGTGAGCCGTTCCAGCAGGATCACACCAAGGCTCCACCAATCCGATGCAAACGTACTGATCCCCGCAAAACATTCCGGCGCCGTGTAACGCGACGTCCGTGGATTGGGAGCGACGTGAATTTCCAGTTCCGCAACCGCAGCGGCGTTATAGTTCGATACGACGAGATCGATCGGATCCGAAGATTGCAACCCGATGTTTTTCGGTTGTAAGTCGCGATGTAGTAAGCCAGCATCCTGCAGATCGTTCAACGCCGTCGAATTCTGATCGACCAAGTCTCGGCAAAACGCTTCTTCGAAAGGGCTTTCGATCGCAAGATCGACGATCGTTCCATGTGGACAGGATTCGTAGACTTCAAAGCTGCGGTGATCTCGATCGCCAACATCGATCAACCGCAAGCAACGGGGCGAATTCAGCGACAGTAGAATCGACTGGACTTCTTCGTCGCGATCGATTCCAAGCGGGTAGTGCTTGCACAGCAGTAGGTCTTTGCGATCCGTTGCCTCGTTACTGACTGTCGGTTCGACAAGATACCGATCCGCAAGATCGTCTTCCTGTTTAAGCGTTTGTACGACCCGATATCGATCGCCGAATATGAGCGACGCGTCGTCCGCGGGCTGTTGCTCGGCGGTTTCGGACGCCACGTCGCCACCGCACTCGATACAAACCAAGTCGTCGGGGAACATCGCATGCCCGTTTACACAGCGGCGTTCGTCGGCTTGGGGCTCATCTTCGTCTGGGCCTTCAACCGTGGTGCCTGCCGAATTGGGAACTGTCGCAGCAACCGTGGCGACACTAAACCCGCAGCCGTTGCCGGTCGTTCCCTCGCCACTGCAATACATCTCGGTGAGGTCGTTGGGGTGGCCGCACTTGGGGCAGATCTTGACCAAACTCATCCGCGCACACCATCCAACAGTTGATCCGATGTCCCCGCAGCAAAGCCCATCGCGGCCAGGCGCCGACGAATTTCAGCCATCGCGTTTGGTTTGGGGATACCCGCGATCCAAACCGTATCGTCATCGAAACAGAGATCGAGCGTTGGGGCTACGTCTAGGTTTGCATACCGCTGCGCCGCGATTGGCGTCAGCAAATGCATACGCTGATTGTCCGATCCACGCAGCGGTTGCGTCTGCGGCTGTTTGGCGTCGTAGGGTTCGCTGATCAACACATCCAGTTGCGCCACGATTTCGGGATACCGATCCCACAACAACTCCGCCGAATAGCCGGAGAAGAGCAACACGTCGCCCCCGTTTTTTGTACGCCACCATTTCATTAACGCCGCGACGGCGTCGGGCTGGTCAAAAGGTTCACCACCGGAAATCGTCAGCCCATCGGCGGCAGCGGTCCACGGGAGCAGGGTTTGCGTCAGTTCATCCAGCTGGATTGCGTTGGTCCCCGGTTCCCAAGTATCGCGGCTGATACATCCTGGGCACTGAATCTGGCAGCCTTGAAACCAGACGCCCACGCGGGCGCCAAATCCCAATGAATGGATCGGGTAATGAATTCGGTTGATCGAAATCGATTGCGTCACGCCAGCTCCACCGTTGTCAAACCGTCGCGGTGATCGATCCGCCGAACGATGATCGCCGGCGATTCGGGGGCGTCGAACAACGCGCGCGCCAGCGGGTTGATGAAATGGGCTTCCAATTGATTGCGGACGCCGCGGCCGCCGTTGGAAAGATCGGCGAGACAAAGCTCCTGCAGCGACCGCCGTGCAGAATCTTCGATATCGATCGGTCGCCCCGTGGCGGTTTCGACCTGCCTGCAAATTCCCGCCAACATCATGTCGAAGATCTCCGCCGCGACATCGTCTCGAATGAAATCGAAGACAACGATATTTTCACCGATCCGATTCAAGATCTCCGGCCGACCGATCTCTAGCTTGAAGAAACGATCGATCTCCGCTCGCACCTTCGCTTGCATCGATGGCAGGTCGTCAGTTGGAGTGGCGTTGGGGACACGCTTGCCCCGCTCATCGATCCGATACAGGCCGAGGTTCGAAGTGAAGATCAAAAACGCTTCGGAGAAGTAGACGCGTTCACCTCGGCCAGATGTCAGGACACCGTCGTCGAGGACTTGCAGAAATTTGTCGAGGATCCGCGGGTGGGCTTTTTCGATCTCGTCGAACAAGACCACGCTGAATGGTTTCTCTCGGATCGCGTTGGTTAATTCGCCGCCGGTGTCATAGCCGACGTAGCCCGGAGGCGCGCCGATCAAGCGTTGGTCGGAATGTTCCGCCGCAAATTCGCTCATGTCAAAGCGAATGTAGGCGCTCTCGTCGCCGAACAACAGTTCCGTCACGGTCTTCGCCAGTTCGGTCTTTCCGGTTCCGGTCGGGCCGGCCAGAAACGCAACGCCGCGGGGACGTCCCGATCGGCCTTCGTTACCCGAGAGCCCGATCACCGATCGTTTAATGATGTCCAGCATCTTGGTGACCGCGTGATCCTGCCCCTTCAATCGACGAGCGACAAAGCTGTCGGCGGTCGTAATCTTTTCGCGATCCAGCTTGGCCCAAGGATTTTCCGTCACGCCCAGCTTGAAACGCCGCACGCCATCATCCAGACGATCGATCGAAACTTGTTCGTTGCGACACAGTTCGGTGATCGAAATCACATCCAGCAGCATCAGGCCGTGCGTCTGTTCGACCAACGAACGCTCCGCCGCCGCGATCTTTTCCTCGCTAGCCTGGCGTGCCCCGGGGATCCCGGGAATCAAGCTCTTCGCGATCAGCCCCCGCGTCGTCCGATCGGGGACGGGCAAGGTGACTGCTCGCAGACGCGGATTGCCGAGGACAAACCAAGGCGGCAGATCCCCTTCTTGGTCGGCGATCCAAACGATCGGATTAAAGAGTGTGCTTGCGTCGGGGCCGCAGGGGCGCGCTTCGACGTCTAAACTGAGGATCAACGATGCGGTAAACCAATGGTGTTCGTCATCGGTCTGCAAATCGGGACGGACCAAATACCGCGACGAGAAATCGGCTAACACAGCGATCGGCTCGGGTTCGCTGCGGACCAGAGCGGGGAACAGTTCAAAGAACCTCGCTACACTGGCCGGCGAGTGAAGGTTGTCGTTCCACCTCAGATCGAATCGGTCGCTGAAGAATTTCTGTTCCGCCGTGATGTCGATCCCGCTGACCAAGGGAACGGAGAAGCCGTTAAGCGGATCGAAGGCCAGCACATGGGCGATGCCGCGGCTGCGCAACAGTTCCGCAAGGAAACTTGTCAGCGGCAGCGGCGCGTAGCGATCGTCGGCGATCGCCCAAGGGTAGCGATCGCGCACATTGCCGCTCAGCAAAAACTGGCTCTTCAGCGGCAAAAAGCGAGCGAGATCCAACGCCCATCGAGGCAAAGCTTGCGGCGATTCCATACAGCGCATCCTGGCATCAAACCAAAGTCTTCAAAGCCGCTATCGTACCAGGAATTCGTCCGCCCGCGTCTCCCCTAAAAATGCAAACCGCCTGGCAGCGCCGAGGGGAGCACAACCAATGCCGGCGGTGTCCAAAGCCCGGAGGGCGACACAACCAGTGCCGGTCGTGTAAGCGACCGGTTGGCAAATCAGTCGTGAGCGCCTCGAGCCCGGAGGGCGACATAAAGGGCGATTGTGTCGGCTCCCCAAGGCCTGACGGCCCCCGGCATTGGGTGTGGCATCCTTCGGGCTCAATGAGGCACAGCCGGCGCAAGCGTATCGCCGCAAACGACAACTGCCAATTTTTTGCTCAGCCGATTGCGGCGCGTTGCAATCGGCGGTGCGGTCTGAATATGATGGCAATTCCCGCCACGCATGCTAATCCAAACCCTCCGCTTGAAATGACACCTCCATGACGCACGTCTCATCGACTCGCCGCCGCTTCCTGCAAACTTCACTTTCCTTGGCCGCTGTCCTTCCGATGGCCATTGGTCTTCAAGCCGCTGATCCCGCGACGACGGAGCGTCCTTTGATGGCGTACGTCGGCACGTTCAGTTCGCCATTGAAGGACATGCTGCCAACGCAAGTCGATCTGCCGCCGGGCAACGGTCGGGGCATTCATACGTTTCGCGTCGACCGAGAGACCGGAGCGTTGACCGCAGCGGGGGACTATCCGCTGGGGACCAGCCCCAGTTGTTTGGTCGTCAACGCGGCGGGAACGCGGATCTATTCAGCGAACGAAACCGATCGCGTGGGAGCCGACAAGCAGGGAACGGTTAGCGCGTTTGCGATCGATCCAGCCGATGGGCAGCTGAAACTTTTGAACACAGTACCAGCCGGCGGTGCGGGGCCAACTTACGTCAGCATCCATCCCTCGGGGAAGTTTCTGTTGGTCGCCAACTATTTTGGTGGCTCCGTTTCGGTGATGCCGATTCTGGAAGACGGACGTTTGGGCGAGGCGAGCGATACGAAAGTTGACGAAGGACCGATCGGTCCCACCAAAGCGACTCACGCGCCGGAGGGAAGCTTTGCGATCAGCGGTCACGATCGCACACACGCTCATATGATCGAATCGGATCCTTCGGGCCGGTTTGTCCTGCACGTCGACCTTGGTTTGGACAAGATCTACGTCTGGAAGTTCGATACGAAAACGGGAACCTTGCACGCGAACGATCCCGCCGGTGTCGACTTGCCGCCCGGCGACGGTCCGCGGCATTTCCACTTCCATCCCGAAGGACGCTGGTTCTATTCGATCCAGGAGGAAGGATCGACGATCGCCCTGTTCGACTACGATCCCGAAGCGGGTCGTTTGACGCCGCGGCAAACGATCTCGACGCTGCCCCCCGGTTTCACGGGCAGCAATTTTTGCTCCGAGATCTTGGTCTCCTCCGACGGACGATTTGTCTACGCCGGGAATCGTCTTCACGACAGTATCGGGATCTTCGCGATCGGCGACGACGGACAACTGAGCTACGTTGGCGAAGAGTGGACGCGGGGCAACTATCCACGCAGCTTCAACTTCGATCCAACCGGCAACTTTTTGTATTGCTGCAACCAGCGAGCCGACCATGTTACGGTCTTCAAGGTCGACAAAAAGACGGGCAAGCTCGACTTCACCGACAAATACGTGCCGGTCGGCAATCCATCGATGATCACCTTCCTGGACCTTGGCAAAGTCGACTGATCGACCTACTGCGGCTAGGCGATCAGATCGTGGACGACGCGGGCGGGATCGACTCCCGTCAGCCGGAAGTCGAGGCCTTGGAAACGGACCGACAAGCGATGGTGATCGAATCCCAACAAGTGCAGAAGCGTGGCGTGAATGTCGTGGACATGCACGGGGTTTTCGATCGGACCAAAACCAAATTCGTCCGTTTCGCCGTAGACCAAACCGGGTTTAAATCCGCCACCGGCGAACCACATCGTGAAGGCGTCGATGTGATGGTTGCGGCCTGTGTTCTGGCGGACTTCGCCCATCGGCGTCCGGCCAAATTCGCCACCCCAGATCACGATCGTATCCTCTAGCAGTCCGCGTTGCTTGAGGTCCATGACTAGCGCTGCGGAGGCTTGATCGATCTCCTTGCAGTTCTGGGGAAGATGCTGCTGCAAGTTTTCCGTTGGCCCGCCGTGGTGATCCCAATTTGTGTGGTACAGCTGGATACAGCGGACACCGCGTTCGACCAACCGCCGGGCCAACAAACAGTTTCTCGCATAGCTCGATTCATTTGGGTCTTTGATCCCGTAAAGCTCCAGCGTCTCGGCGCTTTCGTCGGTCGTGTCCATTAGTTCCGGGGCGGAGCTCTGCATCTTGTAAGCTAGCTCATAAGCATTGATCCGCGTCGCGATCTCCTGGTCGCCCGTCTCTACCAAGCGTTTCAGATTCAATTCCCGCACGCTATCGATCAATTGGCGTTGCTGAGCGTCGCTGATCGACGATGGCGTTGAAAGGTTCAGGATTGGATCGCCTTGGCTGCGCAGCGGTACTCCTTGATAGGTAGTCGGCAACACACCGCTTCCCCACAAAACCGCCCCGCCGCGTGGCCCTCGCGGTCCACTTTGCAAAACTAGGAAGCCGGGCAGATCGTCGCACTCGCTTCCCAAGCCGTACGTGATCCAAGATCCCATGCTCGGTCGCCCGAACTGGCCGCTGCCGGTGTTCATGAACAGCTTGGCCGGAGCGTGGTTAAACAGATCGGTCTTGCAGGTTTTTACGATCGTCAGTTCGTCGACGATCTTTGCAGTATGCGGCAACAAATCGCTGACCCACGTACCGTTTTGGCCGTACTGTTGGAACTTCTGCGTCGGACCAAGCAGATTGCTGCGGTGGCTGCTGTCCATAAACGCAAACCGCTTTCCAGCGACGAGGCTTTCGGGAATCGGTTGGCCATTGAGTTCGGTCAACTTTGGCTTGTACTCAAACGTTTCCAGCTGTGTCGGCCCGCCCGCCATGAACAGAAAGATCACGTTTTTCGCTTTGCCCGGAAAGTGGCTCGGCTTCGGCGACATTGGGCTCTGCGAACTGGAGTCACCTTCCGCCCGGCTGCGCTCAGCCATCAGCGACGACAACGCGATCGACCCGAGTCCCATCGAGCAGCGGCTGAAGAAATGACGCCGCGTTTGGTCGCGAAGCAGATCGGCGTGTGAGTTCGTTTGAGGAGGCATCGGTGATTCCGTCGTTTGAAAGTCTATATCGTTTGCGTCGACGTCCAGGTTCGGCAATGTCGCCGCTGGCGGATCTATTCGCGAGTGATCGTTTCGTCCAGATTCAACATCGCTCGCGCTGCACCGAGCGTGTCCAAGCGTTCCAAGATCGCAAGCTCATCGGGCGATGCCGATCGCGAAGTACAACGGCGGAAGGCTGCCTGCAGACCATCGCGTTGGATGATCTTTTCGAGTGCCGTGGCAAATTCGAAGAATGCCGGATCGTTCATCAGCGTCAGCGCTTGCAGCGGGGTGTTGCTGCGGATACGACGCGTGCAACTGCTGAGACCATCGGGAGCGTCGAAAACGTTCAGCGATGGCGGCGGCGTGGCGCGGAACTTAAACGTATAGATTCCGCGGCGATACCGGTCCTCACCCTTGCTGGTCCGCCAAGACCGCTTCACCTGCCCCTGCCCCATGATCCCATCGGGAATCGGCGGATAGACGGGCGGACCGCCTAGCGTGGGCGACAACAATCCGCTGGCCACAAGTGCCACGTCGCGGACGATCTCCGCATCCAACCGCAATCGCTGCTGGCGGCCCAGAAGGTAGTTGTGCGGATCGGTTTGGTCGAGATCCTCGCGTCGACGCGAAGCCTGTTGATAGGTCTCGCTGGTGACGATCAAGCGATGCATCTCTTTCAGGCTCCAGCCGCGTTCGACGAATTCGATCGCCAACCAATCTAACAGCTGCGGATGCGACGGCGAACTTCCTTGCAAGCCGAAGTCGTTGTCGATCTCCGACAAACCGCGGCCAAAATAATGTTGCCAGATCCGATTGACGATCACACGCGCGGTCAGCGGGTTTTCGGGACTCATGATCCAGCGGGCTAGATCGAGCCGATTGGCAATTCGGTCACCGGTCTGCATCGGATGCAGGATCGATAACGTTCCGGGGGAAACTTCCGCATCGGGACGGGTGAAGTCTCCTTTGATCAGGACGGTGGTTTTTCGCGGTTTGGCTCGCTCCTTCATTACCAGCGTCGTCCGCTTATCGTCCAGCTTGAGCGTCGGTTCGTCTTGGTTATTGAGGAACGCAAACATCTGGTAATATTCGACCTGCGTGATCGGATCGAACTTGTGGTCGTGGCATTGGGCACATCCAACGGTCAGTCCCAGCCAAACGGTTCCGGTCGTCGCGACGCGATCAAAGACGCTGTCGACGCGGAACTGTTCCTTGTCGATCCCACCCTCTTGATTCAATTGCGTGTTGCGATGGAAACCGGTAGCGATCTTCTGGTCCTGCGTCGCATTGGGCAACAGGTCCCCGGCCAATTGCTCGATCGTGAAGGTGTCGAAGGGCATGTCGTTATTGATCGCATCGATCACCCAGTCGCGGTAACTCCAGATCTGTCGTGGGGCGTCGATCGAGTAACCGTTGCTGTCGGCGTACCTTGCTTGGTCGAGCCACCAGCGGCCCCAGCGTTCTCCGTAGTGAGGACTGGCCAGCAAGCGTTCGACAAGGTCGCGATAAGCGGCATCAAAATCTTTGTCGGCCGCCGAGACAAACGCATCGACTTCGGCGGGCGTTGGCGGCAGTCCGATCAGATCTAAACTGATCCGCCGAATGAGAGTCTCGGGAGTCGCGCGCTCCGATGGCGTGAGCCCAGCATCGGTTAAACGCGACCGAATAAAACTGTCGACCGGATGTTGGCTGGCCGACGGTTCGGGTAAAGAACTGCGGTGCGGCGGAGCGAAGGCCCAGTGTTGATCGTAGGTCGCCCCTTGGGCTATCCAGTTGCGGAGCGTCTGCTTTTGAGCGGCGGTCAGTTGTTTGCCCGACTCGCGGGGCGGCATCACGGTGTCGGGATCGTCCGACAAAACACGAAGCATCAACTCGCTGTCATCGGGATCGCCGGGAGTGATCGCTGTCGAACCGCCATCGGCACCGGTAGCACCGGCAAACGTGTCTAACCGCAGATCGGCTTCGCGCGCCGCTTCGTCAAACCCGTGGCAGGCATAACAGTACTCTGCCAGAATCGGCCGGACATCGCGATTGAACTCGACATCCGCCGCCGAGAGTGCGGGGATACCGCCGAGCAACAAGCCGAGCAACGCGATGGTCATGCGACGATCTGAATAGCGAAAGTGCACGTATTTCATGCTGATCTGGGCCAACGTTTACGTGTAATGGGAGGGGGACGCCGCAGGGGACGCGAGGCGGGACGAGCCTCCATCATAACACGAAACCAAGCCGTTTGCCGGTCGGCCAGCAGGGCAAATGAGGGCTATTCAGTGTTTCAATTTGTGGGACTTGCTGCGTCGTATTCTCCGTCGAGGTTGATGGAGTTGTATTCAACCTACGGAGAGACGACTGTGAAAGTTCCCGTTGCTGGGAGTTTGCTGGCCATCTTGGCAACAATTCCCGACTATCGCGGGCAAAAGGGACGACGCCATTCTTTAGCTACCATGCTGGCGGCGTGATCACTCAGGCAGACATACTAGGTCATACCAATGAACACACGTCGGCGATTCAGCTTTTGCGCAGCGTTGTCTTGGAGGGACGAATGGTGACGTCCGACGCAGTGATTTGCCAGCGGGATATCTGCAGACATATTACCGATTCTGGGGGGGATTACCTGGTCGCTGTGAAAGACAATCAACCAGAGCTGAAGGAGACCATTGAGTCGGAATTCAGGTCTGGCCGCTCCCCCCTGCAGCGAACACGTTCGGCAACAGCAGCTTGAGGTTCACCGCACGGTCGACAAAGGGCATGGTCGCGTGGAGATCCGCGGGATCGAAACCAGCAACCGTCTTGTCGGCCACGTCGACTGGCCCGGCTTTGCGCAAGCGATTCGCCTCACGCGGACTCGCATTCTCGGTGGCGTACGCCAGACGGAAATCAGCTATGCGATCACCAGCGTTGATCGCGAGCGTACTGATGCACGCGATCTTCTAAAGTTCGTTCGAGGTCATTGGGGAATCGAGAATCGCCTTCACTGGGGTCGCGACGTTGCGATGGGCGAAGACAAGTGTCGAGCTCGAACCGCCGCGATTCCCCAAAACCTCGCAGCTCTTCGAAATGCCACGCTGACACTGGTTCGGTCGAAAGGTCATAACGCGATCACATCACCCTAAGGCGTCTTGTCACCAAACCGATGGAAATCAAATCCATCCTGCAACACTGAATAGCCCCGGGCGTCAAGCCGACAAACGTGAAACAGCTGCACCAACGGCATCAGCACACGGTTCACCACGTCGTAGTCTGAAGCAATCGGGTCCCAAGACAATCCCACCACGAACCGCCCACACAAGACTCCGAACACCACAGTTAAAACCAGCCAGCTCGAGCCCACCAGCAGCTGTGCAGGCAGTGGATTGGCCCCGCCCCACCATATTGTTACGTTGGCAATCGCAAGGTTGATCACCGAACCAGGTGCCCACGCCAATCTGATACAAGCCGAATTCGCCAATAGACGAAAGAAGGGCAATGGCCCTATGGATGCCGTGAACGATCTCAGCGATAGTCAGGACCAGCGAGATCGCCAATCCACGGACGACAATTCGCTAACGGTCATCGATCTATTGGTCAATCATCGCCGATCTGATCCACGAGCTTCGAAAACACGACTTTGGGAAAGCCGTACTTCCGCCCATCGGGGCCGTTTAGTGCGGACATCGGCGTCTCATTCAAGCGATTACCAATTTCGCTCAGCGCCATATCGTCTTCGAGCATGAACTTGGCCGCATGGATGTGGTCACTCATCGATCCAGTGACGGAGCGGTTTAGAGCTTTGGCGAAGCTGATCGTCCCGTTCGATGGAGCGATATATTTCCGGTAAACAGTTTGCTTGCCGTCGCCGGTCGCAAAATCCCGAATCGCGTCCAAAGCTTGCGCTACAAAGGTGCTGCCGTCCGTGATTCCACGGCCGTTCATAAGACACGAATAGAACGAAGCCGTATTCGTCAAGATGATGTACTGGGTGCGATCAGCGGTGAAGAGATGACACGACCAATCGGCGTAGGGATTTTCATCCAGCGGCATCTCGACCAACTTCCCTGTTTTGATCTTCGTGTTCAGTTTTTGAGAAAGTCGCAGGATCATCGGCCCCAGTTCCAAAATGTAATCAACGGTTGCAGCACCGTCGAAATCGACACAAACGCCTAAGTGTTCGATGTCAGTTTATCGTGGGACTCCCGATCCAAACAATTGCCCGACACAGAATGCAGGGCCAATCCGTGTTTGTGTTGACGCGAAATAGCAGGCACGAGCTGGCACGGTGTTTTCCAAGCCCCAGCAAACGTGCTTTCGCATCGTTCCACGTCGATACACTCATTCCTCGCGTTGTGATCGCAGGCCACCGCGGAGGTCGCATGCGTTCCGCGCTCCCCCCGGGATTGTTCTGCGAGAAGGGGGCCGGCATGCCGGAGGTGCGCTGCTTCGCGACGACCTCCGGCAACCATCTTCGATCCCTTCGGGACCGAAGAGCCCCGGAAACCGCTGCCGACAGCAAAGAAAAAAGCCGCCTGCCAAAGCTCGGCAAGCAGTTTTTTAGTGGAGGCGGCGGGGCTCGAAATGCGAAGTCGTAAACCAATGAAAACAAAGGATTTACGGAGAGGCCAATTTTCTAATTGGACCTGCAGAGGGCCCAATCTACGCGACTAATTGGACCTCTTCCGGACGCTCATTTTTCGCCGACGACGACGTCGGAATCTCTTCCCCCCATCACTTCGGTTGAGTTCGCTTGCGACCTGGTTCGCGGTGGCGACAGGTGATCACCAGTGCATCATTGCGAAGACCTAAATCCTGGGCAATTCGGTGTTGTTGCGAGTAGGTGAAGACCTTCAGCTCTTCCAGCCCATCCTTTTCACAGTCAAAGCCCAGCCATTCGGTCTTGGCGAGCGGTGCTGCTTTCGTTCCACACCCAGTGATGGTTCAGCCACTCGGTGGAAACCGGGACGAAACCACAAATTGCACGCTGGGGGGACCTGTCGGGGATCCCATTAACCGATGAGCTGATTGAATTGCTGCAGTTCTGGGTACGACTCACTAGTGGAGCATAAGAGATGCTCTTGGCTGAGCTTCGGACTGTAGATCGGGACGCTACAACCAATCAGTCGACTTCAAAGGGTAGCCAAGTCGGGCTCAATCGCCAAAAGTAACCCTGATTCCTCTTTAATTGCTATAGAAAAAGGGTTTCAGCGTGTCACTATCGTGTGCACGGGAAGGTCCGTGAATCTGGGGAACAATAAATGGACGAGAAGACACGCAAACAAATTGAATTGGCCACTGTTCTGGTGCGTTCGGAAGGTATGGAACCAGACGAAGGCGGCCAGGGCGTGCAAATTGGCAACGGATACAATCTCACAGCGGCACACTGCCTGAAGTTTGGTACAGATGGTGGGATCGCACAGAGAACTTACACGATCTATGACATTGATCGATCTGAGGGCGAGCCCATTTGGTGCTCGCCTGTGTGCATTGATACGTGCTCCGACTTCGTATTAATTAGTCCCTGCGATAGACAAGAGCTCAGCGAGCGTCACTCGGAATTCGTAAGCTTCTTCGAGGATGTCGTCCCAATCAAAATTCGTCGGCATCCATGGCAGCTAGACGAGTCGATCAGGTGTGAGATCATGACGCACCTCGGACCTGGGTGAGTGGGCAAATGACAAGATTCTCCGACGAGCCATTCGCTTGGTTGGAAGCTGACGAGAACATCATTGGGGGCACATCCGGTGGTCCGATCGTCGACGACGATCGGACAGATCATTGCTGTCGTGTCGATAGCCGGTGGAAGTAGCGGAGCGACGACCAGTGGCCCTCATTCGATCCCGTCGCTGTTGCTACCGCCTGGCTGCTCAAGTCAGTCGCCGGTAAGGTGTGAGTTGAAATCGGTTCAGAACCTTCAGAGATCTAAAGTTCTGTGATACGTTCAAGCTCGTTGACAAATTTGAATCGCTCTTGTTCTGATGATGCGGCAGATGCGTTTTTCAGCACTCTCGTTGTTAGCGAAGTGCTGAGTTTGCCAGCGACCGCGGCGAGCTGTTTTTTTCGGTTTTTTTTGGGACCCGTGCTTTCGTCATACGAGTCAGAATCCCAGCGGCGGAAGCATTCTCAGTGGAATCAGCGATGTTCGCGATTCAAGGATGTCAGTAGAGTATCGGTGGCTGCGGATTCAGCATTCGTTCGTTCATCAGGCCATTGGAAGCTGACCGTATAACCCGTCCCCGCGTAAAGTGCCGTGACGATACGCTCAGCTGACTCCCTTGCATCAGCCATGTACTCCGGACTTTGGCTCACTTGGGCAACGACCTTTTGAGCCTCTTTCATCGCCATCTCGTGCAGGTGAGAGTTCTTCCCGAGCTTGTCACGAGTGAACCACCCATCGTGCCAACAGACACTCTCGGTTTCCCAGTGCTTGGTCTTTTCATGGTTGACGCGAGGAGACAGAACTTTCAGAGCTGGCATTTCGAGAACCAGAGCCTTGGCGACTTGATCCGCCTGATCAAGTCGGACTTTTGTGAGATCAAGCGAGATCAATGCATCACCTGTGATCATCCAGGATGCTTTCAGCGAGTTCGACTTAGCGGTTAGCATGTCCGAAGTATGGATTTTCAGGACGCACAAATCACCAATCTCGGTGATTCGTTCAATCGTCGGCGTGCTGTCCACGACGACTTTGGAATCGCTGCTGTTCCAGTTAAGTTCGATATACGTAGCAATTCCACCAGCGGAGGCGATCAGGCCAGCAAAGATAAAGGGGAGAGCGAAGAGTTTCATTTTAGGTCCCTTGTTATGGATGTCGTGACTGTTGAATTTAAAGTTTTTGGGGCGTTTGACGGTGATGGAGGTGTCTACTGGTCAATCGATACAGTGTTTGAGTAATTGTGGATCGCTGTCGTGAAGGCGATCAGCTCTCGTGGTTCCGCGTGCTGCCGTTCAGAGGCGTCTGATCCAACCGTCGAAGTGCTTGACTCACTTCCGCAGCCGACAAGCAGTGTCATCAGGAATAGAGCACCAATTGTGCGGCCAATAGAACGGAAGTCAGTTCGGTTCAGATTTGCGGTGAAGCGGGACATTTGTGGTTCCTTGTTGAGATGGTTTGCGGTTTCGTTCTCATGACTTCGTTTTGCGTTACACCCATACCTATCGAGGGTGCGTAACATGCGTTTCTGCCGCCTTGGCCTAAGGCGGTGAAAACAGCGTGATTTACCGAGGAAACACGTGACCGAAAGGCCTAAATCATTGGCCGATCGGTGTCACTATTACTAGGGAAAACTTAGCTCTTCCAGCACTCCAAATTCGAGCCCACAGCCCCGTCTTCCGGTCATCTCATCACGAGATGCTCGGTGGGCGGGGCTTTTTTCGTTTCCAGATCCTTTTGCAAAGGGAGGTCCGTATGGCCACAGCTTTGATTGCGGCCAGCAGCGTGCTGGTCGTGCTACTCACCCTTGGCTGGGTCAGAGAGTTTCGACTGCGGCGTGCTCTGCAGTCGCTCCTGGCCCGAGTCTTTACCCATTGGAGAAATACCCATGAAGCAGATGAATCACCTCCGCAGCGTCGCGATGTTCGCGGCAGTGCTAGTTCTGGCAGCAATCGCTGGATGCGGTAGATCACCTGATGAACGGCTTGCCGAATTCGCTCAGCAAACGATGACGGAGCAGATCAAGCAGAATGGTCGTATGGCTGATCAGTCGCAAGCAGTTGTCGAAGAAAGCCATCAACTCGCTGAAGCTGCAAAAGAATTGGTCGAACACGACGCCGAAGCTCGTCGCGAGTTGATTGCGGCCCAACAAGAACTGACGACTCAGTTCAACGAACAACAGTCGGCCATTTACAAAGGCCATGATCGGCTGGAACAGGATCGTCGCGAGATTGCTGATCAACGCGATCGGGATCCCATCGTTGCGGCCGTGATTCAGAACTTCGGAATGGTGATTGCCTGTCTGTTGCCTCTGTTCGTTTCCGTGTTCGTGATTCGTCAAATGCAATCGCAGGAACCGGATCATGCCGCTGTTGCCGAGCTGCTCACGCTGGAGCTGACCAGTGAAGAGCCGCGACTTCTCCCCAATCCACGTCTGCGTCCGGACAAGCTGACTCAGAACGAAGAGGAAGCCCACCACGCATTGCTTGCCGGTGAATCGACTGCTGACGTCGAGCCGCCATTCTAAACCATCATGCAACCATAAGGAGAACAAACCCATGAGTCATATCGTGGAAATCAAAACCGAAGTCCGTGATCCCGTCGCCATTCGTGCGGCGTGTCAACGATTAAAGGTGCCGGGGCCTGTCTTCGGTGAATTTAGATTGTTCAGCACATCAGCGATCGGCTGGGCCGTGCGATTGCCGCAGTGGAGGTTTCCGGTTGTCTGCGACGTTAATACCGCAAAGATCGCATACGACAACTACGAAGGCCGCTGGGGAGACACCAAACATCTGGATGGATTTCTCCAGGGCTACGCCGTCGAGAAGGCGAAGCTCGAAGCTCGCAAGAAGGGGCACACCGTGACGGAGCAGTCACTCGCCGACGGCTCCATCAAATTGACTGTTTCGGTCGGAGGTGTTGCATGAGCAAGACCATCGAAATCGTCGTTACGCCGACGGGGCAAACGCACGTTCAGACCAAGGGCTTTGTCGGTAGCGACTGCCGTCAGGCCAGCCGGTTCATCGAACAGGCACTGGGCAGGCAAACTGGCGAAGAGCTGACAGCTGAGTTCCATCAACAGGCAAGTCAGCAGCAATCCTATCAACAACGTCACTAACCAGGAGATCGAATTTGAAACTCACCAACCGTCTCTCCGAATACGTGAGAGCATGCTTTACAGGCATCTGGATTGAATCCCACGAACACCAAGATGCCCTCACTGAAATTGCCCAGCTCTGCCTCGACCAGCAATGGCAACTGGCAACCTGGGACATTGAATCCGGTTTAAACGCACCAGGTCAAACAGAGCAGGATGCCAGCGGCAATGATCCGTTGTCGGCGATTCGATCCATCAACGCATTGGCCACGCCCGACGGCACGGCGATTCTCGTTCTGCAAAACTTCCATCGGTTCCTGCAGTCGGCTGAAGTAGTCCAGGCACTATCGCGTCAGATTATCAACGGAAAGCAGAACCGCACGATCGTGGTCGTGCTTTCGCCGGTGGTGCAGATCCCAACGGAGCTGGAGAAGATGATCGTTGTGATGGAACACGATCTGCCAAACCGCCAGGAACTCCACGAGATTGCTCGTGGTATTGCTACGGAAGAGGGCGAACTGCCGGAAGACTCGGAGCTGCAGCCCATCCTCGATGCGGCGGCGGGGCTGACTCGAATGGAGGCCGAGAACGCTTTCAGTTTGTCGCTCGTCCGCCGAGAAAGGATCACATCGGATGCCGTCTGGGAAATGAAAACCCAAACGCTAAAGAAAAGTGGTTTGCTTTCGCTGTATCGCGGCGACTCGGACTTTAGCGGCCTCGGAGGCCTGTCGGCCCTCAAGGCGTTCTGCAAGCGGGCCATGCTACAGCATCACCGCGACAACTCACTGAATCGACCGCGTGGTGTACTGTTGCTGTCACCGCCGGGCTGCGGCAAGTCGCAGTTCTGCAAAGCCCTTGGCAAAGAAGTCGGACGGCCCGTGCTTAATCTCGACGTCGGCAGCCTGATGGGTTCGCTTGTCGGGCAGTCGGAGGAACGCACTCGCCAGGCTTTGCGGGTGATCGATGCGATGGCTCCCTGCATTGCGATGATCGACGAAGTGGAAAAAGCATTCGCAGGGATGAACGGCAGTGGCGATTCCGGAGTCGCTTCAAGGATGTTCGGCACGTTCTTATCGTGGCTCAATGACCACGAGTCGGATGTGTTCGTGGTTTGTACAGCGAACGACGTTTCCAAGTTGCCACCGGAGTTCAGTCGTAGCGAACGCTTTGACGGTGTGTTCTTTCTCGATCTCCCCAGTCGTGAAGAGAAGGACGCGATTTGGAAGATCTATCGGGATCTCTATGGAATTGATCCCTCGCAGAGCATTCCCGATGACACGAACTGGACGGGTGCCGAGATCAAGTCCTGTTGTCGTCTGTCGGCACTGTTGGATCTTTCACTGAAGCTGGCTTCTCAAAACGTGGTGCCCGTCGCCGTCACTGCGTCCGAGGCCATGGATCGTCTTCGGACCTGGGCAAGCGGTCGGTGTCTGTCGGCCAGTCGCTCAGGCATCTATCAGCAGACCAACGGGACGCCCAAGACTCGTCGCCGAGTCAACCGCGAACCGTCGAACAACTGAGACTTTTTCTAACATCCAGATTTTACACCTAGCCGGACGGTGTCCTCATGTGGGATGCCGTCCGGCTTTTTCTATTTCATAGGAGATTCAAGATGACAAGTGTGTTGGATGAACCTCGCTCGCTGGCCTCGACGTCGGCGAGTGATCGACTTCGCTCGACCATGGCTGCGGCCCGGTTGAGTTTCAACTGGTTGGGTGTTCGCAAATCGTTGACGTCGGAGCAGAAGACTCAGGCCGCCGATTCCTTCGACGCTGAGTCGAAGTATCTGTCGGCGTCGAAGAAACTGATCGACACGACCCACCCCGTATTCAAAGCGGTCACGTCGGTTCGATCGCGAGCGGTGTCGTACTGGAAAACAGTATCGCTGCCCTATCCCGAACCGGGATTGCGGCTCATCAAACGTGAGATCATCGGTGACTTTAACAAGCAGATGGAAGTGTTTCGCGATGAGCTGGCTATTGCCGTTTCCGAGCTCGACCTGCATTTCGCTGAAATGCGTGAAGCCGCCCGTGTCCGACTCGGCGACCTGTTCGATGTGAGCGATTACCCGGCAACTCTGGTCGATGAATTCGCGATCACGCACGACTTTCCGGCTGTCGAGCCGCCCAACTATTTACGGCAACTCAACCCGGAAGTCTACGAGTCGGAATGTCGCCGCGTGCAGTCTCGCTTCGTCGAGGCTGTCGAGCTTGCCGAGCAAGCGTTCTTGGAAGAACTCGCGAAGCTCGTCGAGCACTTGACCGAGCGGATCGCTGGCCAAGAGGACGGCAAGCCGAAAGTATTTCGCGACACGGCGGTGACGAACCTGAACGAATTCTTCGATCGATTCCGATCACTCAACATCGGCTCAAACGAACAACTCGACCAACTGGTCAGTCAGGCCCGAGCGGCAGTCAATGGAATCGGACCCCAAGAATTGCGAACGAGCGAGCAACTTCGCCAGAGTGTTTCCACTCGAATGGTTGCCGTGCAAGCTGGACTAGACCAATTGCTTGTCGACCGCCCTCGCCGCAATATCCAGCGGCGGCCTCGCTAAAGGAGGGCGTCATGCAATTGGTAATTCAACAAGGCGGAACCGTTCATTGCCTCTACGGCGAAGAACTGGAACTGCCGCAACTCGGCTCATTGGCGATCGCTCGCGGCAGTCATGTTGAGCCAACCGAAACGGGGCAGTGGACTGCTGACCTGTCTCCTGTCAACGGTCCGGTTCTGGGACCGTTCCCCAGCCGCAGTACTGCTCTGACGGCTGAACGCCAGTGGCTTGAAGCTCACTGGCTCACTCGGGCTCGCTGAACGCAGGCCTCTTTTTTCGTCTGTGCCCCAACGTCGGGGCGGTGATTCCTTCGCCGCTCCACTTCGGGGCGGCGTTTCCTCTTTCTCTTTTGAGCAAACGCTATGACGCAAATGCAACTTGATCAACTGGTGGCCGAGGCGACCGGCGATGATGTCCGAGCGATTCGCCAACGTGGCTTCAGCGTGGCAGATCCGTTTGAAGTCGCATTCGACCCCGAGCCCGACAATCTGCAGCCGCAGATGATCGACTGGGATGAGCTCGAACTCCAACGCAACTTGGCGTTCGTCTCTCAAGGACGCGTCCGTCACTTCGTGTAAACGGACATCCCTTTCTAGCCACGTCCTCGTTCGGTTGAGGGCGTGGCTTTTCATTTCCATCACTTCCATTCAGGAGATATTCAACATGGCACTCACACTTTCCGTCGGCCTGCAGAAGAATGTCGGCCTCCCCGACTACGGTTCGCTTTGTGCAAGCTGTCACGTCGAGTTCGAGATTGACCGTTCGCTGATCGACAACGACCTGGAAGGGTTTCATCGGAAGGTCGCTGGTGCATTCGCCGCATGCCGCCAAGCGGTCAATGACCAACTCGTACAGCAATCGGCCTACTCTTCTTCCCCGCAAAGCAACGGCAAGCCTAACAGCACACCCCATCACAACGGACACGCCCAACACAGCGGCAATGGCCAGAGCACGGCTCGCGACGTTGGAACGGCCACTCAGAGCCAAGTTCGGGCCATCTTCGCGATTGCCAGGCGACAACGAGTCGATCCCGCAAGTCTGGTCCACAAACGGTTCAACGTCGACCGTATCGAAGACCTGTCGCTTCGCGAAGCCAGCACACTAATCGACGAGCTCAAACGTGGACTGGTCGAGTCGCGGGCCTGATTGAGGTCGCTCCGCCACCGGAGCGGGAGCATCTCAGTCACCGTCAGCACTTCAGCCCGACTCCACTCACGCAGTGCCACGGTTGCGGTAGTCGCAACCGGTGTGTTGCGTGATTGGGGCAGCGGCAAAAGCGAAAGGCGTACCGTCCCATTTAGGACCGCAGGCCCTTTTTTTAGATATTGGCTTTCGCTTGCCCTGAGCCTCGAAGCACAAGAAATATTGTCATTATCAAGCCAGCAAACGACATGGCATCCGAATCAAGCTTCCGAAAATAGTCGATTTCGATTCTGAAAGGCGTTCACTACCGCACGTCTTCCTGCATCATCAGAACAATCTTCAGGATTCCAGGAAAATCTTTCAGGAAACTGCTCAAAAGCAAAACTCATTTTGACAGTTTCTCCTGCTAAGTTCCTGATACCCATGTCGAGCACTTTCTCGAATCTCTCGAGCCAACAATTTGGGGCGAGGAAACGCTTATAAAAGTGTTTCGGAGCAAGCACTCTCAAATGGACTTGAGACGCACCCAAAATTGGCTTTATCTCAGGGTTGTAGCTAAGTGTTTCCGCATTATCTCGTGAAAAGATGTAGGCGAGTCCATACCGCAGAACCTGGATTGCAGCTTTCAACGGCGTCTCGCTTGCACCGTCCGGTCTAGGCCATTTTAGCTCGATCATTGAATACGTTGCGTCCGATCTATGCACGAAGTCCACCGAATCAGGGCCCGTACCCGCTACGCCGGATGCAACTGGAACTTCGTTCGCCCACCTGTTGTCATTCACACTCTGCATATACCTTCTTTGAAGAGAGACCTCTAGACTCGGATTGTCACCGAGATCCAGATTTTGGGTGTGCCGCCAATTTTCAGCTCCTCGGGACGGTTCGCCGTCCCAATTCGTTTCCAACCTTGCATATAGCTTCCGTAACAGCTTACCTCCGTCGCCGATTCCTTCATTTTGGTCACACAGTCTGAGGAGGCTTGTCATGCTTCGGTAGCGAGATGCGGTGCCGTCCCAGGTGTCGTCCATGTTCAACCAACAATCAACGATTTCGTCAAATCTGTCAAAAAGCGGCATGTCTATGGTCCTTTGCAAATCAATGATTTAATTTCGGGAAACTTGGTACTGGTGCCAATTCAGGCCGCGACAAGAGCGTGTCAATCTATGTTGTTCGCAAAGCTTTTTCTGACACAGTAGTGTGAGAGCTGCTTGTTAAAGCTGATGGCGGCACTCCATCGCTACTAGTCCAGGCTTCGAATTCGGTACCGACTCGTTGGTTTGCTCCCGCAAGACAGCCTTCTGCCAATTCGCCAGTCCGACATTGTACGAGCCAACGCCCGAAGCCTCCATCATCCAGCAGCCTGGTGACCGCCGAAATTTCAGTTTTTCAGGATCACCAATCACCAAGAAAATTCAATATCTCCCCAGCAACAATCTCGATGCGGAGCGGTGGTTTTGGGCTTGCTTGATCTCATTGTCGTTCGTTCCTGACAACAATCTCTCCACCTTCTGTAACTTGCCAAATCGTTTTGGTTGCTGGTTCGTACGCCGTCAGAACGCCTCCGAAGCCGCAGCCCGTGTCAATGCAAACGCAGGTTCCGTGGTCTCGTATCTCGTTGGCAGCCGCGTGCCCGACGATAGCAACCTTGCCACTCCGGTGATCGCAGATTTCCATCTCGTCGATGCCAGTCCATCTCAGCACGGATGAAAGCTGATGTTGCAACGGCGTGTAGCTGCAAAAATTCGCGTGCGTGAAGAGGAAGTGAGCGGTTTCGTAGTAATCCAGGCAAGTTTCCAGGAACCTCCAGTGGCTTGCCGGAATGCCATCGAGCTTTCGGTTTCCGTAGGAATCGACCGTCCCTTTGCCACCACTCATCACGAACCGGTCATAGGCATACCGGTCATTCCGTGCGTCGAGGAGCATTTCATCGTGGTTACCTAAGGATCGGAACGAGCTCGCAGCGTTCCTGCAGTTCGATCAGACACTCAATGACTCCTTTCGAATCTGGACCACGGTTAACATAGTCACCCAGAGTCACAATCACGTCGTCTTGTGACGGCTGGATAACTCGGGTCAAGGCTCGTAAGGCAAGAGCATGTCCGTGGATGTCTCCGATCGCAATGATGCGACCGTTAGCGGTAGGTTTCGTGATCATGTATCCTCCGGAGATAAACAAACGCCCAGGTTACCGGAGTCTCGCGACAACCGTGGGGCAGCCCAATCTGTCAGCTCCATCTTTGACATGCACTGGTTGTCAATTGGCGAGAAGCGTCGCACTCGAGGGCAAGCAAAGTCTAAGGATTGAGGTTTGGAATGGCAAAAAAATCAGGACCGAAGAAAAACATTCCGAAACGTCCGGATGGAGATCGAAGGGTTCGGCAAAATCTACGGATCGCCCGAGTTCTTCACGTCCTGAACCTCATCCAGTCGCGAGGGCGGTGGAATGTCAGTGCCATCGCCAAGGAACTGGGTTGTTCCAATCGGACGATTCACCGGGATCTGAATGTGTTGGAGTTTTGCGGGGTTCCGTTTTACTTCAGTGAAGAGGAGCGGTGCTACCGAGTTCGATCCGACTTCCGATTCCCAACCCTCGCACTGACGGACGACGAGGTACTTGGGCAAGCGGTTGCGACGGCAATCACCCAAGCCCCAGGACTCGACATCGGTCTTGGTGCGACACCGACCACGACTCGTCTGGCTTCCGTATCGAAAGAGGAATCGAAACAAATCATCGCGGACGTCATTAGCTTGGTCGACGTTTTCGACCTGAAGCTGGCCGACCACAGTCAACATCGGGAAATCCTGAAGACGATCCAACTCGCACTGCTGGATTTGAATCAAGTCACTGGGGTTTACGAATCACCCTACGAAGAATCCCCCGTCAAGCTTACCTTGCACCCGTATCGACTCTGCTTGGTCAAGCAGGCCTGGTATGTGATCGGACACATCGACGGAGAGAAGGAGGCGAAGACCTTCCGTGCCGCTCGATTTAAGAGCCTGCGGCAAACGGAGGCTGTTGCCGACCGTCCCGAGAAGTTCGATCTTCGGAAATACTTTGGCAACGCTTGGTCGGTTTACCGAGGAGGAAAGAGCTACGACGTGGAACTTCGTTTTGATGCTTCCATAGCCAGCACGATTGTGGAAACCACGTGGCATCACACCCAGACGCAGAAGAAGCATCGGGATGGCAGTGTAACGTTGAAGTTCACTGTGGATGGCCTTGAAGAAATCGGGCACTGGATTCTCGGTTGGACGGGGAAGGTCAAAATCGTTCAACCGGAAGAATTGCGAAACGAAATCATCCGTTCGTTGAACGCAGGACTCGAAATGAATTTGGCGAAACCGAAATAGGCCTGCCCCAAGCTGTTCGGGTCGGACAAACGCAGCCAAATTTTAGAAGCGAGGGATCCAAGCCGGACGCCCAGGCGGTATTTCAAAACCCCGATTTCCCACGGCGACTCTGACCCATGTTGGTCAGTTCCTGGAGGTAAAACGTCAGCATTCGCATTCCTATCGAGGCATCGCTGATGACAGTCCGTTCACCACTGCGGTTCGACGAGATCTTTTTCACCTACCGGCTTCTGTTCGAGACGCTGAATTTCAGTGAGTCGATCGAGAAGACGGCGGAGCCAAGATTCTGGAGGTTGGGTCTTTCGAATGGAGCAATCGAAAACTTCATTCGGGTCATGCAGGTTTGTCAGTGCACGATGTTGCCGAAGATCCAACTCGGCCATGTGCCACCGACCGTAAGTTATTGCCCATGGCAGAATCAGAACGCCTTTCTCGACAGAGTCTGCGAGCTTCAGAACTGGCTGGAAAAATACGGCAGTGAGCCATGCGATGTCGAGCCATTTATCCACGGATGGGCAAGAAGCAAACGGCGATGAAAGCCCCTAGCTCTCCTCCCCTTATCCGGAGACTGCACGGCGAGACGCAGCAACCGGCGGATGAATCCCTGAATTCCTTCCTCTATTGGGCAACAAAAAAATGTGCGACCGACCACTGCGTGAACCCGACAGCGGCAATTATGGCGTCGGACTGTTCGTGATCCTTCTTTCGCTATTCATACCTCTGAGCATCGCATCGGTTATTGTCACCCCCTTTATGATTCTGTTCGAGATCGAACGTCAATCGACCATACACTGGTGGTCGGTAGGAATCACAGCCTTCATTCTTACCGCAATCTTTCTGATGATCCTGGCTCGCCGCCAAATCAACTGATTTCGTACGGAGGCCAGTCGGGGCTTCGCCGAGTCAATGCCTAGCCAATTGAAGAACATTTGCTCGATTTGTTTGGCACTGACCCAACTGTGGCAGAGTCGTCCGGTATCGTGGTGATTATGACTCCCGGAGACAGGCTGTTCCCACCTAGGGAAGCTTGTTGGTGCAATCCCGCCAGCTTCCGGCCGTGATCACACACTGATTAAATTCAGGCCGTGGCCACTAAGCTGGTCAGACTGGCAACCGAAGGGGTGACGGCCAACGTCAAGCGAGAGACAACAATCGGTTCTCCGGGAGTCATTTTCAGATTCAAACCTTCCACACTGAACACGAAAGAACTAGACAAACAATGCAATTGACGATCTACAGGGGAAGCAAAGAAGTCGGCGGCAATTGCATCGAAGTTCAATCCGGTACGACTCGAATCATCCTGGACGTCGGGATGCCGTTATTCGATGAACAGGGGCAAGCACACGACGGATTCTCCCTGGGACGGATGACGAGTGCGGAGCTTAAGGCCAACGGAATCATCCCCAAGGTTCCTGGTCTGTTCTCAGGTGACAGCTCACCCGATGCTATTTTGCTTTCGCACGCTCATCTGGACCATGTTGGGCTGTTGCGACACACCACCCCTTCCATTCCTGTTTATGCCAGCAAGGGAACCAGCAAGATGATGTTGGCCGGAAGCGTGTACGCGAACCAGCAAGAACTTCCCAGAGATCGATCCCGAGAAATCAAGCCGAAACAAGCGGTCGTGATCGGCGACATGGTCGTGACGGCATTTCCAGTCGATCATTCCATCCATGGTTGCCTTGCCTTTCTGATCGAAGCCGACGGGAAGCGCATTCTCTATACCGGCGACCTGCGACTGCACGGACGGCGGCAGGGCGAACACACGCAGATCATTCAGAAGTTCAATGGCATCAAGTTGGATGCCATTATCGTCGAAGGAACGCACTTCGGGTTCGACAATGGGAGTGAAGCCACAGAGGGTGAACTGGAAGCGGAGATTATCGAACAGGTCAAAGCTGCCCCTAGCCTGGTGCTTGCGTCCTTCTCACCGCAAAACATCGATCGACTCCGATCGTTCATCCGTGCAGCCAGAGAAGCAGGGCGGACATTCGTAGCAGACGCTTATACCGCTTTTGTCCTCCACCTAATTAGTTTCGATGCCAAGCTGAACAACCCGCTCAAAACGAGGAGCGGACGAGTCTACTTCCCGGATTCCCTAAAAGAGAAAATCAATCAGCGGGGAACGAACCGGGCAAACGAAATTTCCCGGGATACGGAAATCACCATGCCCGAAATCATGGAGTCACCCGAGAAATACGTGATGGTTTTCCGGCCGAGCATGCTGGGCGACTTCAATGGACGCATTCCGTCAAAGACGCTTTGCCTCTACTCAACGTGGCATGGTTACAGCCAACGTCCCTACTGGCAAGAAGTCAAAAAGTCGCTGAATGAAGTCCAAGGCAAAGTCATTCATGTTCACACCAGTGGACACGCCCTGTCGTCTGACCTTGTGAAGTTCACCAGAGCAATCAATGCCAAAACGATCATTCCGATCCACAGCTTTGAGCCGGAGGCATTCAAGGATCATTTCGACAACGTGACAATTTCCACAGACGGACAAACGATCCAGATCTAACCTTGGTCAATCGACCAAGGCAGATGATCGAGAGGCTGAACCGCTAGTTCGTTCGGACGCGAATCGTCACCGCTGATGCTCAGAAACTGAACGGGCAGGTCGGCTAGCTCCAACTGCTCCAGGAGTTCACGGAAGCCACCCCACTTCTTCATTGACTGGCCTTCAATGGAAGTCAGACATGGAAGTGATGAAAAAAGTGTCAAGCACTATCTCGATCAAAGCCGGAGCGGGTCGAAAGTTCGACTTGATGCCGATCTCCTGGCAGCATTTGCTCGTGTTCATCGAAGAAGAATCTCGGATGAACGTCGTTCAAGCAGAAGGCATCGGAAACGGTTGATTTGAGGTAACTGCCTTTCGGGTGATCACCGCCATGTGCGACGCCCCAATCTCCACTCCCCAAACGAACAACACGTCCACGAGGCAACCCGCAGGGCGAGTTCCCGATTTGCTCGACAAGCTCACTAGCGTTCCGGTGATGTAACCCTGCGAGAATTCGGATCACATCTTCCCAAACATGCACATGACCGGCTTCTCCCCCGACATAGAACGCGTTTGGAAAAACCGCGAGCCGCCAAGCATCTTGGGAAATCGGAATCCAGTAATAGGCCCCCGTAAACGGAAGCCCTCGCTTCACTGCCAACTGATGGCGATGATGCTGTTGGCTGGTTACCACCGCTGTTCGTGTGGCGGGATCGACATCCCCCAGCCAAGGACTTTGCCACTTCTTTTCCAACATAGATTGCCTCACAGATCAGTAATCCAACAATAATACCACAGCAGGCTGACAAGGCTGGGACACAATCAGTTCAGATTGGAATCATTCGGCAGTGCTTGAATCGAAGATGACGGTTTGCCTAGACGACTCGAGTTTCAGATTGCCACCAGTACCGCCGCAGAGAATTAGGCCTGAAGCAACCGATGGAAGGGCGGCCATCAATGGTTTCCAAGCACCCTCTCCAGCCAAGATTTACTGAACCTGAGCTGCGGAGCAATTCCCGATCATCAAAGCTGGTCGCGAAACGATCGCCATCGGAATAGATTCAGGAGTCCCGGCGAGGCGAGTTCCCATTCCAAGCCGACGTTTCATCTGGACGACCCTCGCGAACACTTCGGTCAGTTCCTTGCTATTCTGCCCAATCCGATCCTTGTACCGCTCCAACTGCTGGATGACTTCTGGAACTTCACCCGTTGAAGAAACAAAGAGCCTTCCATCAGCAATGGTCTTCACCTCAACGAACGAGAACGCCCTCGCCACCGGATCGAAAACACAGAGATCAATCTTGTCGAATCTGCGTTCACCAGGACCCTGGAATGCGATTTCTTGATCGACGATCAAATTACTCGGTCGGATGGCTAACCGATGAATCACGTCCCCTTCAGCTCCACGGCCATCCATTCGAGCCTTGAAATGCCGAAGCGTCTCGGAATCCAAATTGCCCAACTGGAGCGGAGCAACATGGGGCGAGTACTCAAAGCCAGACTCACCGAGAACAACCTTGGCATAACGTGACTCTGTTCGTGCTTGTGGGATGTAATCGAGACTGATTGATCCGGAAACTTCGCCATCACGCAGCGTTAACTCTCGGATCAGGGCTTTGCCTCGGTAATAAACCGTGATGCTGTTATCCCCAATCTCAGGAAACAGATCAGGGTCGGCAATGATGGAACTCAGAAACGCAGGTATGCTTTCAAGCCATTCGGCGGGTACGCTGCGGCGGATCAAGTCGGTTTTCTTGTGCATTTTGGGGGTTGAGAACCAGGGATAACGTGATGTTGATTCATTCATGCCGAGATTTTGGCAGTGCAACCTGTCGACGCTAAGTCAGAGCAGATCTTGGTCACACAGTCTAACCGATACTAAGATGGTCGTGAGTTCGGTGCGAAAGCAAAGGCCTGCTATCCCATCGAGAACCGTAGGCCTTTTTTTAGCTATTGGCCCGCTGCTCACAACTGCATTTGAAAGGTTCGATACGAAACTCGTTGTGCCCGAGTATCTTCGAGTTTGGGTCGTTTAGCCGAGGAGTAGACACAACGCTTAGGCCGCAGTCAGCAAATGAGTTACGTGTGTCTCCGAAGCCGCCACGTCGGCCCAAACTAGAGGACGATTTAGAAACATTAATAGCCCATCGCGTCGTTGAACTCGAGGTAAGCCTCTAGGTCCAACACCCGCATCTTTATGCCCTCTGAGTTTTCCCCGACATACATAACCAAGATATCAGCGAGCTCTAGCTTGCGTCTGAGCCGAGTCTCAAGACATGCTCGGTGCAAATGACCGTCACTTGGCAGCATCCCAGCAGCCGCCCAAACTTCGGGACGGACGACATGATTTTCTCGCCACGATATCGACAAACTGCAATTGTGACAGATAGCCATTTGTTGAGCGGAAAGCTTCTTCTTTTTCTTTCGTGTCATCGTACACCATTTCTATGTTAGGTTTGTAGAATACGGCAGCGTTCCTGGCGTTCAACTTCGGACCGCCATCGCCGTTAACACCCATTCCTATCGCAAGGAAGTAACACCGAAGCAGCTGACTGGGATTTTCGTCATGTCTAGGTGGACCCAACACACCCGATACATCCCGCACGGCGACTGAAACTTGTGCCAATGAAAAACGTCTTGTTTTGACGCACGCACCTGTCGAGACGGCCTAACACGCATGCGGGCGTCGGCGAAGAGAAATGGTAATGAAAAGGCCCGCATCCCCTCGTAGTGAAGGAAGCGGGCTTGATAGTTGGCTCTTACTCAGTGCCATCAATTTGAGCGATGCCTGGTAAACGGTGTATCAAGCTTCCTTTCGTTGCTCTCTCCCATTGTGGCTTGACGAATCCCGTTGCTGGCTTAGCTGTTGCAGGCGATCGGAAATGGCTTTCGCGAATTCCGTAAAACGTTCCTCCTCTTCGAGCAACTTTTGCTCGTCCTCTTCGATGCGAATTAATTCTTTCCTATGAAATTGCTTCCTGCTTTCCAACAACGACCACCCCCGATCGAGAGTTTTTCGTTTGTCGTCGAGCTCTGAGTTGGTCTTAGCGATTTGTTCGTCAATCGACAGCTCCTCATCCTCTTCGACAGAAAACTGGATGCCCGCGACTGCGAGTCGCTCATGGATTTCACTCGAAGCATCGCGTCTCGCTTGATAGTCAGGGAAGCGTGCGTGAATTTCTCCACTGACCGGGAATTTTTCTGACTGTTCTAGACTGACAACTGCTTTATAGACGTCACGTTCGATGCCCGTAATAAGGCCGCCATGCTTCGCAATCACATGCAGAAGTGTTCTTTCTATTTCGTCAATTTCTTTACGCCGCTCGCTAGCGGTGGGAAAGTGCTCCGGCAGATCGGATCGACTACCATTCTTGGGACGATAACCAAGATCAAAATCGTAAGAGAAACAGCGGGAATTCCGCAGGGCACCCTGGTTGCTCCAGCATGACTGGTAACACTCAAACGTACTTGGGTCCGTAAACTTGAAGTCGATTCCCTTAGTGTTTAGCTCTTCAATCACATCTAGTCGCTCTTCGTGAGATAGTTTCCGGAAGTCTCTCCGAAATTGCTTACGATCGAAATGTCTTTCCCAAAACCATAAACGCCTAGCGTGTAAGGTTCGCTCCTCGGCCAGCGGTTCCGTCCGCACCCCCCAACTTTCCAATTTCTGGACAATGTATCGATCTGCCTTTTCTCGATCCGCTTCGGAAAAGAACATTCCGATTAAGTGATCATCGCTGGCAAGACCTGGTTGAAATCCGAAAAAGAAGAATTTCGGTTCGGTTTTGCCTTCGTACTTGAGAACTGGTTTGCCATCGGCTCTCACTTCCCCTCTGTATTTCTTGATTACTGAGGCGATTTCATGCTTCAATTCGTCTGCCGCGTCCGCAACCTTTTTGGAGGAATCGAGACTCACGCCACGTTCAAGTTGGCATTGCCGAATCAAGTGTTCATGCGATATTGTGAATGCTCTGAGGAGTGGCGAACTACTGTAAAAGCAATTTGTGCTTCTATCGACGATGGTTACTTCATGGTCCAACTGCCAGAACCGCTTGAGTAGTGCAACTCGTTGAACGTTCGTCATCTCGCCGAAATACTCATTAAATTCGTGTTCCAGCTCCCAGAGATCATCTTCACTGATCTTTTTTCTTGCGAGCTTCCTTTTTTGTTCCACGATCGCGGTTTGCACGTTTGCTTTGTTCATGATCCAAATTCCAATCCTGTATGGGCGTTCTGAGGTTATGCGGCAGGTATCTCCTGCTGCGTTTCACCCTATTCCTATCGAGGGTGCGTAACACGCCAGCTAACTTGTGGACGCCGGTGCGCCCCCACAGAAAGCCTCCTCCAACGCGAGGCTCCCGGTTCAGCGTTGTGGTGTCGAGGAAAGCTGCCTCGCCCCTGCTGCGTAGACTGATCACGAGGGGATCACGTCGAAACCAAAAAAACACCGCTCCAAGGTAGACACGCAGAATCGAAATTGGACTCGTGCCCAAACGAAGCAAAGCTCGATCGCACGAAGCGAGCAGTTGAGAACGTGCGGTCGGCCATTGCGGTCGGCCATTGAGGCCGGCCATTTCTATCCGCCCCCCATGCAGTGCATCGATTGCGGCTACCGCAGTCAGTGTGCTGCGTGGCGAGGATAGGGGGGATTCGAGGCCTGCTGTCCAGTTGGGGCTGCAGGTCTTTTTTTAGGTGTTAGCAGAGTCGGCTGCCTACCACTCGATTATGTCGAGAATATTTAGATTCAGCGACAATTTTGGATCAGCGTATCCTTCTTCAGTCACGCTTAAAAAACCGAGCTTAGATTCTCCCAGCCAACAATATGTCGGCAGCGAAGACGATGCCCCCTTGAAACTGGGGAGCAAGCATTTCCCAATCAATATTCCACTCGATGAATACCGAACTAATTCAGAACCCGAAATCCAAAACCACTCGCCGTCGCTGCTTTGTTGCAGTCCCATGTCAACTCGAAGACCACTCGCTTTCCACAGCGTCTTTGCAGTACGCGTGTCAATGCAGTAGACATCACTGCCTCTGTTTCCGACGATTGCCAGATCGTCAAACACATTAAAGGTTGAGTCTGGACCGTATCCCACAGGTATGCGACCTGCGATTTCACCGTCGCTACCAATAATCACAACCGACTGATCAGTGCGAACAACAATCGCATTCGCCTTAGTAATCGCCACATTAGTCGGTATATACGCAGCTGTACCAATCGCCGAGAGGTCAAAGCTCGCCACCTTTTTACCCTCGTGCTGGAGCGTCGCCGTCCCACTCTTCGGTTCCACAATTTGGATTAACTCGTCCGCTAGGAAAGAAATCTTGGAAAGCAGCGACAGGTCATCCCGCCAAAGCTCGCGTCCACTGTCGCTGTAACCAACGAGGGCGGTCGAAGAATCTCCTCCATCTGATGTGTGCACGCGTTCATAGCGAATTAATCCTGAAGCTGAAAAGATCGTCGAGCTCTTGTCCAAAACGCGTTTGTCCGGGAAAAGATTTTCCGTGCTGAAACGGATCGTCTTTGACTCGACGTTGCCCCCATTTGAGACCTCCCATAACGTCAAGGAGAGCCGGTCTTCAGTTTCCGAAATCGCTCGGCCTCCTCTAGATGACGACAAAAGTCCGCTGTCAGACAGACGCAGTTTGCTACCATCCGCGTTAAGATGGACCGCAACCGGTCCAGACAACTCGTCAAGTGCGACAGTCTTCAGAATTTCCCCGGAGTCCGTTATTACAGCGATCTGATGGTCGAATCCGCTGGCAGTGCCGGCAAAGAAGACGTCGCGTCCAGCGACAAGGAAAGTCTCCCACTCCTCAAGCTTAATGGGGACATCATGCTTTTCAACCAGCAATAGGTGCCGAAGTGAATCGCCCAAATGGAATGCCGCGAAATGGCCTGCTGAGTCCTTAATCAGCTTGTTTGCGTCTCTTTCTAGCAGCAGCACCACAGACTGTTCAATTAGGCTCCGGTCGCGATCATCTACAGCTCCCCAATGCTTGCATAACATTAGCAGCGGTGTGTCACCGGATTTGTTTTTTTGATTGACGTCAAGTTTCTTGTTGAGCACAACCTTGAGCAATTCCACATCCGCTGCATCGCAAACACTGTGGATTAAGTTATTTCCTTGAGCACTCACTAAAGAGAGTTCTGCCCCCTCTGCGAGGAAGCAGTCTAACACCTGTTCAAATTGCTTGGCGACAAATGCCATCGTGCTAATTGGTCGATCTTTCCGCGTGCCAGTTGACTTTGAGAGGAAAGTCGCAAGCACCAACTGAAGTGCCCCATCCCCGCTTTTGTCCGTGGCTTTAAGGTTGAAACCGCTCTTCCGGAGAGACTGAAGCAATAATCTCAAATTGGCGAAGTGACTCTTGTGTTTTTCCCCACTCGCGAACGTGTCGTCCATGGCAGTAATGTGAACTAAGCTCCTTCCTGAATTGTCAAGCTGCCTTAAGTCAACTCCGTTGCGTTTGAAGAAATCAAAAAAGGTGTCGAGTTGTCGAATGTCGAATTTGGAATCAAACTGACACTGTTGCAAGTAAGACTCGAACGCAACATGCAGAGGCGGGCTTCCCACTTCGCCCAGTTCGGAAAGACTCTCACCGAAACTGGCTAGTGCACTCAGCGTCAATAGATCTCTCTTTTGAGCAGCATGATGAACCGGTGAGTAGTTGCTCTCCATTGCTTCCTTGGTTTCTTGATAAGCACTCGAAACCTCTATAGAGAAGTAATCTTTCGTGCGTTTGCTAAGGTAAACAGAGTCGTCTGATATCCTCTGTTCCCATTTTTCGGCTCCGACAGCCGCATGAAAGTCTTTCCATTCAGAAGTGATGGGAACGTTGAAGTGAATGGACGAGCATGTGAGCAATCGTCGAAGGTCTTTCATTTCGTCGAAGTATTCTCTTTCTCGAATCGCGGCTTCATTCGGAGAAAGGCCGGCAGCTTCGCGGAAGACCCGGATTTGACGTTGGAAGCCGTTCTCCAAACTATATGATTGGGTTCCGGAGTATGTCAGCGGTAAGACGGCTCTACCTTCGCTTTCAAAAGTGGTTGTCACTGTCGACAACACGGCACGCCCTTTTGATTGAAGCGGAAGCTCGATCTGTATCTCGTAGACTCCGTCAGAAATCTGCTGCAAGACTGTAAACCCATGATTTACAGGTTTTGTTGCTTGTAGCAACGTTAGTGATCCCATTTCAGCAACAATCTCATCAGGCTTGGGCCATTTAGCCCATTTTGCAACGCCAGGTGTGACAGGTGTTCTATTGAGGGAAGCAGGGGTGTGGTCGCCGCGAGCACCGTCGACCTGCGAAGATGTACTTGCATCTTCAATCTGCTCGACAATGCGGAATGAACTGGCATCCCCCATGGTTTCAACGAATTGGTTGCTGGACCCGCTTCGGAAATATCCAACTGCTATTAAGAGCGTCAATGTGACAATTGGAACAGAGGCGATACCAATTTGCATATTTCTCGGCAGTGTTTGCCAACGCGAGTAGACTGTCTGAATCAGCTCGATGGCTTGCGGGGTCGTTGCCGCCGATGATTCCGCGAGGGCGTCTAGTTCGCGAAGCTTCTCACTGACCAGGAGATCTTTATCTAACGTGTGTCTCTTGAGAGCTGCGTCGACGGTCGACTGGCGTGCCTTGTGGATTACCTTTTGGTTCTGCTGACTTTCCTTCCGAACATCTCTCAGTTCCACCTTTAGAGTGGCTGCGTCTCCGATTCTGGAGCGATCAAGCTCTTTCGCAGCGTATGCCCTATGATCGCCCACGGTCTGCTCGACTTGCTTAACGTTCTCGCGTGCCGCCGCGACTTGCTTTCGCTGGCTAGCGATGGCCTTCAGCACTTCCTCCGTCTGGTCACATCGAATCGCCGGTTTTTCTTTAGATATCAGCAGTGCCGTGCCGAGGGCACGATCGGCGGAACCGATCTTGAGTTCCTCAACCTTGATCTGACCTGCAAGCTTCAATTGCTGAGCCTGGATCTTTGCCTTCTCCATCATGCCCGCATTTTCGCCCGCCACTAGCTCGGCCTTCTGCCGTTGCAGCGTTTCGATTTGCGACTGCAACGCTTTTCGATCGGCGAACAACGGATTGTCGGGTAGCTCACCGGCTCGAAGACTAGCAAAAGCCGCCTTGCCGAGTTCGCCCGCGAATCCCGCGAGCTTCTTCTTTTCGGCCGCAAGTTGTTTCTCCGCTGCTGTGAGCTGTGCTTCTGCTTTTTCCAATCCGGGCAAAACCTCGACCAGCTTCGCATCGAGTACCCGCAACGCGGCTTGGCGTGACTGCAAACGGTCGTGTTCAGCGATCAACTCGTCGAATTCGGTGGATCCCCGCCCTGGCGAGTCTGGACCGAGAAGCATGTCGGCGACTTCGTCATGCAGTTCTTTGTACGACTGCTTTGAATCCTTCGTGACGTGTGAACTATCCGTCATGTCTATTTGCCTGCTGATGCGAATTGTGCACTTATGAATCGACGATGTGTACCAGACTTTTCCATACAAACGGGGCTACTTAGTGTAGCATGCTCACGCCGCCATTTTGATGGACTATTTCCAACGGTTTAACAAAGTTCCCGAGTGTAATCTTACAAGGAATATAGTCGAAAAGAATCAAACTTCCTTTCCTGTCTGACGTCAAACTCGGACTCGAGTGCACTGAGAACCGCGAGCCCATTCTGAGAGAGATCGTTTTTGTCTGTCCCGAATGGTGCACTGAAAGCGACATAAGACTTGGAAGACTTTCCGTAATGGGCTTCGACGATTTCAGATCGAACAAGGACTTTATCACCCATTCGAATCTGCTTGAAAACGGAATCAGGAATATCGTCACCGCAAATGAAATCAAATACCTGTCCCTCAGAGCCGTAGGTGTTGTAGAGTTCAGGAACGAACACTCTGATGTAGTCGACCTTCTTGGAGGACAAGAAACCCGTTGATATATCCTTGCTACCAAGTTCAGCAACCTCAAATTCCCAAACAACTACTTCCCCAATCACATTCTTTTCTAGAAATGACTGAAGCTTTGCGTTTTGCTCCTTCTGAACAGCAGGATTCCCACTGGCGACCGCTCTTACCAGGTGGTTGCCGAGACACACATCAAGTGCGATGTGAGTTCGTTCACGGCTCGTTGAATCCAGTTGAATCGGAGCAGCAAAAAGTTCCTCAGCGGTTCTGGAAAGCTTTTCTTCCGCTCTGGCAACAGCTTTTGCCCGTTCGTATTTGCACACGCTATACATGAAGACAACACCGAACAACATCGAAAACATTATCACTATCGCGGTGCTTCCCGAACGACAGCCGTGGGGCACTGTTTCAAAACACTTTCTTGAATCACTCTTGGCAAAGCCCCGTTTTGACAATTTCATGTTCAGTTTTTTCTGCTGAATGCGGGTAATGAAGAAGCGTTTTTTTTCGCTTTACACCCATCCATATCGGAACGGCGTAACACCGAAGCGAGCAAGCTGATGTTTTGTGGTTCCATGCAGCCCCCAGCACATCCGACACACCCAGCACGCAACTGGGACTTGTGCCGCAGGGAGCCGTCTCGCTTCGCCCCCATACCTATCGCGGGGGCGTAACACGGATGCCGCAAGAAATCCCGAAATCCCAGAAACGCCGGAACATCGCGGCTTTTCGATTTCGCGTGGGCTACCGAGCAGGTAGCTCGATCACGGGCCGCAAACCGATGTTGCCGCTGCGAGTGTCGGGCTCATGGCTCTGTCGCCAGTAAGACGTCGCAGAGAACGGAGGATTGGAATAGCCGCCGCCACGGATGACCTTGCGTGAGCCTTCGGCAGGTCCTTTGGGGTCATTGTTGCCAGAAAATGCGTAGTAATCAGGCGAGAACCAGTCGGAACACCACTCGGAGACGTTTCCGTGCGTGTTGTGGAGCCCAAATGGATTTGGTGCGAATGCATCAACGGGCTCCAGCGTCAATTTGCGACCACTGATCCTCAAGCTGGCCTGGCTCGGTTCAATCTGGTCACCGCTCCAGAAACGAGACGTCGTTCCAGCTCGGCAGGCGTACTCCCATTCGGCTTCGGTTGGCAGACGCAGTTTACCGCCCGTCGGAATGTTCGTACCGGACTGGGTCAACCGATTGCAGAAATCAACGCAAGCTTTCCAGGGAATCTGCGTGGCCGGGAATGTGGTTCCATCGCCCGTGACCGGTGTCAGTCCGCCTCCCATGACATCACGAAACTGCTGCTGCGTCACTTCGTAGCGACTGAGATAGAATGGCTGAGCGATCGTGACCCGATGAGCAGGTCGACTGGACTCAGCCCATTCCGGCTTGTTGCCAGCCATCAGAGACAGCGATGCTGGCATGCCCATCTCAAAGGTACCCGGCGGTATCAAAACAAACTCCAGTTCAAAATCCGGATTTTGGCCTGTTACAACGGTGAGAGTTTCAGCCAGCCCCAAAGACTCACTCCACGCCTGGCGGCTCGTGCGAATGTCGGTCGCGGAGAATGGTGCCGAAAGCGTCTTGGAATCGGCGGGGGTCATCATTGCCGGTGCAGCATTGGCCATCTTGCCGGACATCGGGGCCGTGCTTCCAGCTTCAGTTGGTCTGGTTCCTGGATCGGAGGGGATCTCCATCTCTTTCGGCCTGAGCGGTTGCTTGGCAACGCCCGCAACGCCAATGGGCTCGAAGCCCTTATTTCCCCCTGAGCGATCTTCGATCCGAACAGTCAGTTGATCTCGGCCCGTGACTGTGATGCTGGTCGGATTTAGTTGCCGATTATCGGGGCCTTCGAGTGACAGTTCATAGGTCCCCCGATCAACGACAAACTTTGGCTGATCGCCAAGCTCAACAGACCGAACCTTCCCGTCTTCACTGGTGATTTGAATGATGTCGCCGGGTTGATGGTTCTCGACCCGAACCGTCGCCTGTTGGTCGGTTTTGAAGGTGATTTGAAACGCACCAAATCCCGCGACTCCGACCAGCAAGACAGCGATGATCGGCCACCCGACGCCGCGACGCTTCGGCTGTGCCTGGGTTCTTGCTTCAGTTGTTGGAGCCGACGACGGCTCGCGTGGATTCGCTGTTTTCTTTCTCGGGCGTTCGACAACTGGTGAAGGCTTCGGTGGGTCTGGCGGTGCTCGTTTGTCGGTTGCCGGTTCCAATGGTTCGATCGACTCCTGCAACTGCTCGAGCTGAACGATGACCGCGTAGACGCTTTGTAGGCGAGCGGTCGGCTCTCGCTGAGTCAATCGTTCGGCGAGTGCGGTGAGCTTCTGAACAAGCTCGGCTTGCTTCGCTTCTGCGAACACTTCCGGCAGCTTACTGAGTAAATACTTCAGCACACGGCCCACAGAGTAAATATCAGAACGATTGTCGACGGTGCCTGCCCCGTAGGCCTGTTCGGGTGACATATAGCCGACCGTTCCGCCCCCGACTCGACTCGCTGATTTGCCGGAGTCGGCGGCCACGGCCAGACCGTAGTCGATCAGTTTGATCGTGCCATCGGTCAGCCGCATGATGTTCGCAGGTTTGACATCCCGATGGATAAATCCTTTGCCGTGCAGTTGCTCCAGGGCACGGCAAGTGCCGAGTACTGCGTCAGCGATCTCGCTGGGCGTCTTGATCTGTCCCTTGCTGGCGAGCTGCTGGAGGGATTCTCCGTCAAGCAACTCCTGAGCCAGGAACAGGTATCCATCATGTTCCCAAGCGTCGTAGGCCCGGACCAGGTTGGGGTGTTCCAGCTGACCGGCGGTCTCCATTTCCCGGAGGAAGTGTTCGTGTGAAACGGGATCGTCCTGCCGGTACCCTCGAATCACTTTCACGGCGACGGGGCGTTTCAGCCGCACATGCCGACCCTCGTAAACCTCTCCCATACCGCCATAAGCAATCAGCCGCAGGACCTCGTACTGTCCCAGTTGGCAAGGCACGGTCAGCGTGAGTCGCCGGTCTTTGGACTCCAGCACCGGTGCGAAAAACCCCAACACGGAGTTTGCCGTCTCCTTGAGAGTTTCCGCTTCAATCGCGGTTCGGGCTTTTTCCAGATCATCAGGACTGACCCCAACCAATTGTTTCGCGAATGCGTCAGGCGGATCTTCGATTTTAGAGAGCGAATCCTGGCACTTCCCGCATATTTCGACATGATCGCAGACGGATTCCAGCCGCTCCCCCGGTAAGTTGCCGTGGGTCAGGCGGATGAGCTCCTCTTGCGTTGGGCAACTTGCGATTTCGGCCATGATTGCTGTACCAAATGATTCGTTTTGAGTCCGGGCATGCTCCTTCGGATGAATATCGGAAGGGCGTAACACCGAACATCCGCATTATAAATCTTCGCTGGTTTCATCGATCATCAAGTCTCGAAGCCGCTTCAGTACACGCTGTTTGGCAACCCGCACCGCAGCGGTCGTTACATCGAACTGTTTGGCAATCTCGGATGTCGGGACTTCCTCGACGGTGGTCAGCCAGAACATCTGCCAGGTCTTTTCGGCGGTCGATTGCCGAACCAACTCCAACGCCCGGGCTTTCACTTCTTCGAGTGCTTGCTGTTCGCCTTCGATTTCGTCGGCGTCCTTTTGATCTTGAGAAACGACTTGGTTGAGCACTTCCTGGGGAACGCCCTGATCCTCTGGCCGTGATCGGAAGTAATCCGCAACCCGTCGCTGAACGATGGTGCGAAGCCAGCCACGGAACTTGCCTTTGGCGGCATCACGCTCGAAATTCCCGATGCTCCTGCAGATCTCGTAAAAGCTTTCCTGCAGGATGTCGTCCTCTGCCGCTGACGGAATATTCTTTTTGCGGATCCAGAACTTCAGTAGCGGCGTGTAGACCAGCACGAAGCTATTCCACCGCTCCTCCGAGACCTCCTTCAAGTCGAAGATCATGCTGGAACGCGTCGCCAGTTCCGACCGGGGCTGGGATGGTGGACTGGAAGGCTCTTCGGGTTTCATGGCTCGTTCTCTCAATCAAATCGCAATTTTCTCAGTGTTACTCAGTGGTTGCTACTTTGCCTGCTCCGACCTTCCCTTTGACGAAATGACGATCGTTGCGGGCCAGACCGATCTCACTAACTCCACAAGGCAACACTTCAGCGTGGATGGTTCCGCCACGATTCGACAATCATAACCATCGCAAGCGTGTCCAGTTCGCAGTACTTGAGTAAGCCCTGCTCAACCTTTTTTCGATATCCCTGCGGAAGCGTCTCTTGCTGCAGGCGGAGGTAGGCAGCCATTGCAGCTCCGCCGCCACGAATGTCTTCGTCAGTCCAAAATTCGTTCCATGTCTCTCTGTCAATATCATCGAAGACCGCAGGAAGCAGCTCATAGGGATCGATGACGGTATCCTCTCTAAATTGAATCCATGTCTGCCTGGAGAAGTTCTGGCTGGAACGGGAATCAACCTCATATCCGTAAATTGGATACGAGTACTTTTCTTGAAGGAACGCGGAGTCGGTTAAAACAGCGGGCAGAACGTACTTGATCGACTGGGATCCCCTCATTCTCGGGTGGTAATAGTGGCGAGCGACAAGCTCTCTCAGGTCGACCATATCTCGATCGCCTACCGTCCATGGATTCGGATGAGACCGGGTTGGTCGGGAGACCGAACAGGCGAAGTTCCGCAGCTCTTCATAATCACTTTCGTGGCGACCGAACTCGTCTAATTGCTCAACGATGTGATTGAGAATCGTATTCTCGTGAGCGGCATATCGGAAAATCGTTCCGTTATCCCCATCCAACGAAGACTTTAGATTCCGAAGGAAATCGAAGTTGGGAAATGCTCCGAGTTCGGAATTCAGGTATTGGCCGGTATGGGAAACGCTTCCGTCTTCGCCAAGCGTATGGTGCGAAAATTGAAACGCTAGGCTCTGGTAAGGCCGCAAGCCCCGGTGGAGCGGGACGGCCGGGGCCGCCGTCTCGAAGTCGATGAAATGCAGTGGGAATCTCCAGGTTCTGCTTACTTCCGCTAGCCCTTCAGTGTCGACAAAGGCATTGCTGCTGCTCGACTTAAGAGAATTCAGTCGAACCCGCTGCATCTCTTTTGGGTGCAATCCGGGTTTCGCGTCTGTCTCGAAATCGAGATCGTCTTCGGTCAGATCCTCGAGTGCGATGCGACGTTGATCGATGAATTCCTGAGCTCGCCGAAAATTGTTAAGGTCAAAGACCGTCGGGCGGTCAAAGTCAGCGTCTGACCAGCCGAGTACTTCTGACCAGCATTCCCGGAAACCGTCTTGTCGGTCGTTGTCGGATTGCTGCTGTGTGCAGCGAAATTCGCAATCGCGGCAGTGAACTCCAATTTCTGGAGTGACTTTCGTGTCACGTGAGTAGTTATCCGCGAGCCAACGGACGTACTGTTCAAAGTCACGACCGCCGAAGTCGTCGCTGCACAATTCGTCAATGTGTCCGTCGACCCTTCGTCGCTTCAGGATTTCGCGGCAAATCGAGCCCGCAGGGTCATCGCCAACGAATACGCAGGAAGTTCGCGAGCCATCGCTTTCGATTTTGAACAGTCGGTGCAAACCATCGACGGTGCATTCCTCGGTTTTATCAACGCACATCAACCACGATGAAACAGTAAACGTGGGGAACGCCTGCTGGAAGATGAGACGCTGAAAAGCGACGTCGAGCAAGTATTTCTTCCAGTCAGAGAGGACGCCACCTCGGGTGCCCCGAAACGGATCACTGTCATTTCCATCGATCGACTTGGCCTTTACTTCGATCAGCTGGAGCTCGTTTCCTTTCTTAACCAATACGTCGATTCGGCAGAACAGATTCTCGTAAGCGACTGCGGCCTCAAAGATCACGACATCGTTCTGAAGAAGAAGTTGGCTGGTTTCCTCCAGTGCCGTGTCATAATTCAAGGTTGAAACGTCATGGCCGCCCGGGAAATAGAGCTTTGCGAGTTCACCGACAATCATCCCGCCTTCCGCGAGGCTCTGAAGAAACTCATCCGCCTCTCGTGAGTTGGCATACTCAGGTTTCTTCGTGTAGAAGAGCTTGGTTGGGCATCCGTGGCCAAGGATGAATCGAGATTTGGTCAGGTAACGTGTCATGAGTTCCATGTTCTCTATTATTGAGTCATCTAACGCTTCGTTGTCTCGTTGAATCACAAGAGCTTTTCGATACGAACCCTGAACGATTCGTCGGTTCGATTGGGCTTGAGACGGCAAATTGGAATGCTTGCCTAGCTTCAAATCACGCTCCTATCGCTCGGGATTTGAGTTTTTCATACAGCCCCAACTGATTCAGCATCAGCCCTTTCAGGCTTTCGCGGATTTCGGCTGAGTTCAATGCTTTGCTGCTCAGGTCGACCTGCACGTCCATCGCGTCGATGATCGCATTCATGATCTCGTTGGTCAGATCTGGCGAGTTCGCGAACTGCTCTTTTGAATTGTTGGCAGCCTGTTGCTGAAGGACCGTCGATTCTAGGACCTTCTCGTTGAGTGTCGTCGCGTGAGACAACTGGTCGCCGTCGGTCGTGTCCGTTCCGTAGATCTCATTCAGTTTGGAAATGATCTCGGTCAGATAGGCCTTTTGTTTTTCACGGATCGCACCGCTGCCGATTTCGGTCAGCGGGTTCAGCTTGGGGGCATCTTTGTCGGACAGTCCGAGATTCCGCTTGCCGCGATTGCTAAGTTTGTGATGAGTGAGTGTCACTTCCGACAAATCGACGCCCTCTCGTTCGCGACCAAACTTCAATAGCCGGACCAGCTGTTTGAAGAAGATGGCCCGCTTTTCGAAGTCCGTGTTGCCGTAGTCAAAGATCTGCGACAGAAACGTGTACGCTCTCAGATACGTCAACACGTCGCCACGAAACAGAATCAGTGCATCCATCGTATCCTTGGCGGCCTGAATCGCTTTCTCGTCCTTATGTTCGACCGCTTCCGCATGAGCCGACTTGGCCGCAGAGAACCTCTTCAGCAATCGACCGGCAACCGGCGTGATCGCCGCTTCCAGTTGTTTCTGTTTCGCGTTCGGATCGAGCACCACGTTGACGACGCGGTCGATTTCGTATTCGTCGTAGAAACCTAACGCATCCAGCTTCGTCCGAAGGTCGAGGATGATGTTGGGGTCGGTGGCGTCCGAAAGCTGTGCGGTCGTGAAATACGTTTTGAACGCATCGAGGACTTCCCCCGGTTCATTCACGAAGTCGAGCACGTAGGTATCGTCCTTGCCGGGATAACACCGGTTGAGCCGGGACAGAGTCTGCACGGCCTGAATCCCGGCCAGTCGCTTATCGACGTACATGCCGCACAGCAGCGGCTGATCGAATCCGGTCTGAAATTTGTTGGCGACCAACAGAATTTGGAATTGGTCATCCTTGAAGGCCTCAGCGATGTTGCGACCCTTCAGGTCCGAATTTAGTTGTGTGCTGGTTTCCTTGAATGGTTCTGGGCCCGATTTCTTGTCATTCACTTCGCCGGAGAACGCAACGAGAGTTTGCAGTGGGTAGCCTTTTTCCTTGATGTACTTGTTGATCGCCAGTTGCCAGCGAACCGCTTCCAGTCGGCTGCTGGTCACCACCATCGCTTTGGCTCGACCTTCGAGCAACGGAGCAACGGTCTCGCGGAAGTGCTCGACGACGATCTGGACTTTCTGAGCGATGTTGTAGGGGTGCAGCCGAACCCAATTCATCAGCCCCTTCACCGCGGTGCTGTGTTCGACTTCGGTGTCGTCGAATTCCTTGCCCGCGTTGGCTAGTTTGAAAGCTAGCTTGTAGGTCGTGTAATTCTTCAGCACGTCCAGGATGAAGCCTTCTTCGATCGCCTGCCGCATCGAATAGACATGGAATGGAGTGGGGAGATTGTCTTCGGTCGATGGCTGTGTAGGATCGGGGCGACGACCGAATAGCTCCAGCGTCTTCGCCTTCGGAGTCGCGGTGAAGGCGACGTAGGTGATCCCCGTATCAGCAGCACGGGAGGCCATTTGTTCGGCCAGAATGTCTTCGCTGCTGATCGCTCCGCCGTCTTCGAGTTCCTGTTGTTCTTCGGCAGACAGCAACATCTTCAGTTTCGAAGCCGCTTCGCCAGTCTGCGAACTGTGGGCTTCATCCGCGATCACCGCAAATCGTTTGTTCTGCGTCGCGGCCAGTTCACGCACGGCCTGTAACGCAAACGGGAATGTCTGGATCGTGCAGACGACAATCTTCTTGTCACCCGACAAAGCATCTGCCAACTCGGCACTCTTGCTCCCCTGGTCGCCTTTGATAATCGCCACCACACCCGCAGTTCTTTCAAACCCACGAATGGCGTCCTGAAGCTGTCCGTCGATCACTCGGCGGTCCGAAACCACCAGCACGGTATCAAAGACCTTCTTGTCGTTTGCATCGTGCAGATCAGCCAGAAAGTGAGCGGACCACGCGATCGAATTGGTTTTGCCGGAGCCTGCCGAATGCTGGATCAGGTATTTCTCACCGGCACCTTCGGCCAAGACAGCCTGCTGAAGTTTGCGAGTGGCATCGAGTTGATGGTAGCGAGGAAAGATCAGCTTGGTGATCTGCTTCTTCTCGTCCTTTTCAGCCACCATGTAGCGACCGAGGATCTCCAGCCAGCCGTCGCGATCCCAGACCTGTTCCCAGAGATACGAGGTGCGGTAGCCATCGGGATTCAGCGGATTGCCAGACGCTCCGTGGTCGCCCAAATCAAACGGCAGAAAATGAGTGCCGAAGCCTGCCAGCTTGGTTGTCATCTTCACACGGCTGCTGCTGACGGCGAAATGCACCAGGGCACCCGAAGGAAACGACAGCAGCGGTTCCGCAGACTGTCCTTTGGGCAGGGGGTTACGGTCCTTCTTGTACTGGTAGACCGCGTCGTCGATGCTTTGGGTGTTGTCCGTCTTGATTTCGACCGTTGAGACCGGAATCCCGTTCAGGAACAGCACCAAGTCAATGTTGTTCTTGTTGTGCAGCGAGTCACGCACCTGCCGGACGACTCGCAGTCGGTTGGCGGCGTACCGCTTCATGATGTCCGGGTTCATCGCCAGAGCGGGCTTGAACTGAGCCATCCGCAGCGGCTTGCGAAGCCCAAGCACGTCGAACCCGTTCCGAATCACGTGCAACGTGCCGCTCTTGTTGAGCGAGTCGCGAAGCCGCTTCAGGAGAATGGCTTCGGCAGAGGCCCCGTGGTTCTTGGTCAGCGTGGCCCAAGCATCGGGATCGGTTTCCTGAACCCAGGCCAAAACATCGGTGGGAAAGAGAGCGAGCTTGCGATCGTAGTCGGCAGCGTCCTCTTTGGCGTACAGCCAGCCGTGTCCCGCGAGGTGGTCGCAGATGTCGTTTTCGAATTCGATTTCGTTGTGGAGTGCCATCGATCACGACCCCTCATAACTGGCTTGCATCAAAGGCAGGGCCTTCTCCAGGTCCGCGTGGCTTCGAATAGTGACTTCCAGATCACCAGTTCCCCAATGTCCGATATTTCGAACATCACGTGTAAAGCCTTCTTGCAGATCGATCGAATCAGGATTGACTTTGATGTAGCAGATGAGACTGCCAGCTCCGGCCCGAACTTCGACGCTGACAAAATTTTTCAGCCTCTTGAATGCCACGTAGAGCTTGAGGGTTTTGACCTGAACATCGTCGCCAAAACCAAGACAGGTTGCTTTCAATGCTTCGTAAAGATCGATCAAATCAGGCGAAGCATCACCCAGCTGTTCCGTGACAGTTTTGTCCTTCTGTTTTGTTTTCGTCTTTCCAACGACAACAATTGGATCGACATCGACAGGGGAAGTCGCCTGAACCGCGTTTACCAGCTCTAGCAGCAAAAACTCTTCACCGAATCGCAGGTATCGAAGCAGCTCGATGTTTCGATTCATTTGCTTAACGGCGTGACCATCGTACTTTGTGAAGTCACCTGCAATGCACAAGAGCCGAGGGCTGGACCATTCGATTGTGCTTGCTGCTTCCTGGCCCAGGGTTTTAAGAACGAGCAACTCAAACTCGCCTTTGTGATCAAGCAACCAATCGAGGTAGAACAGCCCCTGATTGATCACGTTTTCATTGCTAGCTCGTTTGTATTCGATGATGCATGGGCAGCCGTTTTCATCAATTCCCAGTGTGTCGATCCTGCCACCGTGCGTCTTACCGGTGGAGTGCTCGCTGGCGAGAAACCGAATGCCAAGGAATACATCGAGGTGCTTCTCGATCAGCGTTTGCAGGGACTTTTCCAGTGCAACAGATTGCCCCTCAAGCAAGGTGACACCGCTGCCATTGGTGCGAAACAGTTTGATGTCGCTCACGCCATCGCCTCCTCGGATGCAAATCCTCGAACGTCGATCTTGCCGGTGACGGCAGCGGAGATGAGGGCGGTGCGGCGTTCTTGGAGAAGTTCGATGGCTCGTTCGGCTTCCGCTTCGAGTGAGTCAAACTCACCAAGTCGTTCTCCAAGATAGTCGGATATCTCTTGTTGCTCCGATGTTGGCGGCTTGGTGATGCGGTAGTTGCAAATTGTCCCGACATTCACATGGGGGGATGCCGCACCAACGGTATCAACGTCACCCTGTCGGTAGACATTCTTGGAATTCAAGTGCCACATTAGAAAGCGAGCGTCGAACTTGGCGTTTGCTCGAAACTGCATCATGCGTTGGCCGAGGCAAAACCTGTCATTTGCCGTCACCAGAGCAGCGTGTCCCCATCGACCACCTTCTCGACTGTAGACAATGTCGTTTTGCAAAACTGGCTCTCGACGAATCCTGTGGTGGTACTCGTACTCATCGACTCGCTTCATTATTTCGGGAAACAATTTGCCATCGTCGAGATCAGAAGTACGGATCGCCAGAAAATCACCGTCATCGTTGTACGTTGGCGTGTCGTGCGGACAATCCACGATTCTGGATGTCGCGTGCTTCAGTCGAGACACCTCCCAATGTTGCGGGACATCGCCGAGCCATTGGATGCCGGAGGGTTTCAGGGGGGCGTTGGGGTTCAGGCCTTTGGTGACCGCGTGACTGATGACCGCCTGACGCTTTTCCGCAAGCAACTGGGTCAAACGACGCTGCTCCGACACCAAACCGTCGATCTTCGACGTTTCTACATCGAGGAACGACGAGATCGCCTTTTGCTCGTCTTCGGGCGGGAACGGTGCTCGCTCATCGAGATACTGAGACTGATCGAGGTTCTGAATTCCCGACGTTTGTTTGATTGACCGATAGTTGAGACGTACTGAGTACGCCGCTGCGTGGCAGTATCGCCAATACGAAGGAACCATACCCTCCGCGAGTTCCATCTTGGCAACGAAGTTGGAGCAAACGGCTGGCTCGTCGTGGTTATAGAGCACGACGAATCCGACTGGCTGTAAGTCACCACCGCCTGACTTTTCCAAGAGCAGATTTCCATTCGACAACGTTCGCTCGCTCCGTTCACTCTCCGTCACGTTGCGAACCGTCGGGATGTCGTCGCAGACCGAAAGTTGTTCTCGGTCAAAGTCAGCGACTCGCACGCACGGAATATCGTTCTCGTCGCCTTTCGCCTCGCTGCCCCAAATTCCGTTCCTGCAACTTACAGTGGACCGTTTGAATCGGTCGATGTCCCAGTGTTCGGGGACTTCGCCAAGCCATTCGACGCCGCTGTCTTCGTACTCGTCGTAAGCCGGAAAACTCATTGCGAAAGCTCCCCGATCATTTCGACGATCCGATCCGTCACCCCTTTCAATTCCGTGTCGATCTCATCCAACTCACGCGGCGGTTTGAACACGTAGAAATGGCGGTTGAACGGAATCTCGTAGCCGATCTTCGTCTTGTCGTGGTCGATCCATGCGTCGGGAACGTGCGGCACGACTTCTCGCTGGAAATACTCGTCCACATCTTCGCCCAGCGGAACCTCTTCGCTGTCTCGCAGTTTGGAGTCGGGCTTGGGCTGGCCTTTCCGTTTACCTCGCGTTTCGAGGACGGGGTTGCCGTCGTCATCAAGTAGCGGTCGCTCGACCGAGATCGTCTGGTAGCCAAAGTCGGTCGTCTTGAATATGCGGCTGATCGGGATGGCTGTGAGCGGCAAGGCGCTAGCCGCCGGTGTTTTGGGTTTGCCGTTTGACGATGCTGAAGAACCCGCGGCTAGCGCCTTGCGGCTCACGCGCTTGCCGGTTTTTTCGTCGATCCAAACTTCTTTGGCTTCCCCGAACAGACGTGTGATCTCGTCGATGTGGTCGCTGGAAAGTTCCTTGCGTTTGCTGCCGAGACTTTTCCGCATCTTCTGCCACATCGCACTGGCGTCGATCAACTGCACTTTGCCCTTGCGGCTGGCGGGCTTGCGGTTGGTCACGATCCAGATGTAAGTGCTGATGCCCGTGTTGTAGAACATGTCGGTCGGCAAACCGATGATGGCTTCCAGTAAATCGTTCTCCAGCACGTAACGGCGAATCTCGCTTTCCCCGCTGCCTGCGTTGCCGGTGAACAGGGGCGAGCCGTTCAAGACGATGCCAAAGCGACTGCCTCCGTCTTTGGTCGGTCGCATCTTGGAAATCAGATGCATCAGGAACAGCAGCGAACCATCGCTGACTCGCGGCAGGCCGGGGCCGAAGCGACCGTTGAAGCCGTCCTGCTCATGCTCCTTTTTGATTTCCTTCTGGATCTTCTTCCATTCGACGCCAAACGGTGGATTGGAAAGCATGTAGTCAAACTGCTTGCCCGATAGACCATCGTCGGACAACGTGTTGCCGTGGATGATGTTGCTGATATCCTGACCCTTGATCAGCATGTCAGCTTTGCAGATGGCGTAGGACTCGCCATTGAGTTCTTGACCGTACATCACCAGCCGAGCGTCCGGGTTCTGACCGCTCAGATGATCCTCGGCGACCGATAACATGCCGCCCGTTCCAGCAGTCGGATCGTACAGCGAACGGACAATGCCGGGCTTGGTCAGGGCGTCGTCGTCTTCGATGAACAGCAGATTGACCATCAGCCGAATAACTTCGCGTGGAGTAAAATGTTCTCCGGCGGTTTCGTTGGAGAGTTCGGCAAACTTGCGGATCAGTTCTTCAAAGACGTGCCCCATTTGCTCGTTGCTGACAACTTCGGGATGCAGATCGATATTGGAGAACTTTTCGGTGACCAAATACAGCAGATTGGCTTTGTCGAGACGCTGTACCTGCGTGTGGAAATCAAAACACTCGAAGATGTCCCGCACTGCCGGTGAGAAGGCGTCGATGTAGGAGAACATGTTCTCGGCGATGTTGTCCTGATCGCCCATCAGCTTTTTGATGTCCAGTGGCGACGTGTTGTAGAACAGCAGGCCGGACTTCTTCAGCAGGAACGGCTCGGGGTTAATCCCGGCGTCCTCGCGTTTTTGTTTTTCCTTAAGGACCGCCTCTTTGGTCGGAGCCAGTACGCAGTCCAATCGACGCAACACCGTGAACGGTAGGATGACCTTCCCGTACTCGGACTGCTTGTAGTCACCCCGCAGCAGATCCGCGACCGACCAGATAAAAGAAGAAAGGTTGTGTTGGCTCATATGTCAGTTGCTTCGTGCATCCAATAGTGATCATTGCTTCGCGTCAATTCGCTTTCCGCGACACCGGTTTCGCCACCGAGTCGAGGAACTTCTGCAGGTCCTTCCGTCGAAACAGCCGGTATCCATTCGCCGGATTGACCTGCACCGGGACCTTCCCCAGCTTGGCCCACGTTCGCAGCGTATTCTGCGAAACGCCTAAGAATTCTGCCGCCTCTGCCGTCATCAAATAGTCATTCAATTTTTCAGTCATCTCGTTCCCCTCGGAATAAAGGGAGACTGTCCTGTTCTGTGTCCCCCAAAAGGGTAGCAAAGTCTGCAGCCGAATGCATCTAGGGAGAGAGCCGGATGGAGTGGGCTTTCAATTCCGGATTTTAAGGCGGCAGGCTTTTGGCCCCAGCACAGGCCCACACACCCGACACGGCAGTCACGCGAGCTGCTTTAAACCTGCAAAAGACGGCATCAACGCGAAGGATTCGGTCGTGAAGGCCAGTTCGTGTTACGGGGTCGCGATATTCATCCAGTGAGTCCGGGGAAGACAGCTTTAGCCTTCTACCGGTCGCCCGTGCGGATGCGAAAGGGGCCTGGGAAACGAAGCCTGCGTGGTTTTCATTTGCCTTAGGAACCCGACACACCCAGCACAGCTGACACGCCAGTTTGGCGGGACTCGATTGGCAATCCCCAGAACCCCAAGCAGAAGGAGGAACGACGGTGACCGAGATGTTGTTCAGGCCAAGACGGATTGAACATCATCGAGCCCTTTGAGCTGAAGGGCACTTCGAGCGGTTCCGTCCATGCAGCCCGGACGGAGCCCGCACTGCGAACACTGGCCAAGTGGTTGGTGATCACATCGGAGAAGGGCTCACACTACCTGTCACGGCATCCGCTGGCCATGAAACCGTGATGGGCGGCACGTTGGAGTCATCATTAGGAAGAATCCACTGCCAAAAGCGATCCAGGCTCACGCCTGATTGCTCCTCGAGTCGCCTCGTTGGCGACAACAGCTTTCGAGGGTTCCAAGGAGGGAAGGACCAGTTTGTGTGTGGTGTTGGCCACGTTGTCTTGCCACCGAAATCCCACGACCCAATCACAAGGTGCAACAGATGATTCTTGCAGTGAACGCAACGTCGCTTTGTTGTGCAGGGTGTGATGGGTATGTGGGGACAAATGATCCTTCACGAAAAGGTTTTTCAATGATTTCCAAAGTAACGAATGAGGCACCAAATGACTCGAAAATGTTTTGCGGCCTGAATGGCTGTCCGCAGGTGTATTGGCACGATGAGTCGCCCGCCTCGGTTAACTTCGAGGTGCTCGGCAGGGCCTTGGCCCTGTCAGGTGATTTGTTCCGGCGATCTGGTCACGACGGTGGACTGTTTCTGGTGCTGCCCGATGGCAGCCCCCGGAGCATCCTGAAGGGCAAACAGCTTTCCGCAGCGATTGTCGATCGCATTGATTTGCATCGGTTCCACAACGAAAAGCAAAAGCCCAGCCGGATTTCTGCCGGGACGCTGGATGAGATACTTCACACCGAAGCGTTCCTGTCCATGTTCGCTCCAGTGGATCGGATTTCGTCGCAGCCCGAGTATCTGCCAGGATTCACACTGACGAATCCCGGCTACAACGACGGCGGCGACGGGCATCGAGTGATCTTTGTTGGTGAGTCAGCTGAACCATCCGGTTCGATGGAACGAATCAACACGTTTCTGGATGTCATGGACTTCGACACGCAGGCCGACCGGGCGAATGCCGTGGCTGGATTGTTGACGGTTGCACTCAGGCACCATTGGCCTGGTGGCAAGCCGATCATTCTGGCAACGGCGTCCAAAAGCCACAGTGGCAAGGACACGGTGCTCGACTTCATCGCAGGACAGACGCCCAAGACGTCCGTTAGCTGGGAGCCAGCTGACTGGGCGACTCAGAAGGCGATCATCGCCAGTCTCAATACGGATCCTTCACTGGGAATGATTCGGCTTGAGAATGCCCGTGTGAACGGAAGCTCGAAGATCGCGTCGGCGTTTGTCGAGCGATTCGTCACGGATCCGGCTCCGACACTGTACTCTCCGGGGTGCGGTTCGGAACCACGTCGAATTCGCAACGAGATCGTGATGTCGATGTCGACCAACTTCGGGGCGTTGTCAGAGGACTTGTTGAACCGGGGACTCCCGATTCACCTCAAGCCCGACGGCAGCATCACGGATCGGCAAGACTCGATCGGGAATCCACGACACCAGTACCTGCCTCGTTATCGTGAAGAGATTGCCGCGGAAGTCCACGGCATGATTGAACGCTGGCGAGCAGTCGGTATGCCGCTGGATGACTCCAGGTATCACCCCTGCACGGAGTGGGCATATGTCATCGGTGGCATCCTGATGGTCAACGGTGTTGAGGGTTTTCTCGACAACTATGCCGACCGTCGCGTCGCCGACGATCCGATTCGCAGCAGAATCGCGGTGTTGGGTTCGCATTTGCTCAACAAATGCTTGCCTATTGGTGAAGTCGTCGGCGAGGTCATTCGACTGGGCCTGATGGACCCACTCGTTCCAAAGAACGAACGCAGTGGTCTCGAAGCCCAGAAGCGTGGACCCGGCAAAGTGCTGAGTGCTCATCTGAACGAAAAGTTTGTCGTGCCTGCCGAGGATGAGGAGGATGAGCGTGTTGTCTTCCGACTGGAGAAGGTGAGGAGGCGGTTTGAGCACGGAAAAGCTGAGTCTCGTTACGGCTTCTTCGTGGTCGAAGAAGCGACACCGGATGACGACGGTCTCGATTGTCCAGACGAGTGGGTGAGCAGAACGGACTATCCGAAGATCGCCTGAGTGTGTGACATCGGTGCCGATGTGGTCAAGGCAAACCTTGGACCACGCCTGTTGGCCCGCTAACTGCGTTCGTTCGTAGTTGGCGGGCCTTTTTCGTTTGGGCTCGCCAGGCCCACTGACAACGACTTAAGCAATTGCTGTAATCGACGGCGTGTCGGGCTCGGTGGTGTGCTTCGGCAGGAACAGCACTTTGCAGCGAAAGAAGACAGCAAACCAAAAAGGTTGATTCGCGAGAAGCTTGGTCGACGGCTCTCGTCTTCCAAACGTATCAAAGTCAGCGATCGGGCTATCGATATTAACGCAGCAACCGAAGTAAGGCCGGAGGCATGTTTAGGGGGGGGGAACTGATTGTCAACTTCAAAGAAAACTTTGTGCAGGTTCCTAGGCTGCCTCTTCATCCGACTCGTCGGCAGACCTCAATTCAATATCGCCATCAATCCCAAGCTTTCGAAAAAACACTTCGTTTCGCTTCTTTGCATCAGCAATTAGCTTTTCAAAAGTAATGATCTGCAAGAGTGCATTTTCACGAGGCATATGCACAGTAAATCCCTGGCCGTCCGGCGATTCAAAATACGTGTATCCAGACATGTACTTAGTTAGATTTTCAACAATATGGCAAATCACGTAGATATGGATGGGAGAATTTTCCTCAATCCGAAACCTGCGGCCAGAATGCATGATGAGTTTGCTTTCGCGGATTTCGCGGATGTATCGCAAAGCTTGAGCAACCGGGTGCTCTTTTTCGTTGTAGTCTTTGCGTTCAGGCTTCTTGAACTCAATCAAAGTCAATGATGAGAAAGGCGGTTGCTTGTCGCCAAAAGCAAAAGTTGCGTCGAACATTTTGTCGTAGGCGATTGCAACATCTGGTCGGTCCTTAGATACGGATCCGTCGAGACCCATGGTCCTAAGCGGAATGTCGGATGCAGCAAACTGCTGAAACGCTAATCGCTCGTCAATTAGCCAAAGATTGGATTCGTCCCATGCAATATCGTTGCTCGTCTGCTTACGAGGGAAAAAAATGTCATGAATCGCATCTTCATCGCGAAATTTTCCGTCACCGTCCTGAGCCATGCTTGCATCAAGAAAGTCAATGACCGCCCTGCGATCCGTTACGTATTCGGCTAACTCATAAACTGCCATTTGCCCCATGTCGCGGATGATCTCGCGATACCCCTCGGTGAACTCCCTTAGTTGGTCCGTGTTTTCGCGAACGGTTTTCGACATTTGTCTAAAACGTTTGCGGATATCCCCCTTCCAGTCACTATAGATACTCCACACCTCTTTATCGAACTCTCGCTCAGACAGGCCGAACGGAATCTGCATCAGATGTTCAATCCGGTGGGTCAACAGCGGCATGTAGGGCAGTTTTTTATTGCAATATTCGATGATTCGCTTCCGATGTTCCGCCTCGAGTGGATCGATGTCGCTCGCCAGAAACTCGCGTCCCGCTTTACTAACCTCATCGACAATCATCTGGATCGTTGGCAGATCGTCCGGAAACAGATCGCCATCCTCCGAGACGTCTTCAAGTGCAAATCCAAGTCTGTCGGGGTTTGCATTGCTGTCGAGCACAAAGCCATTGACAAACGCCACGTAAAAATATCCGCCTTGGGCACTGTCGAGCTTTTTCTTGGTCGGCAGAATTCCCTTTGGAACGTCGTGCTGCGTCACGACACGACCATTGGCACAAAGCATGACCTCATGTTTATCAGCTACTCGCGTTTTGCACTTGCTGTGGGTGATTGAAAGGTCGTGGCCGTTGATTTGTATCGTTTGCTCTTGCTTTCGAATCATGAACTCCTCGCTGCAAAAACGATGCAGGTCAATTTCCCTATCATCCCATTTGTCGGTGATTTCACATGAGATGCCATCATCGACGCTGAAACGCTGGAAAAAGTGTTGAACAAAGCTTCTGGTAATTGCATCGAGGTGCTTCGGTGCCTTTTTTCTATACTTTTGCTCGAAGTGTTTCAGGACAACGATGGTTTCACAATCTGCATCAGCGAAAAATTCGACTGTGTCATCGGAGACGCCCTCGGGCGTTCGGGTGATCGCGAACCTCCTCTGCTTCCATTTGCCCGCCTCTGCAAACGTGCTCGTAACGGTCGCTTCACCGAACGCTTGGAGGTAGCTCAAACGCCCAACACCTTTGCCGCCAAGTCTCCGCTTATGTGAGGTGTAGACGGTCTTAAATGCTTGCCAGTTCTCATCGCGAAATCCAATGCCGTTGTCGATGATCGTCACCCCAGTTAGTTCCGGTGGCGTCGATTGTCCTTTCAGATCACCGGCCTCGATAGTTCGCTGTGAATCATCGCGGTGAATTAGAATGCGGATCTTGCCGCCCGGTGGACCGGTCTCTATCCGCCTGCGTTCTTCGATGGCATTGAAGGCGTTTTCGACGGCTTCAAAAACTGGCTGGAATCGATCGCTCTCCTTGAGCCTGTTCTGTTCCAGGTAGTATCGATAGTCGATTTGCTCGAAGCTCATAGGGATGCCCTGGAGGTGCCCATCAGATGGAAATTAATGAATGCAAAAGTCGTCCGAGAATTGCGAGGCAATCTTCAGTCGCCACACGGACCGATTGCGATGTTGTTTAGCGACGATAAAGTCTCTCACGCCTGCAGAATACTTCCTGGCGACCTAACAGCAGAAGCCAACCCGACGTGTTTCTTGTCTCTTAACACTAACAAAGTGTACAGGAGAGCACAGCCAGGGAGGGGAGCGAGGGGCAGTGGCCGCTGAACGCGACTGAACAGATGAATGTTCAGCCCCATGTTTTGAAACGGGGCCGTCGCAGCCGATTGGCAGCGGAAGCCCGATCTCTCTGCGATTCTGAAGTACGATCCCCACCTTTTGCTGGCGGCGGGCGATCAGATCAGCAGCATTTGGCAGACGTGCGGTGAAGAGAAGAAGGACTGCGTGAAGCCGTATGCCGATTTGATCGACACCTACCCGAAGCTCTTTCGCTCGATTCCTTTCCTGCCTGCCTTGGGCAATCACGACCGGGAGATTCGCACCCGTGGCAGCAAGCCTCCCGCCGAGCCGGTCTGTGACGTTGAAGCGACCGCCTTTTGTCGTTTCTTCGAGCTTCCCGGCAATGAATGGAAGTGGCACTTCGACGTGCCGCAGTTCGGCGTGCGGTTCGTCGCACTCGACTTCAACCATATTTCAGATTTCGGGACGACCTGGCAGACCTGCCAGGCCTTCGGCGAGGACTCGGAGCAATTCCGGTGGTACGAGAGACTGATGGAGAAGCCCAACCCCTTCGTCGTGACGCTTTACAACGAGCGGAACGCCAGCATCCGGAATCAGGCAAAAGGGAAATGGCACGACATTTTTCGCAAGGGAACGCTTTGCATTACCGGCTTCGGGTATTATGCCGAGCGGGCAAAGGTCGATGGCTTCCCTTACTACAACACGTCGCTGAGCGGCACGGGGAATCAGTATCCATACCCGCACTCGAAGCTTCTGGCGGGCGAAGACAGCTATGTCCTGCTGACCTTCGACCGGGAGGCGGGAACGATGACGGTCGAAATCAAGGGGCTCGACGGGGACGTACTGGATCGTAAGGAGTTCGAGAAGCGATGAAAATTGGTGGGATTGTCTGCAGCCTGCTCATCCTCGTTGGGCCGCTCATTGCACTGGGCGACGAGGATATCGAAATTTCCAAAGTTCAGCGTGACCAGCAGGGTTTTCTCGTTCACGCTGTTGAGTCTCCCCATCAAGCGGGACGCACCGAGATCAGAGTGCTACTGCCGGATCGAACCGAATACGGCAAGCGATACCCGGTCGTCTACGTTCTGCCGGTCGAGCCAGACCGAGAAAATCGATTTGGCGACGGTCTTCTCGAAGTGAAGAAACACGATCTTCACAACAAGCATGGCGTGCTCTTCGTTGCCCCCACTTTCTCGAACTTGCCCTGGTACGCCGACCACCCCACGAAGTCGGAGCTACGCCAGGAGAGCCATTTCCTGAAGGTCGTCCTCCCGATTGTCGAGCAGACCTATCCGGTGTCGAAAGAGCCGAGGAATCGCTTGTTGCTCGGCTTCAGCAAGTCGGGCTGGGGAGCGTTTACTCTGCTGCTTCGGCATCCTGACCACTTTGGCCGGGCCGCTGCATGGGATGCACCGCTGATGATGACCCAGATCGGAAAATACGGCACCGGCGATATCTTGGGTGCCCAGGAGTGCTTTGACAATTACCGTCCCGACCATCTGATCCAGATGAACGCCGAGAAGTTGCGGGGAGAGAAGCGGCTGATTCTCACTGGGTACGGGAACTTCCGAGAGCATCACCAGCAGGCCCATGCTCAGCTCGACAAATTGCAGATTCCGCACGAATACCGCGACGGTCCGCAGCGGAAGCACGACTGGCACAGCGGTTGGGTGAGCGAGGCCGTCGGGCTTCTGGTTTCTGAATGACAGGAGCGGGCTTTAACGATCTTCCGTCGGTTCGCTCGCCTACAGCATCGTTTTCAGCGGCTCGAGATCGGCCAGTCGGTTCTCTGTGCCAACTTCGATCAACACTGACTCCGTCAGACGTTTTTTTTGCCAAGCTTGGAGATTATGCGTCAAGTTGTTCTTCAATTTACAGTTTGGCGTTTAGATCCGCGTCATGCAACTGCGGAATGAGCATCTCTCGCTGGCTGGTTTCCCATTCGCAGTGTGGCGGAAGGCTGACCAAATCTGAAGCGGTTACGTGCTTCAACCGTAAGCCTTTTGCAATGCCAACGACGGCGTGACCTGCCTCGTGAAGGGCATCACACCTTTCTGGTTTCCGGTTAAGGTCAGATGTTTGAGTAAACTAGGTGCGAACTCTCGGAGTGACGCATGACGTCTGCCGTAATCGGGCACGAACGGAAGACGTTGATATTAGTTGCCGCGTGAATGAGTGCTCCGGGTCACGGCATTGTAAGGGCCTCCAATTGCTCCTTCACTGCTGGAACGACCATTCCCTGATTGAATGCATATCCTGTATCACGGCGGATTGCATCGAAATATGCCACTACGTCTACGTCTGGAATGTGTTGGCCGAAAAAACTCTGTGTTTCGTCAATTAAGAACCTTACAAACTGTGGGACAATCGCCAGAACTTGATCGACATCGACTATTTGCTCACGCTCTGGAGCCCACAGAATCTTGAACGGATTCTCATTGTGCGGGCCAAAGCCGGACGACCCAAACTTCGGGTAATTCGTTTGGGCTCGCCAGGCGTCATATGAATCACGATTGTATGTATGCAGTGCCTGATCGGTTATCACGATCATAAAGAGTGACAAAATGAACTTCGAGCGATCATCATCTGGAATTGGAGCCAAATCGGCTCGAACAGAGTCCCAATTTGGGCCCCCAAAGAAGACCACGGCGGAGTCTCGCATGATGTTTTCACGCACAGTGTTGTTTGGGCGAAGAAACTCAAGTCTTGCGAGTTGCGACGGAAACGTCTGATAGAAGTATTCACGCATGGTCGATTATCTTTAGAACTAACGATGTAATTATGCCCGGTTGGTCCGGAGATAAGGGCGGGAGAAAAGTATTCACGACGGTTGCACCTTCGGGGGCTTCGGTGACAGATGGGGTGTTCTCGCCGGTTCGGCAGGGACTTATCGCTGGTGCCCCCGTCTGTCTTGGGTCTAGCTTGGCAAGTTTGGGATCCGGTTGCAAGCAAAATTCGATGGCACAGGTCGCGAGGGACGAGTAGCCGACTGAACGAACATCATGAAGAGAGCAAGTGACTCAACGGTCGTGGCGACGAGAAGTCAAATCCACGCTGATAGTTCGCCGTCTGGAGAATCGGCAATTTGTCAACCGCCCGAAGGACTGCAAGGCTCGATCAGGCTGCCGTGTGGGGCAAGGGCGTACGGGAAGGATTTGTTTCCCCTTAAAGACCTCGACACACCCGGCACGGTAGGTACGCAGCACTTCCAACTCGGCAGCTCGACTGGAGTCGCAGCCTCTGCCCAAGAAGTCACACGAGCAATCGTCCGATGCAGCCTTAGGTGTTACGCGTTTTTGATATCCACCGAGTGAGTCCGGCGGAGCAAGTTCCACATAGATCGTGAGCGACCAGCCAATTAAAAGCCCTCACCGATTTTGGTTCGAAAGATCAATGACTGACCTGATCTCTGCGAACAACACGAGCCGCTTGAAGGCGACTGAAGAAAACCAACTCAACAGCTTCAAAAGGAAACTACCGATGGATGATAAAACGAAGGGGACGGTCAAGCACAATCTGACCATGCCGAAGGAAAACCCGCCAATTCAGAAAATTACTCACCCACGTTAGTCAATTGAAAATCCACATGCCCTCCTCCCGATATCAAACTAGCAGGTCGTGTAAATTCCGGATTTTAGGTTCCGGCCGCATTAAGGCATCGTAGATACTCACCAGTCGTCGCGAGAAACACCAAGGACAAATGTGGTTGTAAAAACATTTGTCAGTCATCGGTTTTACGTGGAACCCACTCGGCGGGCAGTTGAGAGCGTAGGTAAAATGCAAAGCTCGGCTAGGGTCTTTCTCAATGGCCCGGTAATACTGGCAACGTATCGAGAGTTGGAGTCTCGCAGCAGCATACCAGGGCTCAGGAACGTCCGGCTCGCAGTTAGCTAGTATGCAGTCCTGAGTAAGCTGCTGAATTGGCGGGTTAGCCTTCAGCATGGTCAACTTGTGTTTGATCGTCCCCTTCAACGGGGTTTCGTTCATAGTTAGTTTCCTTTTGCAATACGGGGCATGGCCCTCCAAGTGCAAGAAAGTCAAAAAAAGAAGGGTACATGATAACTTGCGAATATTCGCAAGTTATCATGGTCTACTTTCTTTCAGAAAGTATCCCGGGCAGTTTTCAGGAACTGTCTCGGGGGATGGTTTAAAACGAAAAAATTAAACGGCCAAAAAAGTCGTCCAATTCATGTTGTCGACGAAGGCGATTTCAATCCAACGCTCTCATCTATCTATCTATTTTATTTCGTATACTAAGCGTATGCCACGAAGGCGGGCGTAGCCCTTTGATCTCATCTGTCCTCTTTTCAAGCTAAGAGGATCCCACGAAGGGCCTTGGTGCACACAACCACACTAAGAGTCTACCACGAAGGCCTATGCTGTACACGACTACACCACCAAGGGGCTCCCACGAAGGTTCATGTCGTGCCTAGGTTATCTGCGTATGGTACACAAAAAGGGCCTATGTGTACGTGTACCGCGTGCTGGGATACTTTCCGTAGGAAAGTAGACCATGATAACTTGCGAATATTCGCAAGTTATCATGGTCCCCCATTTGTGATCATTAATCGCACCGTGCGATTATCCTGCGATAGCGGATTACCTGCCGTACGCGTTAGAGGGCATAGGGAGCACCTCACGCCAGCTTGGGCTGTACTTGGTCTCTAAGTCCTCCTTGGCCTGTCGGAGGCCTCTAGCGACCCGTTTTCGGCGATCTCCGTAGATCTCAGTGGCCGAGAGACCTCCACATCCCGCGTGGTGCCACAGCATGGCCCTGTGGCTCACGTAGAGCTCCAGGCCCTCTCCTTGGACCCTATGGCTGTAATCGACGTCAGCGGCCCAACCAGGAGCTCTGAAGATGGGGTCCAAAAAGCCCACAGCCTGCAATGTCTTTCTAGGTATCAGCATGCAGGTACCGCCTGCACACCGCAACGGATCTACCGCAACCCTCGCCGGGAGGGAGGGTGAGTGGTTCAGAATCAGAACCCGACGCTGCTCTTGAGGCGGTTGGCCCTATATCTCTTCCCGAAACCACACACATACGGAGAAACTTATTGACGCATTTTGTCAATATTCGGCTCGTTAATCGGCCTGGCTAACCTCCTGAATGCGGAAACCAGCCCGGTTTGACGGGATCGGTGACCGCTTCCAGGCCTTAGCGACCGCATTTGGCGGTTACGGAAAAGGATTAATTAAGCAGTGTCGCCACGACTGCCAGGCTTTTGGGGCATGGTTGCAGGCGATTTCTTCCACGGACTCGCTCGCTAAAACTGGATCTCGACGCGAATCCGCAGGTCCGGCTAGAAATTGTTAAAGAGCGTCAGGAGCCTAAAGGGAAGATCGCAAAGCTAAATGTAAGGTATCCATTGCCAATTCGACTGGCGTGTCTTGCGAATCATCAAAGTTTTTGGCATCCCTGCGGTCAAATATCTACAGCGTTTCCTTTGATGCGATTTATGTTAGAGTTTTTTTCAACGAGCAGGAAATCAACAATGCAATCTTCCAGTAGAATTCACATTTCCGGTACTCGACCTTCGTCACCAATCATCGACAACCACAAAACTTGATTCTGTCACTCAAACTCGCGTTCACTGGATACCGTTCCTTCGATACAATGTTTCGTGCATCAATTGTATAACCGGGACTTTTAGAGAGTGTAATGCAACGTGGCGTGGGAGAAGCGTCGAAACGGTCGGAGATACTTCTATCTTTGCCAACGCATGTCGGATAGCCGGGTTCATAAACAATACTTCGGCAAGGGACTGCGTGCGAAGACGGAATCGCTCCGTTTGGAGTCGGAGGCTTGTCAGAAGAAAATAGACTCGCAGCTTCGAGAAGTGATCGTTGAGCTCGACTCGATGGCGGAGGATTACGCGAGCTCAACACGATTACTCTTTGAAGCCCACCTTTATGCCACCGGGTATCACAACCCCAAAAGCCGAGGATAGCGAAAGCGAAGGAGCGGTCAGATGATCAAGTCTGCAGAATGCGAGAATCAGGAGCAGGGAGACAACGGCTTGGGACCATGTGAATTGGCTTCCGGAAAAGTGGCTCTGGAAGAAGCGGTTCGCCGGTGTCGTGGCGGCGACCGAGATGCGTTAGTCACGCTTCGCCAAGCGATGCAGGGAAATCCAGACCTGTTCAGCCGACACGGTCACGTTGCGGCCAAAGTTCAAACGGAATGGATTCGTGCCGTCTCGGGTCCTGATTTGTTTGAGCGAGAGGTGATGTTCAAGAGTGCCCGAGAACTTCGGCAAGGATTGATAGAAGAGGGCACCGGCAGCCATCTGGAGCGACTGACGGTTGACCATGTCGTTGCCGCGAATCTTGAGCAGGGCTTCCATGGTCTGATTGAGGCGAGGTGCGTCGGCAAGGGCATCGAGTTGCCCAAATTCCAGGTTGAGGCGTCACAGCGTGCTGCTCGACGCCTTGAGAAGGCCCTCACGGCTTTGACCACGCCCCGTGCTCTTGCCCCGCGAATGGAGTCGCACACGGAACTGGTCAGCGAGGAACCCACCGAAGAAAAGGCTCACGAGCCAACCGCATCGCATCCCCCTGCTGAGACCAACCGCTTAACCGCAGTTTTCGACAGGACGCGACATCCGGTTCCATTGAATTGATCAAACAGCAGGAAGCCAATGCGACACGTCCACCTGAGCACGCTCGGCTACGCGTCGGCCCGTCTTCCAAGCTGCCTGAGCGGCTTCGTCAGTGAACTCAGACATATTCATGCCGCATTGATCGGCCAATACACGAACGCGTTCAGCCACAACCGGCACCTCAGCTTTGCTGACGCCCAGAGCCTTCTGTGTCATCCATGACATCCCGATTGACGCGACTTCAAAGCCGGTGAGTGATTCATCTTTTTCGTGTTTGTGTTTTTGTTCCAACAAGTTGGCCTCCAGCTTGCACCAGCTGGATTCATTGACCCTGACTCGCAGTTCTCCATTGACCGATCGCAGGTTGAAGCCGGTCCAGTTCACGCGGTCACCACATGCGAGATCGTTAATCGCCTCATGCGAACTTTCGTTGATCTGCATGCCGATTTTTACAATGCGATTTCGGAGTGCATCAAAACATTGGTTGGCAGTTTCCTGGGTATCGCAGAAGACTGCGAGATCGTCCGCGTAACGAACAAGCATCGTGTCTGGGAAGTTCTTGCACCACCAACGATCCAGCAGGTGATCCAGATAGACATTGAGGCAGATCGGCGAAAAGGAAAGCCCCTGCGGGATGCCACGCTTGCGATTCCGGTCAAGCAGTTCTTCGATTAACCCCATCACTGGTGACTGATGAAGGCGGGAACGCAGGATTTGCAGCATCCGATTCTTGGGAACCGTTCCGAACGCGTCACGAATGTCACATGCGACCATGTGGTGCATCCCTCGCTCAATCATTGATTTCGCAGTCATCACGCAGTGGGCCGGTGACCGCTTGGGACGGAACCCCATGCTGAAATCATAAAAATCAGGGTCGAGGATCGGCGTCAACAGGTTGGATAGATTGCGAGCAACGATACGGGTTTCGTCTGGTGGAACCTCGATCGTTCGGGATCCTTTCTTGCCGGGCTTGGGTATTTTGTACTTTGTGTACTTCCCGCGTCGAAAGCTGCCGTCGAGCAGTTGGTTTTTAATTTCACGCAACCAATCCCAGGGATACCAGTTTGGGAGTGAGGCATACTCATCACGGATGATTCGCCGTCTACCGATGTTGTCAATTGCGATCGCTAACATTCGAGGGCTGGCGACTGCCTCGAGTAAAGAGTAGCAATGTTGGTGCATCCGTTCTTTCTTGATGCGAGCCCACTCCTGGACGTCGGAGTGATACGCATCGAGTGGGCTTTCGTCCTCCGATCGGTTGCCAAGATAGTTGCGTTGAAGATAACGGTGCCGAAGAGGCGAAATGGATTGGTAGGACAGGTGTACGGGCCCTTGATGATGTGAATTGGTCTTAGGAAAAGAACCGGGGCGGAGCACGTATGCCCAGCCCCGGTTGAAAAAAAAAATGAGGTTCGGGCGGTAGCCCGAGGAAAAAAAAACAATAATGCAAGCATCTCTTCCTCAAGCGTGTATCCCTCGAACGGCACCCGCATGATTAGCAGTGCGGATCGAAGATAGATGAAGACACCATATAGATGACCCTCTCCATCCGGGGTTTGAGTTGTTCTCCTTCTGTTAGAGCTGAGTAGTTAAGGATTCCACTGAACTTGGCCATTGTTCTTCCCGCCATCCTATGTCTCTGAACATCTCTTCTTTGTGAAACCAGAATCTCGAATGGAGCTCGGTTCCCGAGAGAGTGTCGAGTGAGGCGGTTGCTTCCGATGTGGATCGCATGGATCGGCTTGAGCAAGTCATCAGGGAAGAAAAAGGCAAAGTTGCGATCATTGGTTAACAATCGTTTCAGTGGGCTCTTTGGTTTCAGTGGGCTCTTGATCCTCGATTCAAAATTCCGGAATTTAGATCGAGTCGATGATCTTGTTCATTTCTTTGGCGTCTTTCTTGGCCTGATTGATCACGGCCTGTTTCATGTAGTCGCCGACGTTCATGCCCTTCATGTTGGCTGCCATCGTGACGACGGCATGTTCCTGATGAGAGAGGAACACCTTCATTTGCTTCGTGAGCGGTTTGTTGGCTGAATTGTCGTTGGGCATTTGCTTGTTCATTGCATTTATCAATTCCTGTCGCGTTTCGCGACTGCATGGATAGTATTCGCCTTTGCGTGACCGCAAAGGACCCTAGGGTCCTTAACGACCCCCGAAGGCCAATGCTAACCTGAAGACCGTCATTGGTCAATTCCACAAGGGGATTGTTTTAAGTTCCGCAAGGAAGGCCCAACGAGTGGGTTGAGACACCACTTGTTCCAGGGTTTTCAAGATGGCCAAACCAGAGAGCCAATACGCCCCGGCTCCATCTCGAAGAGAGATCGCACTTCACCTACTACTTGTCCGTCCGACTTGTTTGGCACAACGCGTCCAACATGCTCATTCCACTTCATCAGCAATGGAGGGTTGAGCGATGGCGAATTCACCTCTCACGCCTGGTCAGCTCGAACAGTTGGCCGACATGATCGCGGAGCGAGTGGTAAAACAGCCTCGTTGCCTCGGCAAGGCAGAACTTGCCCAGAAGCTCGGTGTCAGTACTAGCACCGTTGAACGATTGATGGCCGAGAAGAAGATTCCCGTTATCAGGGCCGCCCGGCGAGTCCTGTTCGACATCGAAGCCGTGCTGGCGGCACTCTCCACGAATAACGAAGAGTGAATGGCGGGAAACATCAAGGCTCGTCTCGTGGCGAGTCTTGTAAGCGGAAAGCAAATCACGATCAGACGAGAGGATCACAATGGCATCACTGCAGCATGCGACAGAAGACGGACGCGACAGCTGGAAACTCCGGTTCTACCTCAACAAGAAACGCAAGGTGATCGGTCTAGGGACGATTGCAAAAGCCGACGCGGAGGAAGCGAAGGAAAGCATCGAGTATTTGATCGAGTGTTCAGATCGCTCCAGAACGCCTTGCAAGAGCACGCGACAATGGCTTGACCGAATTCCAAATGGCCTGCACAGTCGCCTGGCAGCCCTCGGTTTGTGCGAGGCGAGAGTGGTTCGGGATCTACCGACGACCGTGATCGCCTATTGCCGAAGCTACATTGCGGGACGCAAGGACTGGTACACTGCGAATTCGGGCAAGCAGTTCAAGCGAGGCCACAGTCTTTCAGCTTTTGTCGAACGGTGGTGGAATGCACCTCACACTCTTTTGCGATCACTCGGACATCTCGGGTTCCCGCGTTCCAGTGATCCATGATTTTGCTCGTCAGTGGATCGTGAATAACGAGCGGGTCGGGAACGTCGTCGAACATTGGCTGGAGATGCTGTCGGTAATCTTTCTGAGCCTCGAAGAGATGGGCCCAGGGGCGATTTGAGTAGTGTTTGAAAAGCAATTTGTCGCCCTTGTGCGGGATGCCGTGTGCCAGAGCAACGCTGGCGAGCACGGCTCGATTCTGTTCGCTACCGAGCCAGTTGCTAAATTGATCTCGAAGCGTTCCGAAGGGGAGACTGGGGACCGCACCCTTCCCCTCCGCTTTGACAACGCGAGAAAGTAATCGACGCCACTCGTTGGAAAATGACGTCTGAGCATTACGGGATGAGTCGCGATAGAGATTTGCTCCTGTGTTCGTCAGTAGCATTCGCTCGGCCGGCTTCAATTCACGCTTGAGTCGTTGCTGGAGTTCGGCGTTCCACCACTCCGTCAGCTGGACGGTTTCTGGCCACAGCAACCACCAACCGACAACATCGGTCTTTGGCCGTAATAGCCCACACCATGAGTCATCATCGTCGCTGTCAAACTTGAGGCCTTCACTGGTCCATGGATGACGCTGATTCAGAAACAGATCTTCCCACTCGACCCGCCCAATCTCGGCTGCACCGTGCGAACAGTTCAGGCACCATAATAATTTCAGCCGTTGAGCTGGCATGGCGTGCTTGTAGATAAGCTTGAGGTGCTCGACGCTGAAAGTCTTGAGATCGATGTCCTGGATCGAACGTCGATCGGAGGGCAGACGTTTGACTTTCGTTTCGATCAAGTCGAAGTCTTCGGGACGCCGCCAGGCAAACTTGTCGGAAGTGTGAAGCCATATAAAGAACCTTCTGAGCTCGCCAACGTGACTTGCACAGTGCTTTTTAGAAAGCGGCCCCTTCGTTCTCAGGTTGAGCGGACGGTTTTTCCAGAAGTCGTAGATCTCCAGACAACGCGTAAAGTCCAGCATTGCCAGGGGCACGTCAGGTTGTCGATTCTGAAAGTTATCAATCATTCCGAGCATGTGATGGCCGCTGCCATCAAATTCACCAGCCTTGGTGAAGTAAGCCTTCCGGTGCTGGTAATATTCTCGCAGGGCCTCATGAAACGTTCCCGGAATAAGGGGGCTGTTCTTGGTTGGGGGCTTTTGGGAACGAACCTTTGCGGTGGTAACGATGGCTTCTCGTGCCACCTGTTCGTGGAACCGAGCCGTGTCATCGATATGTTGCTGCGACATGGTCCACGGGACCGATGGGTAGGCTGCCGTCAGTCGGTTGAGCAACTTGAAAGCATCCTGCCACGACAAGTCGTCGATAGTTGGCGGGTGCGAATCGCGAGGCCCCGAAAACAACTGGGTAAAAAAGCCAAACCGGTAGTCGACGTGTTTGCTGCGATAGATGGAGGGGAGGAGTTCAGTCAGTGGCGGAAGGGTTATGGGGCGGATGCCCAGCCTGATTTGCTCGGCGACCCACAGGGCAAGCGGCGACCATTGGGCTTCACGGCCAGCCACGGTGACGCCACCGTTCCTTCCGCTGCTCCCAAACGCGGACCACGCTCTTTCCTCTGGTCCCCGGCCGCCTTCCGCTGTCGAACCGAGGTGGGGTGTTTGCCGTCCCAAGAGCCTCTGGGCTTCTACCTCAACGACGAATTCCGGAAGTCCTATCAACACCTCTGGATCCACAAAGACTTGGCTGAGGAAGAACTGCTGGTGGTCGTTCCACAACTCCCGCATTCGTGAGATGCGAGCCTCGAGTTCCAGCGAAGTAAGTTCGCGTGGAAACCGCCAACGGCTTCCCCTGGAGCGAGAATCGCTCTCCCTTGGCGTCGCCGTTTCGACCTGATTTGCGACGTTTGTGCCGTCGCGTGATTTTGCCGCTGGAATGGTTGATAGCGATACTCCCTGGCTCTATCCACTAGCGTCTAATTGGACCCGGAAACCAATCTAATTGGACCTCCGACTGGACCTATTTGACGCTACGGGGTTTCAGAAAGCAAGGAAATCGCCGTAAACCTATGAAAAGAGCCAACTTGCGATTTCTCGCAAATTGGCCCTAGTGGAGGCGGCGGGAATTGAACCCGCGTCCCGCGATGCATCCACGGCACCGTCTACGTGTGTAGTCAAACTATTTATGTCTCCTCGAGGAAGACTATTCGCTTACCAAGGCGCTGCCTGACAGGCTCCCCGGTTCGCTAACTCGAATCTTGTTTAACTCTCCGCGTCTCGAGTAGGACGGCGAGCGATCCAGAATTGTGACGGATACAGAAGACGACTCTGGCGGTCATCTAAAGATCCGGGCTACCTGTTCTTAGGCGGCCAGTGCGAAACTTTCGTCTGCAACTAAAAATTGTGATCAGCTTTTTACGTGGCCAACTGATCAACCACGACACGCGAGCACGCGCTTCTATTCATCCGGTCGAATCCAGATCGCCCCCTTTTCAGAGGACCTCTTGGATGGCTAAACCGCAATCAAATAAAAACTGCGTTCCAACCGCGACACAGCTCTGCCGCCACGGGATCGCTCCCGCAACAAGCTCGCTTGCGTCACGCCCGAATTCTAGCTTGTTTTCCTCCCAAGGCAACGCCGATTCGAACAAGTTTGTTCCGCCGCAATGGGTGTATCCTCTGCCGCACAATTGACTTACGCTTGTCGTCGAAGTTGGGCCCCTCGCGGTTTGGCCAACTGGACGCTTGCACCAAGAATGCCGAAGCGTCCGCAACGCGCGGTCCGACGGGGTGGCAACAGGAGCTGGCGTCCAACGCGGACGAAAATGGAAAGCTATCGAGTGCGGTTGCGCTGACAAGGAATTTCGTGAAGCGAAACGTTGTGATTATCGGTGCCGGGCCGGGCGGTCTGGCGACGGCGATGCAGTTGGCTGCTGCCGGGTTGAACGTGACGGTGTTGGAACGCCGCGGCCAAGTTGGCGGAAGGACCTCGGCGATCGAGGCCGATCGGTTCCGCTTCGATCTCGGCCCCACCTTCTTCTTGTACCCGCGCGTTTTGCGCGAGATCTTCGCTTCGGTTGGCCGAGACCTCGACACCGAGGTGCCGATGCGACGACTGGAGACTCAATATCGACTGACCTTCGGCCAAGGGGGACAGATCGACGCGTCGAACGATCTCGAAGCGATGGACCGCCAGATTCGCCAGTTCGCACCAGCTGATGCCGGCCAGTTGAAACGGTACTTGGACGACAATCGCGTCAAGCTGGCGCGGTTCCGCCCGATCCTGGAGTCTCCGTTCAGCTCGCCGTTGGATCTGCTGCGGCCCGACGTATTAAGGGCCTTCCCGCTGCTGCATCCGTTGAGGTCGCTGGGGTCGGAGCTGGAACGTTATTTCAGCGATCCACGGATGGTGATCGCGCTTTCATTTCAGGCGAAGTATCTGGGGATGTCGCCGTTTCGCTGCCCGAGTCTGTTCAGCATCCTGTCGTTCCTCGAATACGAATACGGAGTCCATCATCCAATCGGCGGTTGCGCGGCGGTTAGCGAGCGGATGGCGGAGATCGCCCAGGCGATGGGAGTGCAAATTCGCTTGAACCAGCCGGTCACGGGACTGCAGTTTTCGGGACGGCGCGTGACCGGAGTGCAAACCGAAAACGAAACGATCGCTGCCGATGCGATCGTTATCAACGCCGACTTCTCCGCCGCGATGCGAGACCTGGTCCCCAACAGGCTGCGGCGACGGTGGGCCGACAAAAAGCTGGCCGGCAAAAAATACTCCTGCTCCACCTTCATGATGTATCTGGGTGTGCGAGGCGAGATCGACGGACTGGCTCATCACAACATCCACATCGCGCGGGATTACCAACAGAATCTCCGCGACATCGAGATCGACCACCGGCTGTCCGACGATCCTTCCTTTTATGTCCAGAACCCCGGCGTGACCGACCCGACGCTGGCACCCGAGGGACATCGCTCGCTGTACGTTCTGGTCCCCGTAAGTCACGAGCATCCGAACATCGACTGGGCAAAAGAGACGCCGCGATTCCGCGAACTGACGCTCGATCGCTTGTCGCAAATCGGGCTGCCCGATCTGCGCGACCGGATCGTCTATGAAAAGATCGTCACGCCAGCGGACTGGTCGGGAGAGCATAAGATCTATCGCGGGGCGACGTTTAATCTGGCTCACAACCTGGGGCAGATGTTGCATCGCCGCCCACAGAACCGGTTCGAGGAACTCGACGGCGTCTACCTTGTCGGCGGCGGCACGCATCCCGGCAGCGGGCTGCCGGTGATCTACGAGTCGAGTCGAATCTCGAGTCGGCTGTTGTTAAACGATTTGGGAATCGACACGTCCTTCATCGACGCGGCCGCGGCCACGTCGAATTGAACGAAAGACGAAGCGTTATTTCTTCGCAGCTTCGGTGTCCGCTTTGGCTTTTAATTCCTGAGCCGCCGAGAGTTCGGGGTTCGGCGTCGCGTCGCCCGGCTCTTGGCCCAACATCCACTTCATCCCGCCCAACAGCGACGCGAGATAGGTCTCGTTGGTCCAGACGTCTTCGCGATGCCCGAGGCTCATGTGCATCGCTTTGCCATCGCCATATTCCTTCACCCACAACACGGGGACGTGGTACGGTTCTTTCAATTCGGTCTTGGCCATGTTCAGGCTCATCAGCACGCGGACCTTTTCGGGCTGCCAATTTTTAAAGCGATAGATCTCATCCTTTAGCGTCACCTCTTCGCCCCAGGGCTTGCTGGCTGGATGGTCTTGATCGTGAACGGTGATCGTGACTGTCGATCCCGCTCCCCAAGGATGCCCGTTAAACGTGCCACCGATCATGTCCCAGTATGGCTTGTAGTTATGAAAGGTGTCGGCGGCGGAGTGGGTGCCGATAAAGCCGTGCCCCTTCTGCTTCAGCCAATCGTTAAAGAAGTAGTCGAGGTCCTCTTCGGCGATCGGCAGGTCGCCGGTGGTGTAGAACAGAACGAGGTCGTAGTGTTGCAGCTTCTCTTTCGTAAAGTCGGCGGCGACATCCTGCGTGCAATCGGCGCGGAACAGACCGGTGGAGACACCCAATTCGGTGATCGCCCGTTCGGCCGGTGACAGCGGCATCTTCTCGCGTTTGACCGGACCGTGGCGGTAGCCGGCGCTCTGCGTGACCATCAACAAGCGAGCCGGTTCGGCAATCGCCAACATCGCCATCGAAGCGACAAGGCTGAAACAAAATAGCAATCGAACCATCGATCGAGTCTCCAGAAGATTCAGTTTAACTTTAGTTGGGGGGCGGGCATTTCAAGGCCATCAGTTTAGTCGCTCGCCAATGCCAGGTCTGCTTCGCGGAGGGAAATCGGTTTCCGCGTGGTGCAGCGAGCGTCGCAGCCACAGCATTTCCAACGGTCTCCGTCGAATTCAATCCGCGAAAAACTTGGCTTTTGCCCCGCCGACGCAATAATAACGCGGGCGTCACCGGGGCCAGGTTTTTCGAGTGTTTGAGGTTTTACAAACGATGAGCAGACTGCGATGCGAGGGCTGGTGGGAACAACAGGGCCTGGGCCGACAACCGATGGAGGATTTGCAGATTGTGTTCCGCGAAGGCCAGGTGTCGGGCAGCGGCCGCGATATCGTGGGAGCTTTTACGCTGAGCGGACAACTGCAGGGTGAACGGGCGCTGTTGGTGAAGCAGTACCTGGGCTCGCACCGCGTCGATTATCCCGGTTCGTTTGATGGGGAAGGGACGTTGCAAGGTCTATGGAGCATCGATGGATTTGGCGGCAAGTGGATGATTCACGTGGCTCGCGATGCGGAGGCCAATTCAAATCGCGAGGTGGCGGAGATCCAAGACTGGCCGCCAGCGAAGGCGTAGCCCCGCGACTTGCATCGCCTGGGGATACCGAGCATCATGTGGGACTGAAATTCCCTTCCTGGAGATCCCGCATCGATGCCTACCACCGCAAAATCCACGACTCTGCAAATCGCAACATTCTGCCTCGCGTTGACGCTCCCAACGGCGATGCTGTCGGCACAGCCAGCCGGCTACAATTACGACGAAGCCAAAGTTCCGGCCTACACGCTACCCGATCCGCTGGTGATGGCCGATGGCACTCCCGTCACGTCGGCTGACCAATGGCCTAAGCGTCGCGACGAGATCATGGACTTGTTCCTGCAAGAAGTTTACGGCAAGGCGCCAGGCAAACCGGAAGGGTTGCACTTCAAAGTCATCGAACAGAGCGACGACGCGGTCAACGGCAAGGCGACGCGGAAACAGGTCCGCGTCTTCTTCGATGCCGATGAAACCGTGGCGATGGATATTCTGATCTACCTGCCCAAGAAACTAGTCGACGCGAAGCAGCCGGTTCCGACTTTCCTGACCCTCAATTTTTTTGGCAACCATTCGATCTCCGACGACCCGGCGATCGTGTTGTCAGAGAGTTGGATGCGGTCGAGCAAAGAGAAGGGAGTCGTCGACCATCGGGCGACCGAAGCGAGTCGCGGAGCGTCGGCGAGTCGTTGGCCCGTGGAGACGATCATCGATCGCGGCTACGGATTGGCGGCGATCTATTACGGCGATATCGACCCCGACTTCGACGACGGTTTCAAGAACGGTGTCCACGCTTTATATGATCCGCCCGCCAAAGACGGCTGGGGATCGATCGCAACTTGGGCTTGGGGATTGAGCCGGGCGATGGACTACCTGGAAACCGATGCCGAGATCGACGCAAACCGGGTCGCCGTCTTCGGCCACTCGCGTCTAGGCAAGACATCGTTATGGGCCGGTGCGTCCGATCCGCGATTTTCGATCACGATCTCCAACGATTCGGGATGCGGCGGAGCGGCGATCAGCCGCCGCGCGTTTGGCGAAACGGTTGCTCGGATCAACACAAGCTTCCCGCATTGGTTTTGCGACAACTACACGAAATACAACGACAACGAAGCTGCGTGCCCCGTCGACCAGCATCAGCTTGTCGCATTGATCGCTCCCCGCAGCGTCTACATCGCCAGTGCCCAAGGGGATACCTGGGCCGATCCACGCGGCGAGTTCTTGAGCGCCGTGCATGCCGCACCTGTCTACCAGCTGCTGGGAACCGATGGAATCGGCGGCGAAACCGAACTGCCGCCAGTGAACGAACCGATTATGCACACGATGGGCTATCACATCCGCACCGGCAAGCACAACGTCACCGACTTCGATTGGAAAGCCTACATGGACTTCGCCGATCAACGGTGGGGCAAGTAGTCGCGGGCCTGGTCGGTCGCCTTTTGCTGTGCGAAAGTGCGATTCTGGGGCACGCTCTTTCGCGGAGCGAAAGGCGACCATCGGAACTTAACTTAGGAGCGAACAACGGAATGTCGTCGAAGCGAAGTTATGCGATCATCGGTACCGGAGCACTCGGCGGATACTACGGCGGTCTGATGGTTCGCGCCGGGCTGGACGTTCACTTCCTGTTGCGATCGGACTTCGATCACGTGCAGCAGCACGGATTGCGAATCGATTCGAAAAACGGCGACTTCCATTTGCCGCAGGTCAACGCCTACCGCAGCGCCGCCGAGATGCCGGCTTGCGACGTCACGATCGTGGCGATCAAGACGACAGCAAATGAACAACTGGCAGATATTTTGGCTGCCACAACGCGCGACGGCGGCGTGGCGCTGGTGCTTCAAAATGGATTGCACGTCGAATCCGATGCGGTCGCTGTGGTTGGGCCCGATCGCGTCCTGGGCGGTTGTTGCTTCTTGTGCAGTAACAAAGTCGGACCGGGACACATCGACCATATCGATTACGGCCGGATCGCGTTTGGTGAATACCGCGCCGACGGCTCGGTGCAACCGATCAGCGACCTGACTCGAGCGATCGAAGCCGATCTGCAAAGTGCGTCGATCCCGGCCGAAGCTGTCGACGATCTGATCAAGGTCCGCTGGCAAAAGCTGATGTGGAACATTCCCTTCAACGGTTTGTCGGTCGTGTTAAACGCATCGACAGCCGAGATCATGAACGATCCTGCATCGGAAGCCCTGGCCGAACAGATCATCCGCGACGTGCGAACTGCTGCGATGCAGTGCGGCAAGACGATCGATGAAGCGTTTGTCGACAAGATGATGAACGATACGCGGGCGATGGTCCCGTACGACAGCAGCATGCGAGTCGACTTCAAACAGGACCGGCCGATGGAGGTCGAAGCGATCGTGGGCAACCCGTTGCGAGAATTGCAGCGTCACGGCGGCCAATCGCCACGACTGGAAATGCTGTATCAGCAATTGACGTTCTTCGACCGGCGGCGGACCAAACAACATACCTCGCGCGGCTAATCGATCTACGCGGCGCGGTTCATGGCAACGGTCTGGTTTGCGGATTGGTTGATGCTGCGGATCGCAAATGGGCGGCGATTGCTGCGTTGGTAATAGAGTCGCGTGTTCATTTCGCCAAGTAGCCCAAGCCCCAAGAACTGCAACGAGACGATCCCCATAAAAACTGTCAGCAGCAGCAGCGGATTGCCTGTCATATCGATGCCACTGAAAAGCTTCATCGCCGCGACGCCGAGGCCCGCGAAACCGCTGACCGCAAGGGCCGCAAGCGCCAGTCGGCCCAACAGCTTCATCGGCCGATCCATGTAGTCGATCAAGAACTTGACGGTGATCAGATCCAACACAACGCGAGTCGTGCGGCTGAGCCCATATTTGCTGGTCCCAAACTGCCGGGCGTGATGGGCGACGACCATCTCGTGGCACCGCGCGCCGCGGGCATGCGCCAGCACGGGGATGAAGCGGTGCATCTCGCCGTATAGATCCAATTCGTCGGCGACTTCGGCCCGAATCGCTTTGAGCGTACAGCCGAGGTCGTGGATCGGCAGCCCGGTCACCCGCGAGATCAAGCGGTTGGCGATCAGCGAGGGGAGCTTGCGCGTGAGCCAAGTGTCGTGGCGATCCTTCCGCCAGCCATGGACCAGGTCGGCCCCTTGGTCGATCGCATCCAGCATCGCAGGAATATCGTGCGGATCGTTTTGCAGATCGCCATCGAGCGTAACAAGCACGCGGCCGCGGGCCTGTTCGAGCCCCGCTTGCATCGCGGCGGTCTGACCGTAGTTGCGGCGAAAGTGAACGACTGTCACGCGGCGGTCGCGGGCGGCGATCTCGTCCAACCGCTGCGAACTGCCATCGTTGGATCCATCGTCGACGAAGACGATCTCGGTCGCCGCGGGCAGCTGAGGCATCACCCCCGTCATCCGATCGTATAGCGGACGGACGCTATCGGCCTCGTTGAAAATCGGAATAATGATCGAGAGATCCACGTCGTGACTCAACGGTGTTTTGGAGAGCTTGGAAGCGCAGAGCTTACCGAAGCAACGCCCCCCGAAACAACGTCAATCGCGGCGGAGGCAGTTGCGCCAATCCGCGCGAAGTGATTTGCATGTCGCACCCCAATAAATAGCAATATGACTCGTTCGACACGATACGCACGCCAAATTCAATTTGCCCCGATCGCCGCCGATGGCCAAGCGCGGATCGCTGCGGCGCGTGTGCTCGTGCTGGGTGTCGGTGCGTTGGGAACCGTCGCGGCGGAACTGTTAGCTCGCGCGGGAGTCGGATTTTTGCGGCTTGTCGATCGCGATACCGTTGAATGGAGCAATCTGCAACGCCAGTCGCTGTTCGAGGAATCGGATGCTGAATTGCAAATCGCCAAAGCAGCGGCGGCAGCGGCGCGGCTGACACGGATCAATAGCGAGATCGAGATCGAGGCGGAGGTCTGCGACGTCGATCCGGGCAACATTCTGCGGCTGATGGCTGGCATTGATCTGGTCATCGATGCAACCGACAACTTTCCGACCCGGTTGCTGTTGAACGACGCGGCGGTCAAGTTGGGCAAGCCATGGGTCCACGGCGGTTGTGTTGGAGCACAAGGGCAGGTCGGATTCTTTCGCAGCGTCGATCGCCCCTGCTTCCGCTGTGTCGTCCCCGATCTGCCAGAAGCTGGATCGGTTGCGACCTGCGATACCGCGGGGGTTTTAAATGCCGCAACGCATACGATCGCCAGCCTGCAGGTCGGCCAAGCGATCCAATGGATCGTCAGCGGAAATGCATCGCTGCAGGGGAAACTGCAATCGATCGACCTGTGGACCTCAAGAACGTTGCAGATCGAGATCCGTAAATCGGCACAGGCGAATTGCCCGCTGTGTCAGCAGCGGTCGTTTGATTTCCTCAACGGCGACTTCGCCGCCCAACCGATCGTTTTATGTGGCCGCAACGCGGTGCAGATTCCCGGTGGGCGAGCGGTTTCGATCGACAGGATCGCCGCTCAGTGGCAGGAGATCGGCGATGTGCAACAGAACCGTTTCTTGGTCCGCTTGAGCGTCGCTCCCTTCGAGATCACGCTTTTCGCCGACGGAAGGGCAATCGTTGCCGGAACCGAGGAGGTCGCTAAAGCCCGATCGCTGTATGCGCAATACGTTGGCCAATAGACAAGGGAGATCAGCCAACGCAATTTCACCAATCGTGGCTCCTGCAAAAACTAGGCATCAATTACCACCTGGGGGGAAATGGCAGCCATTATTTCCTGAATCTCAATTTTGCGGGCTCGCCCCCCTATGGAAGAGCAGCCGCTTTAATTAGATTGGAATTCTACCTTGAGGGGAAAATTCGGCACTTTAGTCGGCTCTACTTTGATTTGGCTCGAGCGCGGCTATGAAAACTCTATACAAAAGTTAAGGACTGAACGTCATGCGTTATGCATTTCGCCTTGCAGAGCTCCTAGGGCACAATCCCGACCGCCGCCGCCGTCCGGGTACGATCAAGGCGATCGTTGAGCACACCGGCCTGGACAGGCATCAAGTTGCTTCGCTGCTGAAAAATGAAGCGAAGTACATTCCAATCGAAGCACTTTCGAAGCTCTGCGATTATCTGATCGATCACGGCCACGCGACGCCAGCCGAATTGCCCGGAGCATTATTTGCAGTTCGCGCCGAACACTTTTGGGAATTATTGGCCCGCCGGCGCCAGCTAGAGCTGTGCGTAGGCATCCGCCAGGGGGATGTCAACGACGCTCCCGAACAGGCTTGGGTCGTCGCGTCCGACTCGGTTTTGATGGGCGCATTGCTGAACGGCGTCTCGACCCTCGGCGGATCGGCTCGCCACCATGCGGCCGGTTCGAGCGCCAACGGCACGACCAAAGCCGAAGAGAACCCTCCGCAACCCGAACGTTTGCTGCAGACACTGGTCTGGAGTCCCGGGCACGTCTCGACCGAAGAGACTCACCTGCGTGCGAATTCGGTGTACGAATCGTTCTCCGGTGCCCCCGGCGACAAAGCAATGGTTTGCATCGGTAGCGTGAAAAGCAACCCGGTCGCCGAGGTGCTGTTTTCGGAAGCGTTTGGCTGCGACCCGTTTGTTTCGCAAGACGATGTGGAAAAGGCATCGGACCGCGCCTGTCCTTTCTTCATGCGATACCGGGACTTCGATCCCAAACCACCATCCTCCACAGCGGGGGAACGGTTGTCGAAAACCGAAGCTGCCGACAAGCCCGGCCTATGGGTCGAGACCGACAACGGGACCTGGGAATGGGCCGGTGGCGGACAAAACTCCGACGTCGCGTTGGTCTTCTACATCTTCCGCGAAGCATTGGGGCGGCTAGACATGGTGCTCAGCGGATTCACCGGGCGAGCGACTCGCTACCTGGCGAAAACCCTGGCCACTCGCAGCGAAGCCTTCTGGCCACCGGTTTACGAAGAACCACACGTTCAGATCGGCGCTTATATCGTCGAATACGAAACCGACGGTTCGAAGGCGAAGAGCGAAGACTTGTTGATGACCAACGTCTCTTCAGCGGCCAAGATCACGCCACTGTCGGCCAAAGCGATCGAGCGACGTATCGTCTCCAACGGCTAGGTTCGAGACGCAACCTAACAGTAGTGGACGAGGCCACGAGTCCTCGCAAAGGGAATTTTCCTTGGGGACAGAGGGACTCGTTACCTCGTCCACTACGGGGCGCGGGCGCTTTAGGCCGCGCGGCGGATTTCGATCGTCGGCTCTTCTCCGAACAGTTCGCTGCAGTCTTGGCGAACGGCGACCGATCCATCGGGATCGAAGATCTTGACCTGGTTTTCTTCGACGAACCAGATCGCGGTGTAGGGACCAAAAGCGAAGCGGCGGCCGCAATAATGCCCGTCGCTGATCAAGATTGACTCGGTTGCACTCCAAACGTTGGACGGATGGCTCTTCGAGAACCAAGCCTGCAGAAAAGCTCTGACTTCATCCAAACGTTGTGCATTGGACATCGGGTGCGCTCCGGAGTTCCTCTTGTTTCAAATCCTACAAGCCTCCTATCGGCATTTGTTCGCCCCGGTCCAGCGTTTTATCGGTCAAAAACGCACGAGCTTTGCAGATCGCCTAAACTAACAAGCGTGGATGGGGATTGGCCCAGTTCCCGGGGCTTGCGTCGCGAGGCTAACGCATGACGTCGCGTTGCGACTGCGGGCTTGAAATGGCGTGATGGAGGGCGATTTCCTGGGACTTACGTCCCAGGCTGTTGCATGGCATGGCTTCGCCACTCGAAAACGCGTCAGTCGCGAAGCGACGCCATGCGTTAGCCTGGTGACGCAAGTCCCAGGTGTAAGAAAACGTGGCGCCCCACCAGCCTTCACCCTCCCCCAAACGCAGTTTGAAGGGGAGGGTCGAACCAGCGCAGCGGGGTTCGGGGAGGGGAGGCACGCGGCAACTTGCGGCTGGTCTGTCCCACGGGAAAACCCTCCCCGAAAAACTTGCTAAACGCTCGTTTTCCGACCCTCCCAGCTCCGCCGAGCGGGTGGAGTGCTGCTTAAACGCAATACCGTTGAACGAAGCGTAGTGGACGAGGCTACGAGTCCTTTTGCATCAGACCAAATCGCTGGGACTCGTAACCTCGTCCACTACGTCCCGCCGCTAATTCTTTCCACGGCCCTAGGCTCCTGCGTTGAACGGTATTGTGCTTAAACGGGCGAGCAACTTCACCCTCCCGGCTGCGTCGGGCGGGTGAAGGGGATTGTTGTGGCGGCGGAGTGTTAGCGGGCTAGTTCGGTGAACCGGCTCTCGCGGACCACGGTGACTTTGATCTCGCCGGGATACGTCAACTGTTGCTCGAACGCCTTGGCGATGTTGCGGCAGATCGCCGCCGCTTTGGCATCGTCGGTGATCTTGGAGTTGGCGATCACTCGCAACTCGCGGCCCGCTTGGATCGCAAACGCTTGTTCGACGCCATCGAAGTCGGTGGCGATCGATTCGAGTTCTTCCATCCGTTTGACGTACCGTTCCAACGATTCGCGACGAGCCCCGGGGCGACTGGCGCTGCAAGCATCCGCGGTCGCGACGAGCACCGTGTAGGGGAATTCGGTGATGATCTCGTCGTGGTGGCCAAAGGCCGCGTGGACGACTTCGGGCGATTCGTTGTGACGCTTCAATAGATCGGCACCGATCTTGGGGTGGCCCCCTTCGAGTTCGTGGTCGGCCGCTTTGCCGATGTCGTGCAGCAATCCGCAGCGGCGAGCGACGTCGGGATCCAAACCGATCATCTCGGCGATCATGCTGGAGAAGTAGGCGACTTCGATGCTGTGCCGCAACACGTTTTGGCTGTAGCTGGTTCGGAAGTGCAGGCGGCCGAGCATCTCGATGATCCGCTTGTTCAGCCCCGGCACGTTGACTTCGTCGGCAGCTTCTTCTCCCTTGCGACGGATGAATTCGTCGAGATCCTTCGACGTCTGTGCGACGACTTCCTCGATCCGCGAGGGATGGATGCGGCCGTCGGAGATCAGTTTGTCGAGCGATTGGCGAGCCAGTTCGCGGCGGACCGGATCAAATCCGCTGACGATCACCACGCCGGGAGAATCGTCGATGATCACGTCGATCCCGGTCGCCTTTTCGAACGCGCGGATGTTGCGTCCCTCGCGGCCGATGATCCGCCCCTTCATATCGTCGTTGGGGATGTCGACGGTGCTTGTCGTATTCTCGGCGGTGTGCACTGCGGCGTAACGCTGCATCGCCGTCAACAACATCTCGCGGGCCTTGGCATCGAGCGATTCAGAGAGGTGGCGTTCGTGGTGCAGGATCGCCGTGCCGATCTCTTGATCCAGTTCCATCTGCAGCGTCTGCATCAACTGCTTCGACGCCTCCTCCTTGGACATCCCGCTGGCCTGTTGCAGGATCTTCTGCTTTTCATCGGTCAGTTGATCCAGCCGCTCGCGTTTGCGATTAACCGCTTCGAGCTGTTGAGCCAGCCGTCGCTGGGTGTTCTCGAGCCCACGTTCCTGTTTCTTCAGCCCCTCTTCGGATTGAGCCAGCGTGGCGGCGCGAGATTCCAATTCGTGGCGTGTCTCACGGAGTGATTCCTTGACCCGGCTGATCTCCTCGTCCGCTTCCGCCTTGTGCCGAATCACGATCTCCTTGGCTTCCAAGGCTGCGTTTTTATGGATCGATTCGGTCTCCATCTTGGCCTTTTCGATCATCGCTTGGGAATCGAGCTGGGCCTGGCGGATACCGCGTTTGTCGAGCGTCCGTTGGTAGAGCCAATTGCTGTAGAAACCGAACAACGCCCCGGCCAGGGCGAGCAGAATCAGGGTCGATGTAGAAACCAACCAGAGGCCGAACTCCGAAGCCGACTCCTTGTCGACTGCCGCCAGCAGATGGAGCTGCAGCCCCAAGATGTTGTCTAGCGCGTTCATCGCGAACTCCCTTTATCGATCAGGAAGAATTCACGACCTTTGCGGTGGTTGGCTGCAGCGCAACGCCAGCGATAGGACTCGTTGCGATCTACCGATCTCAACGCTTCCAATCTGTGACAGTTCCGCGTTAATTGGTTGAATCGACAGGCGTGATCGGTCGGCTTGAATGAGAGGAATGAAGCTCTGCAGCGGCGAATATACGTGGCATAAAAAATACGAGCGTCCTTAACAAGGGACGCTGCGATTGTTTTCCTGGCGTTGCGTCGGCGCAACAGGCACCGCAGCCGGAAGGACAAAATCCGAGCGACTCAAGATCGCTCGGTAGATTTCGCCACAAAATCGAATTCTCAGACCAGGCTGCTCGCGGCAACGCCCCGACACGGTCGGTGGAGGCTGCGAGGATCGCTAACACATGGCGATCCGCACGCAGCAGCCCAACGCTGCCAAGCAAGTAAAACAGTCCGAGGACAAAGAGAAGCAGTAACATCAATACGTACATCATTTAGCTTTGCGACCAAATTTGTCGAAGCCAACCAGCGGCCAACCAAGGCCCGGGTCGAAAAGTCTTCGTATATTCAAATTCAGTGGAATGGGCGTTGTCGAATGGCGAACGCCCGCAAAAATCAACCTAATGTGATTAGCAAGGTGGTCTTCACCACCGCTCCCTAGGTTAGCCTGGATGATACCCGTGATCCTATTAATGTGCAATCATCTTCGCCCCGAAACCCCGCCGGATTGTTCGTCGGCACGCATTGGTATTCCCCAAAAACGATCCAATCGGAGAAGTCGGTTGGCGCTGCGGCCGCTGTCAGTCCGGTGCCGCGAGATCATTGCGCGCCGCTGGCGGTCGTTACTTTCAAGCCAGGCAATACCTGCACCATTGTTGTGATCGACAGCGGAAAGGTCGTCGGACCGTCGTATTGAGCTTCGATCATCCCGACCACATAGCCCTCGTCGGGCTTTGCCAACGGCAGCCGCCACGTTCCATCGGATTCGGCCGACAACGCTTTCGCGTGCCAGCGGGCGTCACGGAAATCGCGGCTCTTCGATCGCGCGATCCAACCGTAAACGCGGCTCGGCGATTTGTCGCTGCTGGCAACGATCGCGGTGCTTCCCGCTTGGTCGATGCACTGCGACTGCAGCGTTGGCAGCGGGGTCTTGGTGATCATGCTGCGATGCAGAGCCGAGATCGAACCGATCATCCGCGAGATGTCTTTCAGACCATGACCGTTATTGGGGATGTTTAACAGCGTCCGCGGCTTGGGAAGATCTTCGAAGTAGAACTGCTGAGCATCGACAGGCCAATAGGGATCGTTGGTCCCCAATATGACCAGCTTCGGCATCTTCAGTTTTTCCCGCTGAGTGTAGGGATCGATCATCTGCATCAATTCGTTCCCAGCCGGCGTGCCGATCGATTTCTGTAAACCGAGCTTTGTGTAGTCTTCGATCTGCGGCGAATAAGCGCCCCAGGCGGCCAGTTGATGTTTCATCTGCGGTTCCATGTTCAACATGTCGATCACCATCGGTGCGATCGCTTTGACGCGAGGATCGGTCGCTCCCAACAGATACGTCGTCCAACCGCGCTTGCTGGCTCCGGTAACGGTGAACGAATCGAGTTTCAGCTTCCATTCCTGTTCCGCGACTTCGGTCACCGCGTCCAACGCCCGCGATGCGGCTCGCGCCATGGCGGGCAGCAGCGGCCATGATCGGTCCTCCGTCTCGTAGTACTTCTTCAACGTCATGGCGATCAATGCATCCTCGTGCAGTCCGCCCATCATCGGCTGAAACGGCACCTGGCGGATGATCGCGACGGGAGACTTCAGATCGCGAGCCATCACCGCCATCAACTTCGCCGTCTCGGGCAGCGGCAACGCGCCGGGACCGTTTTCATTCCAGCTCTCCTTCCAACGTCCTCCATCGATCAGCATCAGGGCGTTGTTCTGCTGAGGGTCGACCTGCGGCGGTAGGATCACGATCAACGTATGTTGCCACGTCACGCCCTGCCAACGCTGTGACGTCAAATGCAGTTGCAAGTACTCGCAATCGGAAATCTGTCCGCGATCGCAGATCTCCCATCCGTAAGCATCATCGCGCTGCATCACCATCTCGGCGAGCGACATCTCGGTGGCGACGTCCTGCCCACAACAGACGGCTTGAAACAGCAGCGGGAACAAAAACAACAAACTACAAATCCATTTCATATCTGGAGCAGCTTTCATCGAGGAGCGGGAGTGATCGTTAGTTACCGAGAAGTTGACTGAAAACATTGTCATCTGAAAAGAGCTTCAATTTTCGTCGACAACCATGATACCGTTCATCACCATCCAGTGGCCAGGAAATGTACACAAGAATGGATAACGCCCGGGAATCGTTGGCGCATGAAACGCGACACGCTGTCGATCGCCAGCAGCAACGATGTCGGTATAGACGAGCACGTCGTCCGATTCGGGAACGTATTGCCGGGCAAAGGCTGCCGGGTCGGCGATCAATGCATTGGCCAATTGCCCCACCTGCGGCAATGTGCCGGGGCGCACCAGAACCCAATTATGTGGGACGACATCGGGATTGATCAGCGTCAATTCGATCGCCTCCCCCGCCCGAACTCTCAATTCCCGCTGGGCAAACGTCAGATTCTTGCCGGTCCGCAATTCGACCTTCCTCGCACCATCGATCGCTTCGCCCCATGGATTCGGCACCCGCACCGAATTGGTCTCCAGATCGACCAACATCGGATGCGCGGCGATCGTCTTCTGCCGAGGTCGATAGCCGTCGAAGCCTTCATACGGTGAGTCCAGTTTGTGAACCGTCACAAACAGATCGTGCCCCGACCCGGCGGGATTGCACGATGGCGTCGCGTCGTCGTTGACGCGCAATCGCAAATGCAATTGATTGACCGGTTGCAGATCCGGAATCTCGAGAAAGATCGATCGTCCGTCGCCGCAGCGATGCACCGAACGGATCTGCAACGGATCGTGCCCCGCAACGCCGGGATGTGTCGGCGAATACTCCGGCGAACCGTAAGCTCCGCTGTACCGATAGTTCCAACACTGGGCAAATTGCCGACCGACATCGGTCGCGATCGACGGATCGACTGGCAATGCAAAGTCGACGCGGATCCCATTGCGATGCGTGTGAAAGCCGGTCGGAACTTGAAACGCTTCGCCTGTGAAGCGGACGCGTTCCAAACAACCATGGTCGGGCGTGTACGATCCCCAGCCCGACATGCCGGCAACATACAGATGCCCGTCGGCCGATCGGAAGCGTCCGCGATGAATGCCCGATCGAAAGTCACCCGCCATCGGGACGACAGCTCCTTGCGACTGGCCGTCAACTTCGTCTCGCAACACGACAAACCAAGATCCTGCACCAAACGAGAAATGCAACAACTGGCCAGCCAATGGTCCAAAGCGTTCATCCGGAACCTGCGTTTGTCCGCCGCTGGAGTTGTCGAGTCCGCGCGGCAAGTAAGCGAGCGGAAATTGTGGCGGTTGGTCTTTGCGTGGGCCGCCATATCCGAAATGAGGTGGAGCGCCCACGTCGCTCGTCAGTGAAAGATCGACAGCGTGGATCATCGATGCCGGCGTCCAAGATCCTTCCGAAACCGGAACCGTGACTGTTTGATCGCTCAACAAACCAAGGCCATCGGGATTACGAAAACCTGTCGCCACCACATCCGCGCGCTGCCCGTCGGGAGAAATCCGCATGAGTCCCTGATTCCCCGACGCGGTATAAAAATTCCCCGCCGCATCGCGTTGCAACCCGCAGATGTAGTCATGCCCGGCGGGCGAGGTTTCGAAAGCGTTGCTGAAACACTCGTAGAAGTCGGCTTCGCCATCGCCGTTGAGATCGGTCAACCGAGTCAATTGATCTCGGCACTGTACGTAGATCTCCCCATCGGAAACGACGATGCCCAACGCATGGTGCAGGCCAGCGGCAAACCGCCGCCAACGTGCCTTCCCAGGTTTTGTGGACTCCGAATCCAGACCGCTCACCCGCCACACGTCCCCCTGCATCGTGCAGACCAACGCGTCACCATCGGGCAGAAAGTCGATTCCTCCGCAAAACATTGGCATCCGCCAAGGATTGTCGATCGGCAGATCGATGCTGTCGATTGCAAAGGGCCGTCCCGTACCGGGCGTGATCTTCGTCTCCAACGGATGTGGCCAGCGACTGGGGCCGCCGCGAACCACATGCCGCAGCGAATGCTCTTCGATCGGCGCACGCTCGCGGCTGAACTCACCATTCTCGACCCAACCCGTATCGAGGAAATCGACGCCATCGATCGTGTAGGCAAACACGACGCGATCCCCGTGCCGATAGAACCCTTTGTATTGGAACGGTTTGTCGGGAGCCGATTGATCCGGCAGGGAAACCGGTTTGCCTTGCATTCGCAATCCACCGACAAAGCCGTGTCGAACCGAATCGATCCGAACGAATCCACCTTTCCAAACCGCATCGAAGGTCAACGTGTCGGGGTTGAAGCAGGCCGACAGTTCATGTTCGTCGCCTAAGCGCACGCAGACGCCGCGGGGGACGGTGACGCCATTGCCGCGAAAGACTCCCGCTTGCACCGATCCCAAATCGGCTTGGTTCCAATCGTCGCTGGCCCAGGTCGTTTCGTTCTGATTGCCCCAATGTCCCTGTTGGCCGCCGTCGAGCCCAGGGAACGGCGACAGCAGCATCGGCACTTGCGACTGCTGGCGGAAGTACTCCGCTTGTTTGGTGTAGAAATCGAAATGCCGGTCGCGATTGACCGCGTGTCGCCAGAATCGATAGTTGTTAGGTTGCAACGGTTCTTGAGTGACAGGGAATTCCATCGGCGCATGATTCTGAGCACGCGTGAGCGCAGCGATCCACTCGGCTTGGGGCGGTTGGCTATCGCGGCCCAGTTGATCCAAAAAGCAAAATAGATCCAACTGTTGCTGGAGGTCCATCGCCGCCGTGAGGCCTGCCGGCATCAGGCTGCCGGCGGGCGATTCGTGTTCGATCTCCGCAGTATCGATCGCGATCAACGCTCCCGACGCAGGATCGCGCAGTGTCAGCTGCTCCTCCGTCTCTCGATGCTTGTAGCCCGCGATGATCTTTCCCTCGGCTGTCAGGACATTCCAGGTTTTGTATTCCGGCTGAACCTCTCGCTGCGGCCATAACACCGATTCGACGATCTGTTTCAACTTACGTTGAGCCGCGACGTTTGAAAGCGATGGCCCCACCTCGCCTCCCACCGGCCCCACGCGATGGCACGACAAACACGCGAGCTTTGCATCGGCGAAGACGCGCGCACCACGGATCGCGTCGCCCCGGACAGGTGCTTCGGAAACCAGCGTCTCGACAAGCTTGGGATCGTAGGGACTCTGCTGCGACTGCGGTGCTGTCGGCGGCATCGTCGATGATTGCGATCCCTCCGCCGGTTTTGATGGCTTGCGAAAATCCCACCAACCTATGGTCGCATCATCTCGCTCGACGCTGGCTTGCGGCTCGGCTGGTAACTGGCGGACACCTTTCGAGATCCGCAACCACTCGATATCCCCCGCCAACCGCGGTCCACCTTTGACCAATCGTCCAACTCCCAATCCACCGGGAATCGGTCCGCCGCGGCCCATTGTTTCGATCGCTTGATCAGCCACCTTGCGGCCATCGACGTACAACCTAGCGCGATCCGTTTCGTAATGCATCGCGATCGTATGCGGTTTCCGATCGCAGATCATCGCCTGAGTATGCACGTGGTCGGGCTTCTTGCCCGGCAGATAAGCGGTCAAGCGACCGCTGGCGTTCATCGAAAACAGCTCCCAGTGGTCGGAGGATTGCTTCGTGTCGCTGGCGACCAGGATGTTGTATTGATCGCGGCGCTTGAGCCTAACGCGGCATTCGACTGTGATCGGCGGCTTCCGGTAAGCATCCGCCCCCGGGAACAGACGACCGCTATGCTGGGAGTCCGGCGTCGGCGTGGCGGTTGCAGGTTTGGGACCTCCGCTGCCCGGTTCGTTTAGCTCGCGGCGAACCCAAGCCAACCCATCGAGATTTTCCTGCAGTGAATCGCGGGCATCTAATTCGTTGCGATGGTCCAGGATTCCAATCGGCCCGTCGTATCCGCTCTCGACCACCTTGCGGATCATCGACAGCTCGTGGGCTCCCTTGCCGATGCCGAGAATCTTCGGTTCCGCCTTGACGTTCATGCCGTTCAGATTTAGACAAATTAAATACGGCTTCATTTGCGAAAGGGCAGCGTCCCAATCGTCTATCTTCCCGTGTCCATGATGGAAATTGTAAACGATGCCAACATGATCATGCCCCAGTTCGCGCAGTCGCTGGCAAACAGCGATTAGATTTTTCGGCTCTCCACCCCAACCGCCGTGATTGTAGAGTCCCAGTTGAGAACCGATCTGCTTCGTCCACTGGGCCAACGGCAGCAATTGCTGCGCGGCCGCTTCGACCTTGTCCCCATCAGCCCGATCGCCGGGATCGGCCAACGTCTGCCAGATCTGTGGATGCAGGTCGTACTTCTCGAACAGCTTGAATGCCGCTTCGTGATGACTCCAGAATGCAAAGAACTCGATCCCTTGCTTCTTGTATTCCAGAATCTCCTGCTCAAACGTCGGCACATGTTCGGCACGCCAGTCGTAAGCACAGCGTCGGATGCCAAGCTCCTTCAACATCGCTGCCCGCTCAGCCGGACCGCGTCGCTTGGCGTCAAAGGGAACGATACACCATGCGGCGAGATTCTCTTGTCGCAAGACGCTCGGCGGATCGTCGTCAGCTGACGCAGCGCACGGAACGAAGATTAATAAAGCGAACGTGAAGGAGATGAAAGCGGGGGAAAGTCGAAACATTGGCGACGCCGTGACTGGAGGATGATTGGCCGCTACTACGTGGGCAACGGCGACATCTTAACACAACCACAGCGAACGATCATTTCCCGAGCAGGTGACGGAGACAGGTCGTCAGGTCTTCGAAACGGAAGCGATACCCCGACGCTTGCAGTTTGCTTGGGACGACGTGCGTGCTGGCGAGCAGCAACGCGTCAGCCATCTCTCCCAACGCCAGTCGCAAAATCGGTGCGGGGGCCGGAATGAATGCCGGCCGATGCAGGACTCTGCCTAGATCGCGAGCTAATTGGCCGCAAGTGACCGAATTGGGGGCGACGACATTCACCGGTCCGCGCAGCGTGGGCGTTTTGATCGCGTGGTAGATCGCACCGATCACGTCGTCCAATGCCACCCAGCTCCACCACTGTTTGCCATGGGAAACCGGTCCGTTGACGCCGAGCTTCGCTGGCAGCAACAACTGCTGCAACGCACCACCTTGGGGCGACAACGCCAAACCAATGCGAAGATTGACGACACGGATCCCCGCCTCTTCGGCCGGCTTACAAGCCGCTTCCCACTGCCGACCGACATCAGCCAAAAATCCCTCGCCGATCTCGGACTCTTCGCTAAGGATTTCATCGCCCCGGTCGCCGTAGATCCCGATCGCCGACGCACAGACCACAACTTTGGGAGGCGTTTGCATCGCAGCGAGATGTTCGCACAAAGCTCGCGTCTGCGTGACGCGACTGTCGATGATCTGCTGTTTGATCTCCGGGGTCCAACGTTTATCGGCGATCGGTTTGCCGGCTAGATGAACGACCGCGTCGGTTCCCGCAAACGATTCGGGGTCAAACGAATCGCTCCAAGGGTAGATCGCTTCGACTGCGGAGGAATCGCTGTCGGTTGCCGGATCACCGCGCAGAAGTCGCACGATGTCGTGCCCCAACAGCGTGGCGACGTTATTGAAACAGGAACCGACCAAGCCGGTCGATCCGCTGACAGCGATCCGCAGCGGTTCGGGATCGTGGTCGGCGAACATCTGCAAGTCGTCGCGCGTGGTGCGATGGCGGTAATTGAACATCGCGTCGAGAGTCCGAAGCACCTTGCCGGAGCCCAATGCCGCCCCGATCGCGCCGCCAGGCAATCGGTAGTCGACGGTGTCGCACAATTGAGAACTCTCGGACGATTCGCCTGGTTCAAATTGATGTCGATGGGACCAATTGGCAAACGGACCAGAGATTTGGATATCCGAGAACAAACTCGGTGGCTGATAGATTTCGTGCCGCGCGTGCCAGCGAATCGGCAGCGGCCCGAGTTGCGTTTTCAGCACCACTTCGCTGCCTGGCCGCAACGAATCATCGCTGCGTTCGATCGCGACCGATTCCCAGGGGGGAATTAAACGGGAAAGCGCCCCGATCCGGTCGTGGTAGGAAAACGCGATTTCCCGACGAACCGGTAGGTCGACGGAACGTTGGTATTGCATGTTTCCCATGGAGATTCCTGTAGCCCGAATTGGAAGGTCGCAAGAGTTCTTGGTCGTCAAGAACTTTCGCGGCCGTCCATTCTATCAGCGTTCGGATATCCATGGTCGGAAGTGAGACGGAACTTGGCAAGCCAAGATTAAACGCTGCCCAACTCGTGGAAATCGGCAATGGCAGCCATCTCTTGCAATTTCGCGATCGCTCGCGATTCGATCTGCCGCACTCGTTCCTTGGAAATTCCCAACCGCCCAGCGATCGCCTGCAGCGTTTGAACTTTGCTGTGCGCTCCGATCGAAAAACGTGCACGAATGATCAATTTCTCACGTCGATCGAGCGAATCCAACAAAACTGACAATTGGCCGCGCAGTTGATGCCAGCGTTGTTCTGATAGAAACGATTCACGCGGCACTCCCGCCTCGGCGATTCCCGCCTCATCCAAACCGTCGAGCGTCCGCGCGTCATCCGCCTGACGTTGGACAACGACCTGATAGGAGTTCCGACGCACGACCTGTGTCGCGTAGGTGCTGAAGCGGAACCCGCGGGAGTAGTCGAACTTCTCAACCGCACGAATCAGGGCCAAGATTCCATCGGCCAGAAGATCGTCGAAGGTGATTTGCGGGTTTACAAACTTCTTCACGATCGAAAAGACCAGTCGCAGATTCGCCTCGATGATCCTGTCGCGATGCCAAGCCGCCAACGCTAGCAACGCGTGGATTCGATCAACTTGCTGAACCGCCGTCTTGGTGAATGGCAAGCTGTCGCGACACTTCGACGCCATGCAGAGCAGGAAATTCATCCGCCCAAACAACATCACCTCCTGCTCTGGCTTCAACAGATTCGCGGAACAAAGTCGATCCAGGTGAGTCGGCAACCCCTCGCCAGGCCGGTGATGCGGGGTCGTTTCACGATCCAAATCGACCGCGACGTCGAATAACAGCTGGCCGGCGCCGGGAACATGGAACTCAGGATTGTCGATGAATTCTATCTCTTGTTTGATCAGCCGACGCTTTTCCGCCTCGAACTCCTCCGCCGAAACGTGCCGCCAACTGGCAACCATGTCAACTTCGTCGAGCACCCCCGCAAGACCATCGGTGTTAAACCAATCAAACGGATACCGAGGAGCTAAATGCAGGCTTCGGAATTGATTTAGTGCGATGATCATTGTTAACCGTTCACTTTGCGACAGTGGATTGGATCAAATCGTTCGCTCGAAACGTTCATAACGTTCAAAACGTTCTCCATTTGCTTTTTACCGTTGTCGGAAGAACCACGCAACTTATATTCCCAAGAAAATGATAATTTCGTGAGGTCGATACGACTTTTCAGGCCTTTAATCAGTTGTTCGGCCCAAAAGAAATACCGCCCAGCCGCCCCCCAATACCGTGGAATTGCGAATTACCCCGATTGAAGCGTTGACACCCCTTAATAATGAAACGTCACCCTTTGATTGACCAAATTCCGTTCAAAACGTGCAAGGTCGTGGACGATTCATACAGATGACCGAATCGGCGACGCCCTCCCCCAACCTCCGTCCCCTGCGATCACGTGAACTCAGTCCAATATTCACCAAAGCAAATCGCCGACGCCATGCGCGTTAGCGAATCGTCTGTGAAGCGCTGGTGCGATCGCGGTTTGATTCCGACGATCAAGACGGTTGGGGGGCACCGTCGTATCTCTATGGACTCGTTAACCCGGTTTCTGCACGAGACGCAGCGAACGTTAACGGCCCCGGAGAAATTAGGGATCAGCGACCCCCCGTCACTCGCCGCACCTGTGAAAGTTAACGTTGGCGAAAGTCATGACTTGGTCGAATCGTTCACCAACGCGTTGCTAGCGGCAGACGAATCGACTTGCCGACAAATTATTCATCAAGCGTTCAAACGCAACGATAGCTTCATCGAAGTCGCCGCCAGCGTTGTCTGTGCTTCGATGAAATTGATCGGTGAGCGGTGGCAAAACGGCCAATCCGACGTACTTCAAGAGCGTTACGGTTGTGAGATCTGTTTCCGCTTGGTGAACGAATTGGCCCAGTACATTCCGCTGCCAGGCCCCGAGGCACCGTTAGCAATCGGTTGTGCCCCACCGGACGACCAATATCAATTACCTACGCATCTAGTGGAGCTTGTTTTACGCGAGGCGGGTTGGAACGCGCGCTCGTTGGGAAACAACCTGCCCCTTGAATCCTTGCTTGACGTCGTCACGCGTTACCAACCGCGACTGGTTTGGGTAAGCATTTCAGTGATCGAAGACCGCGCTTCGTTTGTCCAAACGTTTAACGATTTTGCCCTTCGTTTACCCAAAGGCGTCTTCTTGGTGGCTGGCGGTCGGGCGATGGACGATGATCTGCGACCACAACTGCGCTACTCCGCGCACTGCGACAACTTCTACCAACTGGCCGGTCTTGCTTCGGCCATGCTCAGCCAACAGGGCGAGTAGCCGCGTGTGCCGCGGATTTCTTGTTGTTCGACAGCGTCTTGCATTTGGTAGGTCCCGCTGCGCGATCGGGTTCCGCAAAACGCGATCAAGTGAACGGCGATCGTTGCGAACACGATCGCGCTAATTTTGCGGGAAGTCGCCCTCGCTGGCTTCGGAGTCCAACGTTGCTATCGGCATAATATCGCGCCCCGGCAGGTGGAACATCAAGGACTTCAGAATAGCTTCGGCCGTGCCGCCGTTCACGGTTTCGATGCACCTCTAGGTGCCCCGCCGTCGAATTCTCCGACGCCCTTGAAGGCATCGTCGGCCCCCTCGTATGCCGAGCGTTGCAATGCCTCGGGAGCAACTGCGGGACGGCCGTTCACTCAACCACCATGTAGAGGCAAGGTTTAGCTTGCGCTAGGTTTGCTAGACGGCAAAATTTGGCGAGAAACCCAGCGAAATTCCGTGCTAAGCTGGATTGCAGAAGGTCTGCTGGCTACCCTAAACCGCCTCTTGGTTCTCCGACTTATGCCAGGCAATGAATACTGAAAACGCAAAGCCACAACAACGCTTTTTGCCGCCACCGCCGGGGGCTGAATATCCGCTCATGGGCTCTGCGGTCGGGGGCGGATCCTACAACAGCCACCTCGTCGCGGGCGTTCTGTTTATCGGGCTTGCTGCGATCGGTGCCATCGATTGGTGGCTAGTGGCCTGGATCGATGGTTGCTTGGCGATCGGTCTATTGTTGGACCGCCGGACCATGAATCGCAAAATAGCGTTGCGGGCGATGCCGGGGCAGATGCTGCTGTACTCTCAAGTCGCCCTCCGCGCGGCGGTCCACATGTTCCCCTATTATGCTTTTGCCTTCGTGTTGTATCTGGGGATGGCACCGGTCGTGCTGCCGCTGAACTTCGCGATCAGCAGCTTCGTTATGCTGTATGGCTTTTACATGCTGCTGCGGGTCTATTGGCTGGTCCATTACTTGTGGGTGCTCAACTTTCGCTGGGAGCATGCCGGGCGAACTTTCCAAACTCATCAGGCCAACTTAAAGACTCGCAGGTCCGCAATTCAACATGTGCTGTGGGCCTTTTTCCTGGGGAATGTCGGTCTCGTCGTCCGCTGTTCAAGTCAAGTGATCACAATCGCCGGCTTTGAATATCTTCGTCAATCGCTGAATCTGGATCTTACCCAACATCCCACGCTGAACGTCCACGTAATGTCGATCTTCTGGGGCACGGTGGTCGTATGGTTGGCAACGTTCTGGTTTATGTTGCAACCGACATTCTTGATCTACTACCGCGTTCATCGGACCTTTCACAGTTGCCGCCCGTTGTACGACAGCGTTCACAGCATCCATCATCGTGGCGTTTTGCCAACACAACTCGATTCGGGCACCATCTCCCCGCTGGAATTCGCACTCACCGAATACAACCTGCCGGCTGGCATGTTGGTACCCAATTGGTATTGGACATTGGGGCAGATTATTTTGGCCTTCGCTGGCCATCTCCCGTCGCACGACACGAACACCTGGATGAAGACCGGGCATCATCATCTGCTGCACCATCGGCTGTTCAACGTCAATTTCGGCTTGATCGCTCGCGAGGACAAACGCTACGGATCGTTTTATTGCGAACCTCCGCAGGCCGCTTCCGCTCCGGAGCCATCCGGCGAAGCGGCCCCCCCAGCCCGTCGTCGGCACGCCGTTGCAGCGTTAGCCGGCGAGGACGACTGAACTAAATTTTCCGATCGTGGTATACTGCGCGGCGACCCATCTCTCGGCAATCCGCGTGGCGCATGAACTCCAATTCGCAATCCACCTCCCCACTGCAACTGGCGACCGCAACCCAATTTATCAAAGGGGTTGGGCCGGCCCGCGCCGAACAATTGCTCCGGTTAGGGTTGCGCACCGCCAGGGATCTTTTGTTCTTTTTGCCTCGCGATTACGAACACCCCGCGCCGCGAACGCGAATCGCTGATCTGAAGGAAAATCTCCCCGCATCCTTCGTTGCGACCGTGACAGAGATCGACCAGATCACGACCAAAGCGGGGAAATCGATTTTGGGCGTCTTGGTGGAGGATGATTCGGGGGCGGCGCGGATGATGTTCTTCAACCAGCCCTACCGTCTCGATTCGCTTCCCCGCGGCCTGCGGGTTCTGGTCAGCGGGAAGCCGCGACTGGCTGGAATGCGGATGGAGTTGGTCCATCCCAAAGTGATTCCGCTGGAAGCGGAGGAACTGCCCGGGAAACAAGCGATCCTGCCGGTCTATCCATTGACCGATGGAGTCAATCAATCAAATATGCGGCGCGCGATTGCTGCGGTAGTCGACGAATTGGCCGATGAAATCGCGGAAGTGATCCCCGAACCGATCCGTCAATCTGCGTCGTTAGTATCGATTCAAGACGCAATGCGAAACATCCATCAACCTGAGGATCAAACCGCGTTGGATGCGGCCCGCCGCCGGTTGATCTTCCAAGAGTTGTTTATCCTGCAGCTGGCTCTGGCGCTCCGCCGTCGCAAATTGACAAGCGACCTGCGTTCGCCGCCGCTGCCGGTCGACGCAGCGATCGACGCCCGGATTTTGAAACGCTTTCCGTTCGAATTGACGGGCGACCAGAAGAAAGCGTTCGCGGAAGTCAGTGCCGACATGGCGAGACAGTTTCCGATGAACCGCTTGGTCCAAGGGGATGTTGGCAGCGGCAAGACAGTGATTGCGCAATACGCGATGTTGTTGGCGGTCGCAAACAAACATCAAGCCGTTTTAATGGCCCCAACGGAAGTTTTGGCGAGGCAACATTTTGAAACCTTCCGCAAATCGCTCAGCCGCAGCCGTGTGCGGCTGGGATTGCTGACCGGTACGCTTTCGACGCTCGATCGCCGCGATGTGCTCAAAGCAGCCGCCGACGGCGAGATCGATCTGTTGGTCGGCACCCAGGCGTTGTTGAACGACAAGGTCGTGTTCAAGCAGTTGGGGCTGGTCGTGATCGACGAACAACACAAGTTTGGAGTCTCGCAACGAGCGAACCTCCGCCGCGGCGGACTCGATCCACATTATCTGGTTCTTTCCGCGACACCAATTCCACGGACCGTCGCGATGGCGGCGTTTGGCGATCTGGATGTGACGACGCTCAAGGAAAAGCCCCCCGGCCGCAGCCAGGTCCATACGTATCTCGCCAAGGACGATTGGGCACAACGCTGGTGGGACTTTCTGGCGCAACGGGTCCGTGAGGGGCGACAAGCGTTTGTCGTGGCGCCGCGTGTCGATTCGGCGGAACAAGAAGATGTCAGCAGCGCCCAACAGATCTTCGACGAATTAAGAACCGGCCCGCTGAAATCGTTTCGCATCGGACTGTTGCATGGCCGGATGAGTCCCGAAGAAAAGAACGACACGATGACCCGTTTTGCACAGGGCCGTTTGCAAGTCTTGGTCGCAACCACAGTGATCGAAGTCGGTATCGATGTCCCCAACGCGACAGTGATGACGATCCTGGGGGCGAACCGTTTCGGGTTGGCTCAACTGCATCAACTGCGAGGCCGCGTTTGGCGTGGCTCGCATCCCGGTTACGTCTGCGTCTTCACCGACAAGGAAGGGCTGCCCGAGGATGACGAGCGTTTAAATACGTTTGCCAGCACCAGCGATGGATTCGCACTGGCCGAAGCCGACTATCGCATGCGAGGCCCAGGCGACCTGTTGGGCGTTCGCCAAAGTGGCATGCCGCCGCTGCGTGTTGCCGATCCGCTGCGCGACACCGAGATTCTGGAAGCCGCTCGCGATTTGGCGATGGAGATTGTCGACAACGATCCCCACCTGGAAGATCCATCGCTGGCGTTATTGAAGCAACGCGTGTTAACGCGTTACGGCAACAGCTTGGATCTAGGAGACGTCGCATGACCGCTGGGCAAATCGGCGGCTAATTGGCCAGCTTAAAGACGGCCAGCACCGGACGGTGATCCGATGCCATCGATTCGTCCACAACGCGCGACTCGACCATTTTTAACCCGCCGCCGCGATAGAAGATGTAGTCGATCCGCGAGGTGGGCTTCTTCGCCGGAGCTGTCGGCGACGCCGCGAGGTCGATCGCGTTGTTCCAGCGGTTTCCAAGAATTTCAATCGGTTCCGAACCGGGAACGGAGTTCATGTCACCGGCGAGCACCGTTGGCACGTTGTCGGTGCCGAACAGTCGGTTGATCGCTTCGGCTTCCGCGACTCGGTCGCCAGGAACGTTGTGCTGGAAATGCGTGCTGACGAATCGTAACGGACGCCCATTGGTGCATTGCACGACCACCGAAATGGCACCGCGAGGATAAGTCGTTAAACTCTCGGTCGCCGGCGTGTAGGGCAAGGGATGAATCTGTACGTCCTCGATCGGCATGCGCGTCAGCACTGCATTGCCGAATAGCCCGCCCTGATAATGCTGAGTCGGACCCATTCGAACCGCCAAGCCGGTCAATTCGGCTAACCTCTGCGCCTGATGAACGCGACCGGAACGTTCGACCATCACGTCGAGCTCTTGCAGGGCAACCAGATCGGGCTTCGCGGCGACGATCACTCGCGCAAGTCGCTCCAAATCATAGACGCCATCGTTTCCTTGCCCGTAATGGATGTTGTAGCAAAGCACACGAAGCGTCTGTGACGAATCCGCTGCCAGACCGCTGTGGCACCCAAAAAAATTCCAAGCAGAGCAAACGCTATACAACGACAATTTAAACCGGTGGTCTTCATGTTCTCGATTCCTGTGTGGTTTTCGATCGTGTTGAAGCGACGATGGATTACGGATCAAAGGCCGATGATGGCGTACGAAGATGATCGCGTTGGCATCGAACGCTGCATACCGGACAGGCCTACCAGTCCGCCCTTCGGGCAAATCAACACCGAGATCCCGCGTTGAATCGACCAGACACGCGACAAAGAATCTGGCTTCCTGTCTGCTTAGAACCATACACGAGCTTCTCGCTCGGAGCACAAAAAAACCGAGGCCCTCAAGAGAGCCTCGGTCGAATCGCAAAATTTCTCGAGATGCGTCGCGCCCAATCGGGGCGCCAGTGAAGCGCGAGCCCGGTCCGCGACGCAAGCAGACTAGCCGCCGATAGCCGGTGGCATCGCAAAACCACTATTGCCGCTTGCTGGAGTTTCCACGGCGGGTGCCGCAGCAGCAGGCGTTGGTGTTGTAGTCGCTGGTGTCGTAGGCGTCGAATCCGCTGCGGGGACAACACTGGTCGGGGCCGGTGGCGTCTCAGCCTGTGGTGCGTTTACACCAATCGACGGAACCGACTCGGACGCAAGTGGCGTGTAAGGGGCTGGAGCACCATACGGTGCAAGCGCCTCGGCAACCCCGCTGGAGATCGAAGCGGTCACCGGGCCGGGCTGTTCGGTCAACGCCCGATATGTATCTTGCACACCTTGGGAGACATCTTTCACGCTTTCGGTAACCGACGTGGCGGCACTGAGCGTCTCCTTCGTGACCTGCGCGATCTGCGTCCCACCGAGCTTATCCAACAGATTCCGAGCTGGCTCGAGAGTTGGATCGATCTTCAACGCGGTCTCCAATTCGTTGCGGGCTTCCCCAACCTGTTGGCGTTTGAAATTCAAGTACGCCATGTTGTAGTGCGCAACGGCTGGTTCGTGTGCCTTTTCCAGCGTCGCCATCGCTTGGGAGGAGTCCCCCGCGTCCATGTAAACCGTTGCTAGATTATTGGCAAACCGTTTGTTTGCTGGTGCGATGGCAATCGCTTTTTGGATTTGCGCGACCGCTTCGTCATACTTCTTTTGCCGGGCCAGGACTAGGCCCAAGTCGTTGTACAAAGTGGGTTCGCTTGGGTCAGCTTCGATTGCCCTCCCAAAGTAGCTGACCGATTCATCCAAGTTGTTCTGCCGGTCGTTCAGACGTGCGATCGCCCCAAGGGCAGGACCGTTCTCCGGATCGACTTCCAACGCCTTGGCATAATTCTCGATGGCACGGTCGAATGATCCGCTCGATTCCCACAGTTGGCCGTTGGCCACGTAGACTTCGGGGCCAAGATTGTTTGGGGTATTCGTCAGGCTGAGCGCATCGGTCGGCTTCGTCGGGTCATCGATCGGAGCCGATGCTCCGAAACTGAACGCCCCACCAACCAGATCGCGAGCTCGTGTTCCCGCTGCGGCTAGCATGCCCGTGAATCCTTCCGATTCTGTGGCGGCAGCGTTGGTTTTTCCGCCAGGGACGGTGACCACAGCAACCTTGGGCTCCTGCTCGGAACTGGCCGCACGGTTAAACGGATTAAGGTTTAACGTCGACAATCCAGTCGTCGATTGGCATCCGGTCCCGCTGACAATAATCGTAACGAGCGCCAAACGACGAAGTTTCTTCGTACCGTCCATGGCACAGCCCCCTGATTTAATGGTTTAGAGTGGGTATTTGCTGCCGGATGTGCAATCGATGCGCGGCGGAACCGCGCTGGCGATCCGACTCAAATGATTTAATAGAGCCCACCTGGGCCGTCGTTTCCTGTTGCCCTTGCTTTCAGCTGAATCGGAACGATCGACACGATCGCTTCATTCGATTCCCTGGTTTTGCGGCAAGTTATTGAAAAGTTGCTGGACACCGACACCAGATTAGACCACCATCTTACCTAGGCTAACCACTTGGGCCAAAGTGCCACCTCCGGGAGGGGGCGTTAGGGACGGCGGTGGCGGCGCTGATTTCGAAGCCGATTAGGCTTCGATTTCGCCTCATTGCTTCGTGTTGGGCGGCTTTGCAGTGACTCGTATTGGGCGGATGTCGAGCTCTCGTCCTGCGCTTGCAGTTTTCTTCCGGGACGTTTAAGTGCATCCGATTAAGACACCTTCGCTTCGATACCGAATCATTTACCCCTCGGACGCCCCGAGCGAATGGGATGCGTTTGTTCATGCTCACCCCGACGGTTCGGTCTTTCACACCGCGGGAATGTGTCGCGCCTTCGACCAATCGCGTCGATACCAATCGCTAGCGATCGCGGCTCAAGACGCACACGGTCAAATCCTGGCGATGATCGCACCGGTTCGAATCGACGCGATTTCGACGCTCGCCCGCGCCCTAACATCCCGCGCCGTGATGTTTGCCGAACCGTTGTGCGGTGCGCACCCTCAGGCGTCAGTCGCAGCCGAGCAGTTATTGGCGAAACACGACGCGAGTGTTTGCAAGTCGACTCTATATACCGAGATCCGCTCGTTGCGAGCCGCAGTGGTCGATTGTCCGACTTTGGCGTCGGCGGCATACCAACCGCGAGCGTTTCTAAATTACGTGATCGATCTGACGCAAAGCAAGCAGCAACTGTGGAACAACATCGGGAAACAGATGCGCGGCAACATTCGCCGATCGCTGAACCGTGGTGTCACAATCGAAGTCGGCAATTCTCCCGAGCTACAACGGCGCGCCTACGCGCAGATTCTTCAAAGCTTGCGACGGGCGATCGTTCCCTGCCCCAACATCGATCTGTTCCTGGCCGTGCAACAAGAATTGGGAGACGTGCTGCAGGTTCGCGTGGCAAGTTTCCGTGGCCACGACGTCGCGGGCACGATCAGTCTGGCCTGGAACGATCGATATTTCGCTTGGTATGGCGGCACCAACCGGCCGCGAAGCTTACATCCGTTTGCTTGTATCGTTTGGGACGAGATTCAGTGGGCTCACGATCGCGGGCTGCGATACTACGACTTTGGCGGTGCCGGAGATCCGAATCGTTCCTATGGTCCACGCGAATTTAAATCGCGGTTTCATGGTGATCTAGTCCAGATTGGACGTTGCCGAAAAGTTTATTCGCCACGACTGTTGGCACTCGCTGAACGCGGCTACGAATCGCTCAAGTCGCTCGCCGGGTCGACATGATCCAGCGAATTCTTCGGTATCGCTGGACGCGGTTTTAGCTAGGATAAGACACCACCGACCTGCCGCCAGCGGGCGATACCTTCGATGCTTCTCGACTTCAGCCAGCGTGTTATTTAACAGTTTCGCCTTCCTGATCTTCTTACCTTGCTTCTTAGCGATCTATTGGACGCTTCGTGGCCGGGGGCGGATCGCGTTCTGCCTTGCCGGCAGCTACCTGTTTTACGGATGGTGGGACGCCCGGTTTCTCGGCTTGCTGATCCTCTCGTCGGTCGTCGACTTTACCGTTGGCCTCGCGCTCGGGAAAACCGATTCGCCATCGCGGCGGCGGCTGCTGTTGAGCCTCAGCATCGTCAGCAATCTCGGCATCCTCGCAACATTCAAATACTTCAACTTCTTCGCCGACAGTCTGCAACAGCTGGTCGCGCCACTGAACTGGTCGCTCGACTGGCCGACGTTAAACCTGATCCTGCCGGCGGGAATCTCGTTCTACACGTTTCAAACGCTCAGCTATTCGATCGACGTCTATCGCAAGCAAATCCCGCCGCAACGAGACTTCCTGCGTTTTGCAACCTTTGTCGGCTTCTTCCCTCAGTTGGTCGCCGGGCCGATCGTGAGAGCGGGCGAGTTTTTTCCGCAGCTGGAAACCGACCGGCGCTTCGCGTGGGAAGACTTCGAGAGTGGCTTCGGCCGCGTCCTCCAGGGCTTCTTCAAGAAGATCGTGATCGCCGATTCGATCGGCACCGTCGTCGACCCGATGTTCCGCGATCCCGAGGGCTTTTCCAGCCTCAATACCGCCATGATCGTGGTCCTCTACGCGTTCCAGGTCTATTGCGATTTCTCGGGTTATTCCGACATCGCGATCGGCACTGCAAGGATGTTGGGAATCCGGCTGCCCGAAAACTTCCGCACGCCCTACCTCGCCACATCGCCGGCCGATTTCTGGCATCGCTGGCACATCACGCTGTCGACCTGGCTTCGCGACTACGTTTACATCCCGCTGGGAGGCAGTCGCCGCGGAGCTTGGAAGACCTACCGCAACCTCGCGATCACGATGCTGTTGGGAGGATTGTGGCATGGAGCCAGTTGGAACTTCGTCATTTGGGGAGCGATCCACGCGGCGCTGCTGATCGCTCACCGGATCTGGATTTCGTTCCTGGGGCCGCCGTCGACGCGGATTGCCGATTGCGAAACCTTTTCGGCAGCCTGGCTGCAGCGACTAGGAATCGATGCCGCCAAGTCTGCGATGATGTTCACCGCGCTCTGCATCACCTGGGTCTTCTTCCGCAGCGGCAGCTTCGATCAAGCGGTGCAGATCCTCGCCCAAATCGCCTCGCTCGATGGGCTCAGTCCCTCGACGCTGCAAAACCGGATTCCGCTGCTGAAGGCCTGTGGTCTGGTCAGCATCTTGGCCGGTTTTGAAATCGCGTCGCAGTTCATCCGCTGGGCGCAACTGTTTCTCCGCATCCCCGCCGCCCGCGCCGTGTATTATGCATGCTTATTGTGGTCGCTCGCGCTGTGGGGCACCTTTGACGGCAAGCAGTTCATTTACTTTCAGTTCTAATGTTGAACGTCGACCTTCCAACCAAAACCGCTCGGCGGATCGGACTGGCGATTCTCGCGTTCGCGGCGCTCGTGATCGCCGGGGATCGGATCGGTGCCCGGGCGATCGATCGCGCCGTGATGTCGACTCAGTTTCGATACTCTCAGCTGTACCGTGGCGATCTGCCCGGCGAGATCGTCGCGTTGGGAAATTCGCGTGGGCTGCACATGTTGCATCCGCCAGCGATCGCGGAGATCACGGGCCAACCGACGGTGAATCTCAGCTTTAACGCCTTGCCGGTCGTCGCCATGCCGGCGCTCTGGCACGATTATTTGCAGCGGCATCCGGCTCCCAAGCGGTTACTGTTCGAGATCAGCTGCGTCAGTCGCGAGGACGAAGTCGGAGCGTTGGAACGCTTTACCGCCTACATGTTTCAATCGCCGATGTTGTGCGAAACGATGGCGGCGTATCGCCCGGAGGAGTTTCGGGCGTCGCAGTTTTCGCACCTGTATCGGTTTAACGGCGAATTTGCGATCCGCAGCCTGTTCTATCTTCGCGGTGACGACCAGAACTGGATCATGCCCAACGATGCGACCAAGCCGCAGATCGACAAGATGCTCAGCTACGGTGCCGAGCCGATTCTGTATTCTCAGCTGCACGTCGACGCCGCTCGACAAGTGTTGCAGTTCGCCGATCAGGAAGAGATCGAAGTCGTGTTATTTGTCGGCCCTTTTCACCCGCGGTATCTGCAGATCATCCCGGAACTGCCCGAATGGATCGACTGGCTGCAGCAGGAACTGGGGCGTCCGATCGCCGATTATTCGGCTGCATTCACTGAAAACGAAGCCTTTTCGGACCATATGCACCTGAATCCCCGCGGCGCCCGCCGCCTGGCCGAGCTCCTCCACCGCGACGGCCTGCTCTGATTGAGGGCGTGGTCCCTCGAACACGGACCACTTCGATTTCCTACGGAACTCCGACGCTTTATCGGGGTTAAATCGAGGTTCGGAGCGCCTTGCCGACCAGATTTCGCCTGAAAACGGCGGAAGCTATGTCTGAATTCCGCTAGGCGATTACGATAGCAACAACCTCCTTTCACACTCCCGTGACCTGCCGATCATTCGATGAAAGCTTCGTATATGCCTCGATTTGTCCCCCGGCACCTCCGCGCCGCCTCGATTCTGCTGCTACTAGCCACTCCTGCGGTGGGACAAGAGCCAACCGACGACGCTGCCCCTGCTGCGACTTCCGCTGCCGATCAAGCGGAAGCGGGGCAAGCTGCTGCCGAACAACCGGCCGCTCAACAACCGGCCGCCATACCGCTGGCTGCTGAAAAACCAGCGGCTGCCGCAGCCGAACCTCAGCAGGACAAGGCGTTGCGAGCGGCTGTCGCTCAAGCGGCTGGGGCTCCCGTGGCGGAAAAGTCGGCTGACGTCCAATTGCGATTCAATTTTTCGGGCCAACCTTGGGGCGATGTGCTGCAGTGGCTCTCTGAAGAGGCCGATCTGCAGCTGCAGCTCGACCAACCGCCCCCCGGAACGCTCAGCTTTATCGATCCGACGCGGTCGTATTCTCCCAACGAAGCGATCGATCTAATCAACCGGATGCTGTTGGACAAAGGCTACGCCCTGGTCCGCCGCGGGCGGCTGTTGATCGTCGTCGATCTGGAATCCGAACTTGCTCCGAAGCTGATCCGCGAACTGGCCGAATCGGTCACCGCGGACCAATTGGACCAGCGCAGCGGATCGGACATCGTCCGCTGCATCCTGCCGTTGGGAGGCGTTTCGCCGACGACGGCCCAAGAGGAATTGAGCCAATTGATCGGTCCCTGGGGTTCGGTGATCGTGCTCGAATCGTCGCGTCAGGCGATCGTCGTCGAGACCGTCGATAAATTGAAAGCGATCCGCGAAGCGTTGCGACAAGCCAACGGCCCCGGCGGAATCGCCGGCGACGTCGTCGCGATCGCGTTGAACCATCGTACGCCCGACGAAGTCCTCGCTGTCGCGCGGCAATTGATGGGACTGGGCGACGAGAACTCGGCCGAAGGGATTCAGATCGCGACCGATCTGTTTGGCGCAAATCTATTCGCCGCGGGCGAACCGTCGAAGCTATCACAGTTCCGCGCGATCGTCGAACTTGTCGACAAACCGATGTCGATCGACGGGCAAGAAGCTGTCGAGCCACCGGCGCCGCCAAGCCTGCAACGCTACCCGCTGAGCACCGTTGCAACCGACACGGCGTTTAACGTCTTGTCGACACTGTTGGCTGGCTTGCCCGAGGTGCGGATGAGTGTCGAACCGAACACCGGATCGATCATCCTGTGGGCTCGCCCCGACGAACAGAAACTGGTCAAAGACACGATCGAGATGCTCGAGGGCAAAGGGACCGGTTTCGAAGTCATTCAACTCAACCGCCTCGATCCGCAGTCGGCGGTCCTGACGATCAACAAGTTCTTCGCCGGCGGTGGCGATGGTGCCGGCAAGGGGCCAACCGTCGACGGCGACCCGGTCTCCAGCAAGCTGTGGGTCAAAGGAACGCCCGACCAGATCCAAACGGTTCGCGAGCTGATCCAACAGATGGAAGGA